>SCRJ01000052.1 GCA_004298115.1 Acidobacteriota bacterium
CCACCGCGGCACGGCCCCGCCCCGAAAGGCGCGGCAGCGCGCGCCACGTCGTCGCCAGGAACGCACCGATCAGCCAGAGGTAGGCGGCCAGCGCCGGCAGGCCGCGTTCCGCCGCGATCTGCATGACGTTGTTGTGCAAATGGGGGACGCGCCAGCGCGGCGCGTCGTCCCGCCGGTACAGCGGATACATCCGCGCCACCATGTCGAGTCCGACGCCCGTGATCGGATTGTCGCGGATCATCTGGAACCCCGAGAGCGTCATGCAGACGCGGTCGTAGTTGGAGGCCTGTTTGAGGTCGAAGACCGAGACGACCCGGTCCAGCACCGGGTGCGGGAAGACGAGCCAGAGCGCCAGCGCCGCCACCGGGTAGAGCAGCAGGAGGCGCCGGCTCCAGACCGCCGCGAGCAACAGCAGAGCGGCGGCGAGGCCGACCCAGGCGTTGCGGGTGTACGACAGCAGCAGGGCGACGGTCCCGAGCACCGCGGGCGGCAGCAGCAGCCAGATGCGCCGGCCCGGGTTGAGCAACAGCTCGGCGAGCACGACCACCACCCCCAACAACACCCACCCCGCGAACAACATGTAGTGCGACAACGGCCCGGTGATGCGGTGCTCGAGGTCGTTGAAGCCCTGGGCGTACTGGACGAGTCCCCACACCGCCAGGATCGTGGTCGCGACCGCCACGCTCGCCACCAGCCGCCTCCACCACACCTCATCGATGAGGGCGGCCGAGAGCGGCACCAGCAGGAGCACCGCAAGGCGAGGCAGCTTGTCGAAGCTGTCCAACGGATCGAGGGAGAACACCGCCGAGGCCAGCGAGGCCGCGGCGAACAAGACGAGCGGCGGCAGCAGCCTGCGGGCGTGGGGACGCCCGCGCAGCTCGCCCGCGCGCCACGCCCGCCACGCGGCGATTCCCCCGATCACGAGCAACGGGTTGGCGATCCCCAGGCGCGTCGAGGTGGCGGCGGCTCCCACGATGGCGCCCGCGGCCAGGGTCCGCGCACGACCGGGGCGAAGCGAGGCTCGCTCCCCCAACGCCCCTCACCCCTCCGCGGGGAGCGCCTCGTCGACCAGCATCACCGGAATATCGCTGACGATCGGGTAGACCCGCCGGCAGGTCGAACACCGGAGGCCGTCCTCGACACGCGGCGTCTCGTCGCGGAACTTCTCGCGGTAGCGCTCCACCAACATGGCGCAGGTCTCCGGCGGCATCGAGACCGGCTCCAGGTCCGCCTTGCACGCCGGGCAGACGAGAATCTCCAAAAGCTGCGGATCGACGGGCATGGCAGCCTCCGCGGGAATGCTACCACTGTCGCGAAAGCGGGCCGTCATGCCCGCGAAAGCGGGAATCCAGGCCTTGCCGCCGCAACGACAACGACCTGGGTTCCCGCGTGCGCGGGAACGACGACAAAGGAAGGCGGTGCCCACGCCGCTCCCGACCCACGACCCACGACACGACACGGACCCGAACGTCGCCGGTGTGGCCGCTGCCGACTGCCGGCCGGACGCTCTCAGTTAGTATTGCCCCGATGCGGGTGCTCCAGCTCGTCGCCGCCGACCGTTGGACCGGCGCCGCCGCCACCGCCCTCCAGCTCGCCGAGGCGCTGCGCGCGGCCGGCCACGAGTGCGTCTTCGCCTACCGTCCGGGCCGCAACCTCGAGGACCGGTTGCGCGGGTTCGAGTGGTGCCGGCCCGCGCTCGCCAAGGAGCGCACGCTCGCGGACGTCGGCGCCGCGATCGCGCGCGTGCGGGAACTCGCCGCCGGCTGCGACGTCGTCCACGCCCACCTCCCCCACGACCACCTGCTCGCGCGCCAGGCGCTCGGCGGCTCGGCGACCCCTCTGGTGCGCGGCGTCCACCACCTCGGCCACCTCAGGCCCGACCCCTACCACCGCTGGCTGTTCCGCGGCGCGGCCGGCCTCGGTCTCGCCAACTCGGGGATGCTCCCGGCGCGCCACCGGCTGCCGGCGGTGCGCGACGTCCCGGCGCGCGTCCTGCCCGTGGCGCTGGAGGACCGCTTCCACCCCGGCGCCGGCCGCGACGCGACCCGCGAACGCCTCGGCGTCCCGCCCGAGGCCGTGGTTGCCGGCACGATCGGCAAGCTCGACCGCGGTCGCGGCCACGACCTCTTCATCCACGCGCTCGCCGCCGCGCCCGCCGTCTGGGGGATGATCATCGGCAAGGGACCGTACCTGGAGGCGCTGCACGCGCTCGCTCGCCGGTTGGACGTGGCCGGCCGGCTCGTCTTTCCGGGCTACGCCGAAGCCGGGCTCGAGGATCTCTACGCCGCCATGGACATCTTCGTCTTTCCCGCCGCCGGCTCCGACCACGCCCACCGCGCGATCGCGGAGGCGGCGGGATGCGGCGTTCCCGCGCTCGCGGCCGACCTCCCCGGCGTTCGCGACCTCGTCGAACCCGGGGTCACCGGGGACGTCTACCCGGCCTCCGACGCCGCCGCCCTCGCCGTGCTGATCGCGGCCTGGGCGCGCGATCCGGACAAGCGGCGCGCCGCCGGTGGCGCCGCGGCCGCGCGGGCCCGGGCGCGATGGACCCCGGCCGCGCTCGCCGAGGCGGCGCTCGCGCTGTACGGGGCGCTCTCGGGCGGGGCCGCCGCAACGCTCTGAGGGCGCCCTCCGCGCGCGGTGCGTCCCGCTCGCCACGCGCCGGACGCCGCCACCACGGCAAGCATCGCGGGTGCCGGTCCTGAGACCCCATCTTCTTTGATATCGCCCCTCTTGACACCACCGGGGTGTGAGGTTAGAGTCAGCCTCGGAAAACATATCGAGCGTTCGTTTTGTAGAAGGAGCAAGGATGAACCGAGGGCACCGAAGGCAGATTCGGCTTTCGCACGACGGCCCCGTCCGCCGCTTGCCCGAGCGCATGAACCCATCGAACCACAATTCTCGAGTGTCAACCGTCAACTCGGAACTTCTTTTCGGATCAGGGCAACGCACGCCCAGGAGGAGACAACCATGATGATGCGAACGCTTTCCAACCAACGCGCGTGGCCGTGGCGGGCCGCTTTTTGGACGGCCGTCTGCCTCGCCGGGCTGATCGTGGCCGGGCCCGCCATCGCGCAAGTCAACAACGCGGCGATCGAGCTGCGGGTCGCGGACACCGGCAAGCTGCCGCTGCCGGGCGTGACGGCCAAGCTCACGAACCCGGCGACCGGCCTCGCCCGCACGATGCCCACCGACGCGGCCGGTCTGGCCCGCTTCGCCGCGCTGCCTCCCGGCACCTACAGCATCCACATCGAACTCGACGGCTTCGTGCCGGTCGCCGAGGACAACCTGGTGGTGCGGGTCGGCCAGGTGCTGCACGTCAACGCGACGATGCAGCAGGCGGCGACGAAGACCGAGCAGCTCACCGTGATCGCCGAGCAGCCGCTCGTCGACGTCGTCAAGACCGACTCGTCGACCAACATCGTTCCCGAGCAGATCCAGATGCTGCCGACGCCGGACCGCGACTTCCAGAAGCTGGCGTTCATCGCCCCCGGCGTCGAGCGCGAGCGCGGCGGCTTCCGTTTCATCGGCGGCGGCCCGGTGATCGGCGCCGGCGGCAACGCGTCGCAAGCCACGATCATGGTCGACGGCGTCGACTTCACAGACCCGAGTCTGGGCCTGGCGCGGGCGCGCTTTTCGCAGGACTCGATCCGTGAGTTCCGGGTGATCAGCAACCGGTTCGACACCGAGATCGGCGGCTCCGCCGGCGGCGCGCTCTCGATCGTGACGCGCTCCGGAACCAACGAGTTCTCGGGGACGCTGTTCTCGTACTACCGCTCCAACTCGCTGCGCGCCAAGGGTGCGCTCGAGCGGCAGAGCCTCCCGTACGACCGTGGCCAGTACGGGTTCTCGCTCGGCGGCCCGATCGTCAAGGACAAGACGCACTTCTTCCTCTCCGCCGAATACGTCAACGAGGACAACATCGCGCTCTTCCGGCCGGGCGGCGCCTTCGCCTCGCTGGCGAAGGACGTCAAGCACCCGTTCAACCAGACGATGCTGTTCGGCAGCGTGGACCACTCGGTCTCGGAAAACCAACGCGTGACGGCCAAGCTCGTCTACGAGCAGTACCGCGAGAAGAACTTCCGCGTCGGCGGCCTGAGCGACGAGTCGTGGGGGCAGCAGCTCAACCGCGACAACTGGAACCTCACCCTCGAGCACACGCTCATCCCGAGCCCGAACTACCTCAACGAGCTCTACGCGCAGGTCGGCAAGCGCAAGTACACGGAGCCGACGAACTCCAACTTGCCCGAGGAGTGGTTCTCGTCCGGGAACACCCTCAAGACCGGCACCAACACGGTCGGCAACCTTCTCGGCGACGGCACCGAGTGGGAGGTCCGCGACACCGCGCATCTCTACAGCGACAAGCACGAGGTCAAGATGGGCCTCGGGCTGCAGCACGTCAGCGAGCGCTCCGACATCCCGACCTTCCAGAACGGGACGTTCGTCTACCTAACCGACACGCGCGCCATTCCGCTTTCGTACCTGTACGGCGTGGGATCGGCCGACATCAAGAAGTCCACGAACCTCTACAGCGCCTTCATCCAGGACGACTGGCGCGCGGCCTCGAACCTCACCTTGAGCTACGGGCTGCGCTATGACCTCGACACCGACGGCAACAACCCCGACTTCCACCATCCGCTGGTCCCCAACGGCCGCAAGCGCGACACCAACAACTTCCAGCCGCGTCTCGGCTTCTCGTGGGACGTCGCCGGCGACGGCGCCAACGTCGTGCGCGGCGGCGTCGGCCGCTTCACCGGCCGCATGTTGCTCATACCCGCGTTCACCGAGCTGCAGCAGAACGGGATCACCGGCCGCATCCTGCACACCCGCGTCAACGGGGCCCTCTACTGGTCTCTGTGTCCGTCGTACGGCATCACCGACCCGGCCGTGTGTGCCGCACTCTTCCCGGCCCTCGACCCGGCACACCCCGCGACCACGGGCATGCCGCTCAAGACCGCGATCACGCTCCTCGACACCACGTTCAAGAACCCCTACGCCGACCAGGCGACGATCGGTTGGACGACGCGGCTCGGCCCGGCCATCTTCTTCGACACCGAGGCGATCTACGTCAAGGGCCACGACGAGATCTTCGTCCGCGACAAGAACTGGAGCGGCAACGCCACCCACACGCGCCCGAACCCGGCGTGGGACCAGATCAACACCTACACCAACGACGGCCACTCCGAGTACAAGGCGCTCGTGCTCAGCCTCAACGGCACCCTCGCCGGCGGCCACCTCGTCACGGCGTCGCTGACCGTCGCCGACAAGAAGAACCTCTCCGACGACTTCAGCCCCGAGTTCCCGTACGGGTACCCCAACGACCCCGCCAACCCCGAGGGTGAGTGGGGATACTCCCGCTCGTTCGAGCGCTACCACGTCGTGGTTTCGGGCATCTTCCGGTTGCCGTGGGACCTCACGATCGCGCCGATCGCGGAGTACGGCTCCGGCCAGCCGTGGACGCACCGCCTCGGCTACGACTACAACGGCGACGGCAAGAACTCCGACCGCCCCGCCGGCGTCAAGCGCAACGACGAGAGCGGGCCGCCGTTCCGCCAGCTCTCGCTCCGCCTCACCAAGGCGATCGCGCTCCACTCGGCCGGACGACTCGAGGTCATCGCCGAGGCGTTCAACGTGTTCAACACCGTCAACTACGACGTCAACTCGGTGAACGCGGGCCAGTACCTGAACGGACCGACGATCACGAACCCGGCCACCGCGTACGTGGCGAACCCCGCGTTCGGGAAGTACACCGCGACGTTGCCCGGCCGGGAGATCCAGCTCGGGCTGCGCTGGTCGTTCTAGAGACAGCGATTCGGGGTCAGGGATCCGGGGTCCGAGCCCCCACCCTGCCCCCGAAAGAACCGGGGTCAGGGGTCCGGGGTCCGGGATCCGACCTCAGAACTCCCCAAGGGAAAGAGAGGGACGTGTGTCGATCGAGACAGGGCTGAAGGGGAAAGTGGCCATCGTGACCGGAGCGGCCGCCGGGATCGGCCGCGCCACGGCGCGGCGCTTCGCCCAGGAAGGCGCGAAGGTCGCCGCGTGGGACGTGAGCGACGGCAAGGCCGACGAGCTCACCGCGGAGATCCAGGCGGCGGGCGGCGAGGCGCTCTTCGCCAAGGTCAACGTCGCCGACGGCGCGGCCGTGGCCGAGGCGGCGGCCGCCGTGATCGCCCGGTGGGGCCGCATCGACGTGCTCGTCAACAACGCGGGGATCGTGCGCGACGCCCAGCTCGTCAAGGTCAAGGACGGTGCCGTCGCGTCCGTCATGACCGACGAGGCGTGGGACGCCGTCATCAACGTGAACTTGAAGGGCGTGTTCGTGTGCACGCGGGCGGCGGTGCCGCACATGATCAAGGGCGGGGGCGGTGTGGTGCTCTCCGCGTCGTCGGTGGTCGGCCTGTACGGCAACTTCGGGCAGACCAACTACGCCGCAACCAAGGGCGGGCTGATCACGATGACGAAGACGTGGGCCAGGGAGCTGGGCAAGTTCAGGATCCGGGTCAACGCGGTCGCCCCCGGGTTCATCGCCACCGAGATGGTGGCCGCCATGCCGGAGAAAGTCATCGACACCATGGTGGCGCACACCCCGCTGGGGAGGATGGGGAAGCCGGAGGACATCGCCAACGCCTACGTCTGGCTCGCGTCCGACGCGGCGTCGTTCGTGCACGGCGCGGTGATCTCCGTGGACGGCGGCATCGTCCTGGGCACGTGAGGTGACCATGGCCAGATACGCCAACATCGTCTCGACCGGGCGCTACCTGCCCGAACGCGAGGTGACCAACGACGAGCTGCGGACACGCTTCGACGGCGCGGTGCCCGAGTTCGTCGACAAGATGGAAGCATCGAGCGGGATCATGAGCCGCTGGTGGGCGCCCGACGACTGGGCCACGTCCGACGTCGCCCTGCCGGCCGCCCGGCAGGCGCTCGAGCGCGCCGGACGCACGCCCGAGGAGGTGGACCTCATCATCCTCGGCACCGACTCGCCGGACTACATCACCCCCGCGACGTCCGTCGTGCTGCAGCACAAGCTCGGAGCCAAGAACGCCGGCACGTTCGACGTCGGCTGCGCGTGCGCCTCGTTCCCGACCGGTCTCGCAATCGGGGCCGGGATGATCGCCACCAACCCGGGCCTCAAGGTGGTGCTGGTGGTCGGCGTCTACATGATGCACAAGCTCACCGACCCCAACGACCCGATGATCTTCTTCTACGGCGACGGCGCCGGCGCCGCGGTTCTCGAGCCGCGCGAGACCCCGGGTTTCGTCGCCTCCGCGTCGCAGGCCGGCGGCGAGTACCACCGGCACTGGGGCATCTACTCGGGCGGCACGTTCGAGCCGGCGACGGTGGAATCGGTCACCGCCGGCCGCACCACGGTGAAGATCCTCGACCGCTATCCCCCGGAGATCAACCACGAGGGTTGGCCCCGCCTGGCCAGGCGGGTCGCCAAGGAGGGCGGCTTCGCCCTCGGGGACATCGACTTCATCATCTTCACCCAAGTGCGCAAGCCCTCGATCGAGCTGGTGATGGGCGACCTCGGCTTGCCGATGGCAAAGACCCACACGATCATGGAGCGGTGGGGGTACACCGGATCGGCGTGCATCCCGATGGCGCTCGACGACGCCATCGCGAAGGGTAAGATCCGTTCGAAGGACCTGGTCGTGATGGTCGGCTCGGGCGTGGGGTACAACCAGGCGGGAGCGGCGTTCCGGATGCCTTGACGACCGTGACCCGTGGTCCGTGGACCGTGGTCCGAAGAAGACTCAGCGGCACGTCGGCTGCGCATGTTGCTTCCCGACGACCCGCCGCCGGGCGCGGGGCCTGGAGGGCCGGATGCGTGCGAGGGTGATCGTGCTGATTGCAGTCCTTGCAACCGTCGCAGCGGTGGCGGTTTGGGTCGGGTGGATGGTCAGGTACCGGCCGCTGACGCTGTTCGCCTGGCAGACGCGGGCCGCGCTGCGCACGGCCGGGTTGCGGAAGGTGCACGTTTCCGCCCCGGCCGGGGAGCAGACCGTGTTCGTCGGCGGGCGGGGCCCCGTCGTGGTGCTCCTGCACGGCGCCGGCGACAACGCCGGCACCTGGTTCAAGGTCGTGCCGGAGCTTATCGGGTCGCACCGGCTCGTCGTCCCCGACCTCGCCGGCCACGGCGGCAGCGCACCGCGCTCGGGGCCGATCGACATCGCGGACGTCCTCGGCGGCGTCGAGGCCGACCTGGACGCGGTCGCCCCGGGGGAGAAGGTCGTCCTCGTCGGCAACTCGCTCGGCGCCTGGATCGCGATGCTCGTCGCCCAGCGCCACCCGGAGCGGGTCGCGATGGCCGTCTGCGTCGACGGCGGGGCGATCCGGGGGAGCAACCTGAGCGCGCGCGTGCTGCCGCAGAACCGCCGCGAGGCGCGCGAGTCCGTCGCCCAGACCCGCGACCCGGCCAGCCCCCCCATCCCCGCGTGGGTGCTCGACGACATCGTGCGCCAGGCGCGCGAGGGCCCGCTTGCCCGCTTCGCCGCCACCGCGGCCACCATGGGAGGGTTCGTCCTTGACGACGACCAGCTACGGGCGCTGCGCGTGCCGGTCCGCCTGATCTGGGGCGCCTCGGACCGCCTGGTGCCGCTCGACTACGCCCGCCGGATGCAGGCCGCTCTCCCCGACGCCACTCTGGTCACCCTCGACCGCTGCGGCCACGTGCCGCAGGTCGAGTGCCCCGACCGACTCGTCGCCGCGCTCCATCAGGTCTTGGGAGCCAAACCTTGATGTCGCGCCGTGGCGACCCGCCCCGCCAATCGCCGCCGAGGTACGCTCGCCGGGCGTTGGGGTTCGCAACCGGCCGTCCCTGGACTGAAGACGCCGAGGGTACCCCCGGAGCGACGTGGCGGACCACGGACCACGGACCACGGACCACGGGGCGGTTGGGAGGGTCCGATGCTGCACGGTGACGTGCTCGGCGAGCGCGCGCGGCTGACGCCGGAGAAGACCGCGCTGGTGTTCGTCCCGACCGGCGAGCGGCTCACCTACGGCCGGCTCGACGCCCGCGCGGCCGCCTGCGCCGCCGTCTGGCGGCATCGGCTCGGCCTGGCCAAAGGCGATCGCATCGGAATCCTCGCCCACAACCGGGTCGAGTTCCTCGACAACTTCTTCGCGGCCGGCAAAAGCGGCGTGATCGTCGTGCCGCTCGGGACCCGTCTGACCGCGCACGAGCTCGCCTTCATGGTGCGCGACTCCGGCATGCGCGCCCTCGTCTACGACGGAGCGTTCGCCGCCGCGGTCCGCGAGCTCAAGGCGATGGTCGAGCTCGACCACTGGGTCGCCCTCGACGCCCCCGCCGACCCGGCCGACCTCCGGTACGCCGATCTCCTTTCTCGGACCACGGACCACGGACCACGGACCACGGTCTCTCCCGAGGACACCTACTGCATCCTCTACACCAGCGGCACGACGGGCAAGCCGAAGGGAGTGATGCTCCCCCACCGGATGATCGCGTGGAACGCTTACAACACCGTCATGTCCTGGCAGCTGCGGGACGTCGACGTCGCCCCGGTCTTCACCCCGCTCTACCACGCCGGCGGCGTGTCGGTGTTCCTGCTCCCGCTGTTCGCCGCGGGGGGCACGATCGTCCTGCACGCCGGCTTCGACCCGGGCGAGATCTGGCGCACGATCGAGCGCGAGCGCTGCACCGTCGCCATGGCCGTCCCGACGATCTTCAAGCTCCTGATGGAGGACCCTGCGTTCGCGACGACCGATCTCTCCTCCGTGCGCTGGCTGATCTCCGGCGGCGCGCCGCTGCCGCTCTACATCATCGAGGCGTACCAGCGGTGGGGCGTGGTGTTCAAACAGGGGTACGGCCTCACCGAGGTCGGGGTCAATTGCTTCGCCATGACGGTCGAGCAATCGGTTGCCAAGAAGGGCTCGATCGGCACGCCGATGATGTTCACCGAGGCCAAGCTCGTCGATCCCGAGGGGCGCGAGGTGCCGACCGGCGAGGTCGGTGAGCTCCTGCTCAAGGGTCCGCACGTCTGCAGCGGTTACTGGAACAACCCGGAGGCGACAGCCGCTGCGCTGGACCCCGAGGGCTTCTTCCACACCGGCGACCTCGCCCGCCGCGACGAGGACGACTTCTTCACCATCGCGGGCCGCCGGAAGGACATGTTCATCTCCGGCGGCGTCAACGTCTATCCGGCCGAGATCGAGGGCGAGCTGCTCCTCCACCCCGGGGTCAAGGACGCGGCCGTGATCGGCGTCCCCCATCCGACGTGGGGCGAGATCGGGGTCGCGTTCGTGGTGCCGCGGGGCGAGCCCGCTCCTGGCGGCGACGAGCTCGCCGCGTTCCTCGCCGGGCGTATCGCCAAGTTCAAGGTCCCGAAAGAGTTCGTGTTCACGGACTCGCTGCCGCGCACGGCCTACGGCAAGGTGGTCAAGGGCGAGCTGGCCGCCCGCTGGGCCCGCGCCCAGGAGCAGGGCGCAGGGGACGCGTCGTGACCGGGAAGCCGGTGCTCGCGCACCGGGTGGACGGCGCGGGCGAGCCGCTGCTGTTGCTCAACGGCGGCATGATGAGCATCTCCTCCTGGGACCCGATCGTCGGCGGCCTCGCCGCCCGGTTCCGGGTCGTGCGCTGCGATTTTCGCGGCCAGCTGCGCTCGAACGAGCCGCCGCACCGGACGCTGGACGGGCACGTGGCCGACGTGGTCGATCTCCTCGACGCGCTGGCGATCGACCGCGCCCACGTCGTCGGGACGTCGTTCGGAGCCGAGGTCGGCCTCTTGCTCGCCGCGACCCACCCCGGCCGGGTCGCCTCGCTGGTGGCGGCGACGGCCACCGGCGTCGCCACGCCGCTCATGCGCGACGGCGGCGGCGGGCTCGGGCGCGCGTGCCGCGAGGCTGCCGCCGGCCACATGGCGGCGTCCGTCGGCGAGATCATCGTCCCGGCGTTCTACTCGCCGGCGTACGCGGCCGCGCACCGCGACGAGCTGGCGGCGCGCGCCGCCCAGATCGCCCTCCTGCCCCCGTGGTGGTTCGCCGCGGCGGCGGAGCTCCTCGCGTCGATCGAGGACCTCGACCTGCGGCCCGTGCTCGGGCGGATCGCGTGCCCGGTGCTGGTGCTCGCCGCCGAGGGCGACCTCGTCATGCCGCTTGCCCAGACGCGGGCGCTCGCGGCGGCGATCCCGGACGCGCGGCTCGAGGTCGTCGCCGGCAGCGGCCATGTGCTCGTCGTCGAGCAGCCGGAGCGGTTCGTGAGGTCGTGCCTCGACTTTCTCGCATCGGTGTCACGCTATGATGGGCGGGTCGACCGTGCGCCGCAGCGTATCGGCGCGGTCACGATCCGCCGGGAGGACAGCATGAGGAAACCCGTCTATATCGCCGCCTACCACCAGTCGAAGTTCGGCAAGCTCATGGGGATGCAGCCGCCGGAGATCATCGCCAACGCGGTCAAGGAGGTGTGCGCCGAGATCAAGGCCGACCCCGCCGCCATGGACGTCGGCTCGGTCGGCGCCGTCTGCAACGTCTCCCTCAACAAGCAGGGGCTGCTCTCCGGGCTGATGGCGATGGTGCCGGGTCTCGCCGCGAAGCCGATCGACGCGGTCGAGAACGCCTGCGCCACCGGCGGGCAGGCGATCCTCTCGGTGATCCACAAGCTCCTCGTCGGCGACGGCGAGGTCGGGATCGCGGTCGGCTACGAGAAGATGAGAGACAACGACGGCAAGATGGACGGCAAGCTCATCGGCGAGGTGCTGGGCTACTTCTCGCACCCCGACGAGCGCGCCGGGAAGGTGTTCATCTTCCCGCACCTCTTCGCCGAGGTCATGGACCTGTACATGAAGACGTACGGCGTCAAGGAAGAGGACCTCGCTCAGATCGCCGTCAACGAATACGCCAACGCCAAGTACAACCCGTACGCGCAGATGCAGAAGGTGCAACCCACCCTCGAGCAGGCGATGAAGATCGAGGGGATCAACCGCTACGTCGTCGAGGGGCTGCCGCTGAAGACGTACGACTGCTCGCAGATCACCGACGGCTACGCCGCGATGATCGTCGCCACCGAGGAGGGCCTCAAGCGCCTCGGCGTGGCCAAGGCCGACGCGGTCGAGATCGCCGGCTACGCGCAGGCGACCGACCCGCTCATGAAGGCGGGCCGCGACGTCCTTCGCCCGGCCGCCGCCTACGCCGCGATGGGCAAGGCGTACGCGATGGCCGGGGCCACCCCGGCCGACGTCAACGTCGCCGAGGTGCACGACTGCTTCACGGTGATGGCCGCGATCGCAGCCGAGGTGCTGGGCAAGGCGCCCGTCGGGAAGGGCGCGCAGTACTGGGTGGACGGCAAGGCGGCCGTCGGCGGCGAGTGCGGCATCAACACCTCCGGCGGGCTCATCGCCAAGGGCCACCCGATCGGCGCCACCGGCGTCGCGATGATCGGCTGGTCGGCGTGGCAGCTCCTCGGCAAGGTGCCGCCCGAGCTGCAGGTGCCCAACGCCAAGGTCGCCGCGACGTTCAACATCGGCGGGCCGATCTGCGCGTCGGTGTGCACGGTGCTCAAGCGCGCCTCGTAGTCCCACCCCCGCGGCCCTGGCGAGACGAGGGGAAAGGGGCAAAGGGCAAAGGGTCGGGTCTCCGCACTCCCTCGTCCCTTTTCCCCTCTTCCTCTTCCCGCGTGCCTTCTTCCTCCACTCTCCACGGCCTTGCCCGACTCACGACCCACGATCGACCCTCCCTCGCCGGCCGCGCGCAAACGCGCTATCCTTGCGCCGGTTGTGAAAGGCATCGCATGTCGAATGACTTGAGCCTCGATCGCATCCGACGTCAATCACGGGAGGTGGCAGGATGAGCGTCGTCGTGTACGTGGCACTTTGGGCGGGCGCCGCGGTCTTCGCGGTGGCCACCGCCGCCAGAGCGTGGATGTACGCGCGGACCCCGATTCACCTGCGCTGGGAACTCTACCCGGTGCCCCACGAGGATCCCGAAAAGGTGAAGCACGGGGGGTCGTACTTCGAGGACAAGGACTGGTGGACCCACAAGCACCGCTACAACCTGGCCGGCGAGCTGCGGGTCATGGTCCCCGAGATGCTCTTCCTCAACGCCCTTCGCGAGCACAACCGCAAGCTCTGGTACCGCTCGTTCCCGTTCCACTTCGGGCTCTACATGCTGGCGGGAACGTGCGGCCTGGTGCTCGCCGCGGCGCTCGCGAGCCTCGCCTCCCCGGCCCTCGTGGCGGGGCCCGTGGGAACGACCCTGCAATGGGTCTATGCCTTGTCCGGTGTCGCGGGCATGCTTCTCGCCCTGTTCGGCGCCCTGGGACTTCTCCACCGGCGGCTCACCGACGCCGACCTGAAGACCTACACGACCGCGGGCGACATCTTCAACCTGCTGTTCTTCGTCGCCGCGTTCGGGGTCCTGACCGCGGGGGTCCTCCTGCGAGCGCCCGGGGACCCGAGCCTGGTCGCCCTCGTCCGCGGCGTGCTGACCTTCGACTGGGCGCTCCAGGTGCCCGGGCTCCTCGCCGCCGGCATCGTGCTCTGCGCGCTCCTGGCCGCGTACATTCCCCTGACCCACATGGCGCACTTCGTGGGCAAGTATTTCACCTACCACTCCGTGCGCTGGAACGACCAGGTCAACCTCCGGGGCAGCACGATCGAGGCGAAGCTCGCGGAATACCTGACCTACCGGCCCACCTGGTCCGCGGCCCACGTGGGGGCCGACGGCACGAGGACCTGGGCGGACATCGCCACCACCAACCCCTGGGAAGGGGCGAAGAAATGAAGGACCGGATCAAGCTCACCGACATGTCCCGCAGGGACAGGAAGCCCCTCGCGCACCTCGAGAACCAGGACCTCATGCCGTTGCCGTACCCGCTCGAGGCGCCCGAGAAAGACCACGCCTGGGCGGTTCTCTCCGACAAGGTCACGGGATCGGTGGAGTGCGGGCTCGACGACACCTGCGCCATCAACATCCCCCAACCCAAGACGCGGGAGGACGAGGACGAGCTGGTCAAGAAGTTCCTCGCCGGCCTGGACAAGCTCTTCACCAAGGAGAACAACTGGACGTTCCTGCAGCCCTTGGTCCTCTCGATGGAGCACTGCGCCAAGTGCCAGACCTGCTCCGACGCCTGCCACATCTACGAGGCGAGCGGCGAGAACGAGCTGTACCGTCCGACCTTCCGGTCCGAGATCGTCCGCCGGCTCTACTTCAAGAGCGTCAAGCACGGCGGCGTGCTCTCGGCCTGGCAGCACGGCGACATCGACGTCAACTGGCCGCTAGTCGCGCGCCTCGCGGAGCTCGCGTACCGGTGCAACCTGTGCCGCCGGTGCGCCCAGACCTGTCCCATCGGCGCCGACAACGGCCTGGTCGCCCACGAGCTGCGCAAGGTGTTCTCTCAGGAGCTGGGCATCAACGCCAAGGAGTGCCACGACAACGGCTCCGTCCTCCAGCTCAAGGTGGGGTCCTCGACCGGCATGAGCTCCCTCGTCGTAAAGGACAACATCGAGTTCATCGACGAGGACATGATGGACCGCACCGGCATCAAGGTGGAGACCCCGTGGGACGTGGAAGGCGCGGACGTCCTGTTGATCCACAACGCGGGGGAGATCCTGGCGTGGCCCGAGAACCCCGGCGCCTTCGCCCTGATCCTGAGCGCGGCGGGCATCAAGTGGACCCTCTCCTCCGAGTTGGCGGGCTACGACTCGATCAACTACGGGCTCTGGTACGACGACGCCCAGTTCGCCAGGGTGGCGATCAAGCACGCGCAGGCGGCGAAGAAGCTCGGCGTGAAGAAGATCGTGCTGGGAGAGTGCGGCCACGCGCACAAGGCCCTTTCCGTCATCGCCGACCGTGTCCTCACCGGCGACCTGAACATCCCCCGGGAGAGCTCGATGACGCTCCTGCGGGACATCGTCATGAACGACCGCCTCAAGCTCGACCCCAGCCGGAACGCCTTCCCCGTCACCCTCCACGACCCCTGCAACCTGGTCCGCCTCATGGGCGTGGTGGAGCCGCAGCGCGAGATCGTCCGTAAGATCTGCCCCCAGTTCCGCGAGATGGAACCGCACGGGGTGGACAACTACTGCTGCGGCGGCGGCTCGGGCTTTGCCATCATGAGCGGGAACAACTTCCAGGATTGGCGCTTCCACGTCTCCGGGCGGAAGAAGATGGAGCAGGTCCTCAACGCCTTCGCCGAATGCATGGATCCCTCCATCAACAAGTACATCTGCGCCCCGTGCAGCAACTGCAAGGGGCAGTTCCGCGACATGCTCGCCTACTACGACCTGTGGAACAAGAACAGGATCCTGTACGGCGGGCTCGTGGAGCTCATCGTGAACTGCATGGTGGACGCCAAGCCCGGTTTCATCGACTGGGAGTGGCACTGAGAGAGAAGGTGCGCATGAGCAAGAGGATCCTGGTGGTGGACGACGAGCCGGACGTGGTGACCTACCTCAGCGCCGTCCTCAAGGACGCGGGCTACGACACGCTGGAGGCCGCCAACGGCGACGAGGCCATGGAGCAGATCAGGAAGGGCCGCCCCGATCTCATCACCCTGGACATCACCATGCCCGAGATGACCGGCGTGAAGACCTACCGGCAACTCAAGGAGGACGGCGCACTCAAGGGGATCCCCGTGGTCATCGTCACCGGGGTGGCGCACGACTTCAGGCAGTTCATCTCGTCCCGCTCCCAGGTCCCCCCGCCCGAAGGGTACCTGGAGAAACCCGTGAAACCCGAGGAGCTGCTCGCCGAGGTCAAGCGCCTGGTGGGAGACGCCGAACCGGCGTTGAAACCGGCCTGACCCCCGCCGCCGCCGCGGCGGCGGCACCGGCCGCGGGCGCCGGGCGCCGCGCCCCTGCCGCCGTCAGGACTTGGACCTGAGCAGGCGCAGCGCTTGAGCGAGGACCTCGGGGTCGGCCGTGCGGGCCAACCGGTCGAGCTCGCTCCGCATGTCCGTCGGCGAGGGTTCGCTCTCCCCGCCTTCGGGCAGCTCGACGCCCACCGCCGCCGCAACCGCCAGGACGAACTTCTCGGCGGTCACGGGCTTTTCCAGGTACGTGGCCGGACCCGACATCGTGCTCTCGGCGAGGGACGCGGCCGCGTCCATTTCGCCCTTGACCCTCTCGTCCTTGGCGTGGCCGGTCACGAACAGGACGGGGATCTTGGACCACGCCGGGTTCTTGTGCAGCTCGTGGAAGAGAACGATGCCGGACTTGCCGGGCATGACCATGTCGAGGGAAACGCAATCCGGGGGCGCGGCCTTGACCTTTTCGAGGGCCTCGTCGACGCTGCGGGCCGAATCGGTCTGGAACCCCGCATCCTCGAGGGCCATCGACAGGAAGACGATCACGTCCTCTTCGTCGTCGACCACCAGAACGCGCTTCTCACCGGGTTTCGCCACGTGGTGCTCCTTCCTTCGGACCCGCGGCCGCCGCCGCGCCGACGTTCGTCACGGCCGGGAGCCGATCGCGCGGCAGGACGATGCGGAACTTTGTGCCCTTGTCCGGGTCCGATTCTACCAGGATCGTGCCGCCGTGCTCTTGCACGATCTTTCGCGATGTGAGCAGACCGAGGCCCGTGCCTCCCGCCCCCTTGGTGGTGAAGAACGTCGTGAAGATCTTCTTCTTCACCTCGTAGTCCATGCCGCAGCCGTTGTCGGCCACCTCGTACACCAGCGCCCCGTCGGCCTCCGAGGTCGTGAGCACGACCTTGCGGTCCTTCTTCTCGCTGGCCAGGCACGCGTCGACCGCGTTGGAGACGAGGTTGGTGAGGCACGCGTGGATTCCCTCCGCGTCCATCGCGGCCGGCGCCAGACCGTCCTGCAGGACGCCCTCCAAGGCGACGCCGGCCTGGTGGGCCATCGCCGAGTAGAGGTCCAGGACCTCGCGCGCCGGGGCGTTGGGGTTCACGACCGTCACGTGGGGCTCCCGGCCCTTGGAGAAGCTCAGCAGGTTCTTCACCAGCGACGAGATCTTCTCGACGTTGCGCTTGAGCATCTGGACGCCCCGGTCCACCCGGTCCATCTGGCTCTTGCGCATCCCCGATTCCATGACGTAGATGCCGCCCTCCACGCCCATGAGGATGTTCTTGATCCCGTGCGCGAGGCCGGCCACGGTCTGACCGACCGCCGCGAGGCGCTCGGCCTCGATCTTGTCGCGCTCGAGCGTTCGCAGGTGCGTGACGTCGGTGGCGATCTCGATGACGAAGTTGACCTTCCCGCTCGGCGAGCCGCCCTCGCGGGAGAGCGGCGACGCCGTGACGATGTAGTGCGCCGCCTCGCCGTTCGCGGTGACCCCGACCTGCTCCGCCGTGTGCTCCTGGCCGTCCTCGAAGACCAGAAGGGCCGGGCACTTCCGGCAAGGGCGGTCGCGGCGCTTGTAGACCTCCCAGCACTTCTTGCCCGGGGCCTTCCCGAAGGTGTCGCGCATGCGGCGGTTGGCGCGGATCACCTCCAGGTCCCGGTCGAGGACCGTCACGTAGCACGGCACCCCCTCGAAGAGGATGTCGTTCTCGCGCTGCAGGATGCTGGCCTCGTTGACCTTCGAAGCCATCCACAGGAGGAACGGGCCGCCGGTTCCGGGCTCCGCCAGGGGGGCGACGCGCACGATGAACTGGGAGATGGTGTCGCGGGCGACGGTCAGGAGCTCGTCGCACAGCCGGGCCTTGCCGTCGGCGAAGGTCAGCGACACCTGGCACTGCTCGCACTGCGTCTGGCGCCCCTTCATGAGCTCGTAGCAGCGCTTGCCTTCCCACTCGCCGAAGAGCCGGGCGAACGCCGCGTTCGCCTCCACGATCCGGAACTCGGCGTC
Organism: Acidobacteriota bacterium; assembly: GCA_004298115.1. Lineage (GTDB taxonomy): Bacteria > Acidobacteriota > Thermoanaerobaculia > Thermoanaerobaculales > Thermoanaerobaculaceae > RBG-13-68-16. The sequence goes on from SCRJ01000052.1 coordinate 17,766, forward strand.
CAGCGCCACCATCATGACCGGCGCCAGGTCGAAGAGCCGGTCGCTCAGCAGCCTCCGGACCTCACTCTTTTCCGCTGCGGATCTCATCGCGCTCCAGAAGCCTCCGTAGGGTGGCGAGCAACGTGGGCACCGTGATGGGCTTCTCGAGGTACCCGTCGGGTGGAGGCAGCCCTCCCGACTCCAGCTCGCCCAGGCCCATCTTGGCAACATCCTCTTTCCGCGCGTAGCCGCTGATGATGACCACGGGGATCCGCTTCGTCGCCTCCCCCTCGCGCATCGCCCGGTAGAGGGAGAGGCCGGTGTGGCCGGGCATCATCACGTCGAGCAGGACCAGATCGGGTCGCTCCGCCGCGATCCACTCGAGAGCCCCTTGCGTGCCCGCGAGGCCGGCGGCCTTGAACCCCGCGTCCTCGAGGGCCATGGACAGGTACTCCACGATGTCGCGCTCGTCGTCGACGATGAGGATCTTCGCCGGTCCGCTCCGGGGGGCGGCTCGGTCGCTCATCTCCGGTCACCCTTCGCTGCGAGCACCGCGGACGACGGGAGGCCAAGCGCCGCCGCGTCGCCGCCCGCGAGCGGTGCGGTCGGCCCGGCCGTCGCCCTGCGGGCGGGCCTGCGGGCTGCGCACGAGAACGGGGAGGAAGGCCGGCGTACCACGATCGCGATAGTACCACCTGGCAACGGCGGAGAAGGCTCCCCGCTACGCGCGCTCGAAGTCGATGAAGCCGCGCTCGACGTCGGTGCGCACGAGACGGACGCGCAGGCGCTGGCCGACATCCGCCCCCTCGAACCCGCGCATCACGCGCCCCTCGACCGGCGGCTGGAACACGCGCACCCACGTTCCCTTCTCGGAGGCGCCGGTGACGATGCCGTCGAACTCCTGACCGATCTTCCCCGCCAGGAGCATGGCGGCGGCCGACTTGGCCACCTGGCGCTCGACCTTGTTGGCGGCGTCCTCCTGCTGCGTGCAGTGGGTCGCCAGCTCGGCGAGCTCGGCGTCGGCGTACGGCGGCGGCGCGCCGCCGAGCGCGGCCTTGAGCAGGCGCTGCGTGATCAGGTCGGGAAAGCGCCGGTTGGGCGCGGTGGCGTGGGTGTAGTCCTTGACCGCGAGGCCGAAGTGGCCGGGCGCGTCCTGGCCCGGCCGCTCGACGACGTACTCGCCGGCGCCCAGCAGCTTGATCACCGTGAGCGAGAGGTCGGGGAAGCGCAGCGGGTCGGCGGCCCGCCGCTTGGCGAGGAAGGAGGCCAGCGCCCTGGCGTCGGGTTGCGCCGGCAGCGCCTCGCCGAAGTGCGCCGCCACCTCCACGATGCGCTCCCAGCGTTTGGGCGTGCGCACGACCCGACGCAGCGACGGAACTCCCTTCGCCGCGAGGAATCGCGCGGTCACGCCGTTGGCCGCGATCATCAGGTCCTCGATCAGCTCCTTCGCCCGGTTGCGCTCATCGGGGCGCAGGTCCGAGATCTCGCCCGCCTCGAACACCGGGCGCGCCTCGATCGTCTGCAGGTCGAGGGCGCCGTGCTCGTGTCGCGACTCGCGCAGCCGCTGCGCGACGGCGTCCTGCATCCGGAGGTTGGCGTCGAGGCCGGGCACCGCGGCGAGCGCCGCCGGGGCCGGGCCGGCGCCCTCCAGCCACGCCGCCACCGCGTCGTAGGCGAGCTTGGCGTGGTTCGTGACGACGGCGCGGTACACGTCCGAGCCCGCGAGCGCGCCGTCGGCGCCCACCGTGATCTCGACCACGACCGCGGCGCGGTCCTGGCGGTCGGCGAGCGAGGTGAGATCGGTCGAGAGCCTCTCCGGAAGCATCGGGAAGATCTCCGCCGCCGTGTACACCGAGGTCGTGTTCGTGCGGGCGTGCGCGTCGACCGCCGACCCCTTGCCGACCAGGGCATCCACGTCGGCGACCGCGACCAGCACCTGCTCCGTACCCCCGTCCGCCCGGCGCGCGACCGAGAGCTGGTCGAGGTCCATCGAGTCGTCGTTGTCGATCGAGCACCACGGCAGGGCGCGCAGGTCGCGCGCGCCGTCGCCCGCGGGCGCCGCCGCGGCCAGCCCGGCGACCTGGGCGAGCGCCGCGGGGGAGAAGTCCGGCTCGAGTCCCCGTTCGCGCATGACGCGGTGGGCGATCTGCCGCAGGATGGCGTGCTGGCGTCCGTCGTTCGTGTTCATGGCGGCACTCTACCGCAACCGCTTCCGGCCGTCGTCACGGCGAGGTCTGGCCCCGGCGCTACAATGGTGCGCCCGCGGCGGCGCCCGGTTCCGGGACGCGGCGGAAGGACCCGTCGGCTCGAGAATCGGAGGTTGGTATGTGCGGCATCTTCGGCATCGTCTGCGCGAGCGAGCGCCCTCTCGGCGAGACCCTGACCGCGGCCGCGAAGCGGCTCGCCTATCGCGGCTACGACTCGGTCGGCGCCGCGACCGTGGAGGCGAGCGGCCGCATCGACCTGCGCAAGGACGTCGGCCGCGTGCAGGAGGTGGCGGACAAGCTGCGCTTCGCTGAGCTGGCCGGCCTGCGCGGCATCACGCAGCTGCGCTGGGCGACGTTCGGCGCGCCTTCGGTCCCCAACGCCCAGCCGCACCTCGACTCCGAGGCGACGATGGTCGGCGCGCACAACGGCAACGTGGTCAACAACGCGGAGTTACGCCGCCAGTTCATGGCCGAGGGGATGACCGTGCGCGGCACCAACGACGGCGAGTCCTGCGTCCATGCCGTCGAGCGCCACGTCAAGCGCGGCCTCGACCTCCCCGGGGCGGTCCGCGCCGCGTACGACGACCTCGCCGGCGACTTCGCCTTCGTCGTCACCGACCGCGAGCACAACCGGCTGGTGGCGGTGAAGAAGGGTTCGGGCCTCGTCGTCGGGATCGGCCCCGACTTCACCTGCTGCTCCTCCGACCTGCCCTCGATCCTGCCGCTCACGCGCACCGTCATCCCGGTGGAGGACGGCGAGATGGCCGTGCTCGAGCCCGACCGTGCCCGCCTGTTCAAGGTCTCCGACGGGAGCGAGGTGATCCGCCCGCCGAAGCAGGCGGACGAAAGGATGGGCTCGTCCGAGAAGGGCGGCTTCGACCACTTCATGCTCAAGGAGATCCACGAGCAGCCCGCCACGGCGCGGGCGCTGCTCCACCTGCTCGAGGCTTCCGAGCACCTGCCGCGCATGGTGGAGACGCTGCGCCGCGCCCAGCGGGTGTTCCTCGTCGGATCGGGCTCCTCGTACCACGCCTGCGTGGTCGGCTCCACTTTCTGGTCGCGCCTGGCCGGCACGCTCGCGGTCCCGGTGTTGCCGCAGCAGTTCCAGGAGCAGTTCGGCGCGGCGCTGCGGCCCGGCGATGCGGCGCTGTACGTCTCCCAGAGCGGCGAGACGAAGGACGTGCTCAACGCCATCAACTTCGCGACGCCGAGGGGTGTGACCCCGCTCGGCCTCATCAACGTCCTCGGCTCGACGATGACCCGCAAGGTGCAGGTCTACCTGCCGCTGGCCTGCGGCTGGGAGATCTCCGTCCCCGCCACCAAGACGTACACCAACCAGGTGATCGCGCTGATCGCGCTCGCCGCCGCCGTGGGGGGGCACCCGGTCGAGGAGCTGGACGCGGCGCCGGCCTGGATCGAGCGCGCGATCGCCAGGACCGATGCGGCGATGGCGAGCCTCGCGCAGCAGTTCGCCGCCTGCGACCGGCTCTTCATCCTCGGCTACGGCGTCGGTCACGGCGTCGCCCTCGAGGGCGCGCTCAAGTGCAAGGAAGTCACCGGGCTGCCGTGTGAGGGATTGTACTCGTCGGAGTTCAAGCACGGCCCGCTCGCGATGGTCGAGCGCGGCACGCCGGTGTTCTTCACCGCCCCGCCTTCCGGCGCCGAGATGCTCACCAACCACGTCACCGAGGTGACGTGCCGCGCCGGCCTCGCCGTGGTGCTGGCGGCCCCGAACCCGCAGCTGCAGGCCGAGGCGTCGCAGTTCGTCCCCCTGCCGGCCGGCTCCGACCTCGAGTACGCCGTCGCCGGCGCGGTGCCGTTTCAGCTCCTCGCCTACTACCTCTCGGTCGCCAGAGGGATGGACCCCGACTACCCGCGCAACCTGTCGAAGACGTTGACGGTGGATTGAGGCCGGGGTCCGGGCTCCGGGCACCGGGCTCCGGAACAGCGACGACGTAGATCGTGGATCGTGGGTCGAGGAGGCCGGGCTCCGGGGCCCGGACCGCCGCCAACCCGGTTGCGCTTGGGCTTCGGCGGGCTCATACTGTCGGCACAAGGTCCATTTGAGATGGGAGGCCCGCCATGAGGTCACGAACCGTCGTTGGGCCGTCGGCTCTGCGCCCGGCCTGGCCCACCCTCGTCGTTCTCGCAGGAATCGCCGTCCTGAGCGCGGCGCCCGCACCCGGCGCCGGCGACGAGCAGCAACGCGGGGTCGCGCTGATCGCCCGCGCCGCTCAGCTCGAGAACCTGCTCGCCCCGGACACCGGGCGGTTCCGCCTGCGCGTCCACGTCAAGCTCTTCGGCCTCGTGGACGGCACGCGGGAGGGCGAGGTCCTGTTCCTGGCGGCGCCACCCTCGCAGTCCTTCGAGGTGGTCCGCTTCCCCGGCTACATGGAGATGACCGGCCTGACCGACGGCCAGGCCTGGCGCAAGCGCAACGTCATCGACAAGCCGTTCCGTTTCCACGAGGTGTCGCAACTGCTCGACGTCGCGTCGCACTTGAGGTTGGCGCCGGGGGGGACCGTCAGGAGCATCTCGCAGCAGACCGTGGGAGGCAGGCCCGCATCCTGCGTGGAGACCGGGCCCACCGCCGCGCTCTGGCAACGCGACATCGCGGGGCGAGCGAAGGTCCCGGAGGTGGGACCCTGGAAGGACAGCCGGGCGACGCTCTGTTTCGACGCCGACACCGGCGCTCTGCTTTCCGCCGACTACGGCAAGGAGTTGCCGCGCTTCGAGTACGAGGGTCAGGTCGCGCTCGGCGCCAAGGCGTATCCGAAGACGATGCGCTGTTTCGAGGGGAAGGAGCTCGCGGTCGAGGCGACCGTGGTGGAACTGGTCGCCGACTCGGGCGCTCAGACCGAGGACGGATTCGCGGCGGCGGCCGGCGCCGACCGGTGGCCGGCGTGTGAGACGCCGGTGCCTCCCAGTCTGGTCACGAAGAAGGATGCGGGCGTCGACACCTACGCGAAAGCCAGGCGGAAGTTCGGGACGGTCATCGCCCTCGCCGAGGTGGGAACGGACGGACTCATCCACGATCTCGCCTTCATCCAGGCGCACGGCGTTCTCCACGACAACGTCAAGAAGGCGTCGAAGGAGTGGAAGTACGCGCCGGCCACGTGCAACGGCGTGCCGGTGCCCTCCGAGATCTACATCGCGTACACCTTCATGCCCTAGTCGCGGCCCGCCGGCGGCGGACCCCTCTCAGGCGACCTTGAGCCAGCGCCAGAGCTCGGCCGGGCTCGGGCGCTTGCCGTACGACAGGATCCCGACCCGGAAGATCTTCGCGGTCATCCAGAAGAACGCGTAGATCGTGGCGACCGAGAGCGCGATCGAGAGCGCCACCTGCCACATCGGCGGCTCGCTCACGATGATGCGCATGAACATGGTGATCGGCGTGAACACCGGGATGAGCGAGAGCACGGTGGCGAGCTTCGACTCGGGGTTCTGCAGGATCGGGAACGCCAGCATCCACGGGACCATCGCCACCATCATGATCGGCCCCATGAACTGTTGCGCTTCCTTCTCCGAGTTGGAGATCGCGCCGCCGACGGCGTAGATGCACACGAACGTCAGGTACCCGAGCAGGAAGAAGACGAAGAACCACGGGATGATCCGCAGGTCCACGTATTGGAAGACGTTGACGCCGGCGACCATGGCGGCGCCGCCCGAGTAGACGGCCATCGCGCCGCCCATCGCGAGCCAGGCGCCGACCTGGGTGAGTCCGACGAGAGCGAGCCCCGCCACCTTGCCCGAGAGCAGGTCGAACGACGGCATCGAGGAGATCAGGATCTCGACCACGCGCTCGGTCTTCTCCTGCACGATCCCGCGCATCACCTCCTGGCCGTGGATCATCGTCGGGAACAGCAGCAGCGCCGCGAAGATGAACCCCACCAGGAACGACAGCTCGCCGCCCTTCTTCTCCTTGCCGCTCTTGGAGAGCTGGACGCTCTCGAGGTCCAGGCGCTTGAGCAGCTGGTCGGCGTCCGCGGCGTCGATGCCGCGCCCCGCGAGCCTGCCCCTCGCCAGCGCGTGGTTGACCGTGCTCGCCAGGCGCTCCTGCGTCATGATGTCGGAGGCGGCGCGGCTGTAGTAGACGAGTTTGGCGGTGTCGTCGGCAAATGCGTCCGATGGGATCACCAGCACGCCGTCGAGCCGCGCCTTGGTGTCGTCGTTCTCCCGCAGGCGGTCCAGGTACGGCTGCGCCGCCGCCTTCACGTCGCCCGACGCCGCGACGTACTCGGTGGTGAGCGCGGTCGGCTTGCCGGCCGGCGAGGCCTCGGCCTTCTTCTCCAGCTCGCGCCCGGCCTTGCTGGCGAGCTGCGTCGCCGGCGCCGCGGCCGGCTGGGCGCCGAACGCGTCCCGCAGCTTCGCGGTCCCGTCCACGACGACCACCCGCTTGCCCTGGATCCCCTTCATCGCCAACAGGGTGGGAACGAACATCAGCGCCGCCATCAGGAACGGAAAGATGAGCGTCATGATGATGAACGACTTCTTGCGGACGACCTCGATGTACTCCCGCTTGAGCACCGCCAGCGCCTTGCTCATCCCATCACCTCCGCCGGCCGGCGCTCGAGCGCCCCGGCGCCGACACGATCGATGAAGATCTCCTCCAGCGACGGCGCGGCGATCTCGAACCGGCTGACGCGGACCTTGCCGAGCGCGGCCGTCAGGACCGCCTGCGTGTCGGCGCCGGGGC
>SCRJ01000053.1 GCA_004298115.1 Acidobacteriota bacterium
GCTTGGCGCCGAACGCCGCCAGGGTGTACGCGGTCTGCAGGGAGAGCACCATCCCGGTGAAGAGCGCGATCACCGAGGCCAGGTTCGTCGACTTGACGCCCATCGCATCGAGCTGACGGACCACGTCCCGCACGCTCCAGGGCGGCGTGACCAGGCGCGCGGTGATCGCCCTCCCGAGCAGCACCACGCTTCCGAGATGACACACCCGCCTCCAGGCGAAGTCGTACAGCCGTCCGAAGAGGCTCACCGTGCGATGGTAGCAGCCGCGGCGCCGGTTGCGGCATCCCGCGAACGCCCGGTGGTATACGATGCTTCCATGGCGGCGCCCGAATACTTGATCTGCGTGGAGTGCGAGACCCCGACCTACGTCTTCGAATGGGCCGCAGGCAGGGTGATCGAGGCCATGTGCCCGGTGTGCGGCAACGACGACCCGGCGTCGTTTCTCTCCGAAGAGGAGTACGAGGCGATGACGGTCGACGACGAGGGGGACGACGACGAGGAGAAGGAGTAGCCCGTTGGCCGGCGTGACCGAGCGCCGCCGTATCCGCCACGGAGGGAAGCCACGATGGTCCAGCTCCTGACGGGTCCGAGGTTGGCGCGCGCCCTGCGGGCGGGCGCGCTCGCCGTCGCGCGCGAGCAGGAAACCCTCAACCGGATCAACGTCTTTCCCGTGCCGGACGCGGATACGGGCGCGAACCTCGCCTCGACGCTGCGGGCCGCCGCAGCGGCGCTCACGACGCCCAACGAGCTGACGGTCGGCCAGACGGCGCGCACCGCGGCGGACGCCGCCTTGGACGGGGCCCGCGGCAACTCCGGCGCGATTTTCGCGCAGTTCCTCCACGGCATGGCCGAGGGGATCGGAAGCCGGGTCAGCCTCACCACGCGCGAGTTCGCCGCTGCCGCGCGGCGTGGGGCGGACGCGGCGCAGCAGGCGTTGTCGCAGCCGGTGGACGGGACGATCCTCTCGGTCGTGCGCGCCTGGGCGGCGGCGCTCGACGAGCAGACGGCCAGGATCCACGACTTCGGCGAACTGCTCTCCCGGGCCCTCGTGCGGGCGCGCGAGGCTCTCGCCAACACGCCCAAACAGCTGGCGGTGCTCGCCCGCCACGGCGTCGTGGATGCGGGCGCGCAGGGGTTCGTGTACTTCCTCGAAGGGATCTCGACGTTCATGCGCGACCGCACCGCGGCCAGTTGGCGGCGCGCCGGCCTGTCGCTGGCGCAGCCGACCCCGTTCGCCGCGGCCCACGCGGAGCTGGACCTGACCTACCGCTACTGCTCGGAGGGCCTGCTTGCCGGCGGTCGGCTCGACCGCAAGGCGGTGGCCCGCGCGGTGGAGCCGCTCGGCGGCTCCCTCGTCGTGGCCGGAGGCGGCTCGCGTCTGCGCGTGCACCTGCACACCAACGAGCCGCAAAGGCTGTTCTCTCGACTCGCCGAGTTCGGCACGGTCGAACGCACCAAGATCGACGACATGGTGCTGCAACAGCTGGCCGCCCGCGGGGCCGCGGTGGCCGTCGTCACGGACTCGTCCTGCGACCTCTCGGAAGCCACCTCCCACGCGATCGGCCTGGTGCGGGTGCCCCTCACCATCACCTTCGGCGAGGAGACGTTCACCGACGGGGTGGACATCACGCCCCCGCAGTTCTACCAGCGGCTGGCGTCCTCGCCCGTGATGCCCAAGACCTCGCAGCCCGCGGTGGGCGAGTTTCGCTCGACGTTCCGGCGCCTGCTCGAAACCCACGCGGCGGTGATCTCGGTCAACCTGTCGTCCGGGGTGTCCGGCACCTACCAGGCCGCCGTGGCGGCAGCGCAACAGGTGGACCCCAGCCGCATCCGCGTGGTGGACACGCGGCAGGTTTCGGTCTCGCTCGGTCTGGTCGCCGAGGCCGTGGGGGAGGCGATCGCCGCCGGCGTCGGCCTCGACGAGCTCGTCGCGGTTGCCGAGACGGCGAGCCGGGACGTCAAGCTGTTCGCGTCGCTCGCGTCCCTCGACATGATCGTGCGAGGGGGCCGGGTCTCGCCGGCGCAGGCGCGGATGGCGAGGATCTTCGGCCTCCACCCGATCCTCACCGTCGGCGACGACGGCAAATCGGCGAAGGCCGGGACGCACATGGGTTTTGCCGCCTCGCTGCGCGGCCTCGTGCGGCGCGCCGAGCGGTTCTCCGCGGGCCGGCCGGTACGCCTCCTGATCGCGCACTCCAGCGCCGTCGGCGCCGCAGAATACGTCGCGGAACGTCTGTGTTCCCGGTTCGGGGTGGCGGACATCCCGATCGTCAACCTGACGGCGGTGCTGGCGGCACACGCCGGCCCGGGCGCGGTCGCCCTGGCGGTGCGGCGGTTGGAAGGGTGAGGTCCTTGCATCCGGCGGGTGGGGTCGCTACATTTTGGGAGAGCCGGCGGCAGCAGGAACGACAACGGCGATGACGGAGGATTGAATGGCTCGACCCGACTATCTCATCTGCCTTGAGTGCGAGTCCGAGGTGGAAGACTTCATCTGGCGGGACGGTGAGATCCGTCGAGCCACCTGCGAGGTCTGCGGCAACTCCGACGTGGACGCGTTTTCCCTTCCGGAGGAGTTCGAGCAGGAGGATGACGAGGAGGCCCTCGACGAAGACGAGGAGGCGGACGGGGACCCCGAGGACTACGAGGACGAGGAGGAAGAAGAGGAAGACGAGGAGGAGGAGGACCGGTAGTCGCCTCCGGCCCGTTCCGTCCGGTCCCGGAGCCCGATCATCGGAGTCCCACCCGCCGCGCGAAGCCGTTCTTCCGCCCTGGTCATCCGGGCCCGGCGGCACTGCGGCGGCGGCCCTTCAGCGCAATCGATCCCCGAACGGGACGCCGTCGAGCCGCCGCGCCACCGCCAGCAACCTCGCGATGAGCGAAAGTTCGCCGAAATCGGGCGTCGCGATGCCGGGTACCAGCACGAGCCAGGGGAGCTCGGCGGACTTCAGCGCGAGGACGTGCTGCCCGGCCAGCATCAGGTCAACCCCCTCGGGGGACCCGATGTCCCGGTCGCCCCGCACCAGCCCGGCGCACGCCGGATCCTCGAGGACGCCCCCGACCTCGCCGTGGGCGGCGACGACCGCCACCTCCTGTCCGAGTCGTTCCAGCACCGCGGCGCCTCTGAGTCCGCGGGAACCGACCAGCCACTCCACGAGCCCGGCCTGAGCCGCCTGTCCGCCGCTCGCCCACCGCGCCAGGAGCAGCTCGAGGCTGTCGCCCACGAGCGCCTGCATCTGGTCGCTGGTGGGCGACCCGAGGCCGGGCGGCGACCCGGCCGGCTCGGACGCCCCTCCGGCCCCGGCCTTCGCCTGGGCATCGCTCTGATCGCTGCCGGGCGGCAGGACTTGCGCCAGGACCGACGAGAAACGGAGCATGTCGCCGGCGACGGCCTCGGCCTCCTTGACGCGCCGGCCGTTCAGATAGGTCCCGTTCGTGCTCCCGAGGTCGAGCACGATGACCCGCCGCCCGCGGCGGGTCAGGAGCGCATGGGTCCGGGAGACGTCGAGGGCGGACAGGCGCACGGCGCATGGCGCGGCCGCCCCGACCATCAGCTCGGTGTCTTCGGGAAGAGCGAAGCGCCGCTCGCTGCCGTCGAGCAGGACGAGTTCAAGCACGGACCCTCCCTGGCGGCTGCGGCGCGGACCGCAACCTCACCGGATACGGCTCGCCGCCGGCGTTGCCGCGAACGCCGACCGGCAAACAGGCGAGCTGCCTGCGGGCAAACTCCCGGTTCTCGGCGAGCGACGGCAACCCGCGGGCCAGCCGGCCCGCGGTGATCCACGGCTCGAGCAGCGGCTCCCAGGCGCCCTGCCCGGGCCCCTCGCCCACCGACAGGATCGTGTCCTCCACCATCGTCCCGGCGGCGTCGCGGCGGCGCCACACCTGCTTGGTGCCAGGCGCGGTGCGCTTGCCCGCCGACCGCTTGGCCACGCCGCGCACGGCCCGGCCCGGCTCCTCGACGGCGACGAGCTTGTACACCGCCTGCAGCGACGGCTGGTCGGCGGACGTCACCATCCTCGTACCGACTCCGAACGAGTCGACCGGAGCGCCCGCCGCCACGATCGCCGCGATGCGGTCCTCGTCCAGATCGCCGCTGGCGAAGATCCTCACATCGCGCCGCCCGTGCCGGTCGAGGACCGTCCGGCACAGCCGCGCGAGCCCGACGATGTCGCCGCTGTCCAGTCTGATGCCGACAAAGCGGAGACCGCCGTCGGCCGCCGCCCGCTCGACCGCCGCAACGGAGTCGAAAGTGTCGACCAGCAGCACCGTACGGTCCGGGAAGGTGCGGGCGTAGGAGGCGAACGCCTCGTGCTCGTTCGCGAACGCGAGCACGAACGAATGCGCCATCGTGCCGGAGGCGGGGATGCCGAGCCGCGAGGCAGCCCAGACGTTCGAGGTGGCGTCGAGCCCGGCGAGGTAGGCCGAGCGGGCCGCCCAGCACGCCGCCTGCGGCCCGTGCGCCCGGCGAGACCCGAAGTCGACGACCCCGCGGTCGCCGGCGGCGACGCGGACCCGAGCCGCCTTCGAGGCGACGAGGGTCGAGAACGAGATCGCCGCCAGCAGGTACGTCTCCACGAGCTGCGCCTGTTCGATCGGCGCCTCGACGCGCAGAACGGGCTCCCCGGCGAACACCGGCGTGCCCTCGCGCACGCCCCACACGTCGCCGGTGAACCGCAGCGCGGCGAGGTCGGTGAAGAAGCCCTCGGCCACGCCCCGGAACGCGTCGAGGCGCCG
>SCRJ01000009.1 GCA_004298115.1 Acidobacteriota bacterium
TCAACGATCCGGCGTTCGTCGGCGAGCACGTCAACACGCGGTGGCAGAACATCGCAAACTGGAGCATCGTCCTCTTCGTGACGTTGATGTCCACCCTCTTTGCGATCAGCACGTTGTTTCCCGGCCTGTTCGGGGCGGGCAAGTAGGAGGCAGAGATGGCAGCGCCGACCGTTTTGCCGCCGCGAGTTCCGGACCTGCCGCAGGGGATCGGGAGCTTCCGCTTCCTCTTCTTCTCCCAGCTGCTCAAGCGCCCGGTGTGCGCCGGCAAGATCAAGGACCGGATCGGGAAGGTCACCGACCTCGTCTTCGCACTGAAGGAGCCGTACCCCGAGGCGGTCGGCATCCTCCTCGAGTTCGGTTGGGGCAAGCCGACGCAGTTCATTCCCTGGGAGCGGGTCGTCAAGGTCGAGGACGACGCGGTCTTCGTCCGTCCGCCCGACGCCGGCGGGGTGTACCCGCCGTTCGTCGACCAGCCGGGCTGGATGCTGGTGGACGCGCACCTCATGGGGCGCACGATCCTCGACATGGACGGCCGGCGGACCGAGGTGGTGAACGACGTCCACCTGCTCGAGGCCAAGGGGCACCTCCTCCTCGTTCACGTGGACACCTCGGTCAACGGCCTGCTGCGCCGGTGGGGCCTCGGCAAGCTGAAGTGGGTCAAGGACGACTTCATCTCCTGGAAGTACGTTCAGCCTCTGTCCGTCGAGGACGCCGTCGCGACGGACAAGGTCTCGCTCTCGGTGACCCGCAAGCAGATGCTCGACCTGCCGAGCGAAGACCTCGCGGACGCGCTCGAGGAGCTGGAGGGCGAGGAGCAGGAAGCGCTGTTCTCCGCCCTGGACTCCGAGAAGGCCGCCGAGACGTTGCTCGAGGCGGAACCCCGCGCCCAGCGGCAGCTGATCGCGGACCTGCGCAAGGAGCGGGCGCGGCTGATCCTGTCGGAGATGAGCGTCCCGCAACTCGCCAAGCTCTTTTCGGTCCTGCCGCACGACGATGCGACCGAGCTGATGGACGTGCTCTCCCCCGCGGACGCCGCGAGGATCAGGGCGATCCTCTCGGAGCGGGAAGCGACGGCCGGGGCGTTGATGTCGCCCGAGTTCGTCGCCGTGCCTTCCGACACCAGGGTCGGGCCGCTGCTGGAGCAGATTCGGAAGTCCGGTTCGGAGCCGGAGGCGATCTCGTACGTCTACGTGGTCAACGGGGAAGGGCGCACCCTGGCCGGCGTCGTCGACCTGCGCGAGCTGGTGCTCGCGGCGGACGACACGCCGGTGTCGTCGATCATGACCTCGCCGGTGGTCTCGGTCGAGGAGAGCGACGTGCAGGACGACATCGCGGCCGTCTTCGCCAAGTACCACTACCGGATGATCCCGATCGTCGATACGCAGGACCGCATCCTCGGCGTGATCCGTTACAACGAGATCATGGCGGGCGCCGCCTCCTGAAGGGAGTAGGTGAGCCTCATGCCCCGTGTCCAGATGACGCCGACCGTGAAAGCCGCCCTCTTCTTCCTGAGGTTCTACCTGATCGTGCTGCTCGGGTTGCTGGTGGTCAGGTTCCTCAGGATCTTCTGACCCGCCCGGGCGCCTCGCGGGTTTGGTAAGCTCGCGGCACGGGCCAGGGTGGACCGCATCGGGCGGACCCGCGGCGCGAGTTGGAGGGGGCGATGGCTCGGACGCGCACGTCGAACGTGGCGGCTGGTGTGATCCTGGTGGTGGTCGGGGGGGTCCTCCTCGTGACCCGCTTCGCGCTGATGGCCACCGCGCCCGCCTGGCTGCTCGGGCTCGGGGTCGGACTGGCGCTCATCGCGATCGTGAGCTCATCGTACCGGGCGCTGGTCGGAGGGATGATCCTCCTCGGCCTCGGGGCCGGGATGGTCCTGGGGGACCGTGGCGTGGCGGGGATGGCGTCCGGCGCCTGGATCCTGCTCGGGCTCGGCGCGGGTTTCCTGGGGATCTGGGTGCTCGCGCTCATCCTCAAGTTGAACCGCCACTGGTGGCCGCTGCTGCCCGGGGTGATCCTGCTCGCCCTCGGCGGCGCCCGCTTCGTGCGGCACATCGCGGTGATTCCCCCGGAGGTGATGGTGGTCGTCCGCACCTGGTGGCCCGCCGCGCTGGTGGCGGCGGGAGTGTGGGTGCTGGTCCGCGGCCTGAGCAAGTGAGCGCGATTACCGGCTGAGGAAGAGGACGTCGCCGGGCCGGATCGTCTCGTCGGCCAGGTTGTTGCGTTTCTGCAGCTGGTCGGCCGAGGTGCCGAACCGCCGCGCGATCTTGTACAGCGTGTCGCCCCGCCTGACGACGTACCTCGCCTTGGCCGCGTGCGCCCGCGGCGCGCGGGAGGAGGCGGCCGCGACCGTGTGGCGTTCGGAGGCGGCGACGGGACCGCGGGGGACGATCAGCGTCTGGCCGATGCGCAGCGCGCGCGGGTTTCTGATGCCGTTCGCCGCCAGGATCGCGTCCACGCTGGAGCCGTACCTGCGGGCGATCGCCCCCGGGGTGTCGCCTCTCTTGACCACGTGGAGGAAGCGGCGCACGCGCTCCGAAGGCGGAATCGCGGCGATGACGTCGCCGATGTTCGCCTGCAGGCCGCAGGGGACGGCGAGCTGGTAGCTCCCGGTGGCCGGGGTGAGGCGTTGCTTGAGCGCCGGGTTCAGGTCGGCGAGGTCCTGAGCGTCGAGACCGGCGCGCTGCGCCAGCACGTCGAGGTCCAAAGCGCCGCGGACCGGGACCCGGTCGATGCACGGCGGGTGTTCCTCGATCGGCGGCAGACCGTACGCGGCCGGGTTCTTCGTCACCACGACCACCGCCCACAACGCCGGGACGTAGTTGCGCGTCTCGCGCCGCAGGTACCGGCGCAACGTCCAGAAGTCCGTGTCGCCCTTGCTCCGCCGCAACGCCCGCTGGATGTTGCCGGCGCCGCAGTTGTACGCCGCCAACGCCAGCTCCCAGGAACCGAACATGGCGTGCAGGTCGCCGAGGTGCCGCACGGCGGCCTGGGTGGCGAGGAAGGGGTCGTTGCGCTCGTCGACGAGGCTGTCCGTCCGCAGGTCGTACAGGCGTGCCGTTCCGGCCATGAACTGCCACAGCCCCTGTGCCTTGGCGCGTGAACGCGCGCGCGGGTTGAAGGCGCTCTCGACCAGCGGCAACCAGGCGAGGTCCTGCGGCATGTTCGCCTTCTTGAGCTCGGCGCGAATGTACGGAAGGTAGATCGAGGCCCGCTCGAGGGCGGCGATGAGCCGTTCGCGGTACCGTCCGGTGTAGAAGTCGATCAAGGAGGTGACTTCCGGGTTGACGACGACCGGGAGGTCGTACTGCGCCTTGCTCGCCTTCTCCTGCGCTTCGCTGACATGCGCCTCGGCCACGGGCTCGGGCTCGGGCGGCGAGTCGTCGGCCGCGTCGTCGCCGTCGTCGATCTGGTCGGCGAGCGCGGCGAGCTCAGCCACGACGTCGTCGCGGTACGCGGGGCAGGCGCTCGACCGCACCGCGAGTTCGGGGCTGCGGTCGAGGAGCTGGAAGGTCGCGGCCTCGCAGTCCTCGAACTCGCCGGCGTCGCCCCTGGCGACCGCGTCCTGGGCCGACGCGAGCAGCGCCTCGACCTCGTCGCGGGGATCCGGCCGCCCGGCCGACGGCGTTGCGGCGCCGACCGGCGGGGAGGGCGGGTTCTGCGAGCGGACGCCTTCGTGGGCCGGAGGGGCGGTGCGGCAGCCGGCGACGGCCGCGAACGCAGCGAGCAAAGCCCCGGCGGTGGTGGCTCTTCGGCTCATTCGCCCTGCAGGTTGACGATCAGGGTCAAGGCGAGATGGCGCAGCCGTCGCTCGCCGTGCTTGATCTCGACCTCGACCGGCGCCATGCCCCTGACGACGCGCCCGTCTCCGTCAACGAGCTCGATGTTGACCATGCAGCGGTGAGCCTCACCGAGGGCGTTGCCCACCTGTTCGTCGATGCGGCGCTTGACCTCCTGCCGGGAGTTGAGAGAGCCCTGGAGCAGCGCGTCGAGATCGAACGCCGGCGCGTTCCCCCGGGGCGGCCGCGGCTCCGGCCGGTACGTGCTCGACTTGCGCAGCGTCTCGAGCTCGGCAAGGATGTCGAGCGACGACGAGACCTTGACGTGCCGTATCTCGGTCTCCACTTCCGCCTCGGGTTCCGCCTCGGGCGAGGTGGCGAACTCGACCCCGGTGTCCTCGGCTTCCTCGGCCTCCTCGGCGGCCGGGAACTCCGCGGTCGTGTCGTCGGGGTTCGCCGACACAGGCTCGTCCTGGGGCGCGCCGACCGGCGCAGGCGGGGCGATGGCCCCGGCCTCCGCCGCCGCGGCCCGGCCCGCCTCGTCCGTCTCCGGCGGTAGCGGCGCTTCGACGGCAGCTGGAACCGGGGCGGCCGCCGCGGAGGCGAGCGTCCCGAGACCCTCGGCCGCGGCCGCCGCCAGCGCCGCGGGGCTGAACGCCACCTGCTGCCGCGACGAGGCGCCGGCGGGGGCCGCCTCCGCCGTGGCGGGGAGAGGCGTGCCGGTCCCGTCGTGCGTGGCCATGCGGCGCCGCAGCGACCTCAGCGTGAGCCGGGTGATCGCCTTCAACGTCTCGAACACGCCGGTGCCGTCGGTCGCCACCGATTCGAAGTAGTCCCAGCGGCCGTCGGGGTTGAGCCGCTCGTTGATCTCGTCGAGGGTGAGGACGTTCTTGAGGTCGCGCTTGTTGTACTGCAGGACGAGAGGGATGGTGTCGGCCGACAAGCCGAGCTCGAGCAGGTTCTCGGTCAGGTTCTGGAAGCTCTCGATGTTGGCGTCCGCCATCGGGCGCTGCGAGTCGGCGACGAACACCATGCCGTCGACGCCCTTGAGCACGAGCTTCCTGGTGGTGTTGTAGAAGACCTGGCCGGGGACGGTGTAGAGCTGGAGCCGGGTGCGGAAGCCTCCGACCTTCCCGACCTCGATGGGGAGGAGGTCGAAGAAGAGGGTCCGGTCGGTTTCGGTCTCGAGCGACACCATCTCGCCGCGGGAGCCGGGGGCCGTCTTCGCGTAAATGAAGGAAAGATTGGTCGTCTTCCCGCACAGACCGGGACCGTAGTACACGATCTTGGCCGCCATCTGCATCGTGGCCCAGTTGAAGAAGACCATTGCCGGACGCCCCCAGACTACGTCAACGGCTGGAACCTAGCACACCGGCGGTGGCCGGTCAACGCGACTTTGAGATCGCGGATCCGCGTGTCGGGGAGCAGGCCCTCCTCGGAGAGCGCGGCGACGGCCACGGCCGCGACCGCACGGTAGGCGGCGGCCGCCCCGCCGGGAAGCGCCGCGAGATGGGCCAGCACCGCTTCGGCATCGCCCCGCCCCAGCGGGCCGGTCAGGCGCTCCATACCGCGCGCCGAAAGGGCGGCCTCGACCGCGCCCGCAACGAGGGGGCGCAACGCCGCGGCGGCGCCTCGCCGCGTGAACCCCACGCCGGTCAGGACGTCCTTCGCGGTCGCCACGAGCGCATGGGTGAGGTTGGCCGCCAGCGCGGCGGCGGCGTGGTAGGACGGCTTCGCGGCCGCGGCGATTCGCACCGGCCGCATCCCCAGCGCCAGCGCCAGGCGGCGCGCCTCGCGGACCGCGGCGGGGCGACCCTCGACGGCCGCCACGACGCCCGCCAGGCGCACCAGCGGCCCGGTCGCGGTCGGGAAGCTCGCCATCGGGTGGAACGACCCGACGGTCGGACCGGCGGCCGCGATCGCCGCCAGCGCGTCCGCCGTGAGCAGGCCGGATGTGTGCAGCACGACGCTCGTGGCCGGGTGGAGGCGGGGCGCCAGCCGGGCGGCGCACGCCGGGATCGCCGAATCGGGCACGGCGATGAGCACCCCGTGGACCGGCGGCAGCGAAGCAGCCGCGCCGAAGGTGCGGACTCCGGGGAGCGCCCGCCTCACCCGCGCCCTGCCGCGCGGGGACCGCACCTCGACGCCGGCCACCTCCAGCCCGGACGCTTCGATCGCGCGGGCCAACTGCACGCCGCACCGGCCCGCACCCACGAGAAACCATTGAGGGAGCATGCGATCATGGTACAGTATGACGAACCGCCAGGCGGTGCGGCGGGGCGAAAACAGGCCGATGATGGACACTATGACCGAGCGCGAGCGGGAGATTTTGTGCGAGGTGGTGGAGCTGTATCTCGCCGCCGGCGAGCCGGTGGCGTCGGCCGCCTTGGCGCGGGTATCCCGGACCGGACTGTCGTCCGCCTCGCTGCGCAACGTGATGTCGGACCTCGAGGAGCAGGGTTTCCTGTTGCAGCCGCACACCTCGGCGGGAAGGATTCCCTCGGACCGGGGCTTCCGCCTCTACATCGACAGGCTCCTGCAGCGCGTCGCGCTCCCGCACCGCGACGAGCGCCGCCTGCGGGCGATGCTGTCGCCCTCCGGCCCGCTCGAGGAGGTGCTGGCGCAGGCCAGCCGGGTGCTCGCCGAGGTCACCACCGAGGTGGGCATGGCGCTGGCGCCGCCCTCGCAGCAGGCGACGGTGCAGTCGATCCACTTCGTCCGCGTGGCGCTGCAGCGGGTCCTCACCGTGGTGGTGACGGCGGGAGGGCTCGTCGACTCCAGAATGCTCACGGTCGAGCGCGATTTCCTGGCGCCCGAGCTGGAGCGGATCTCCAACTACTGCACCGAGACGTTCGAAGGGCTGTCGCTCCACGAGATCCGCAACCGCCTGTTGGCCATGGTGGTCGAGGAACGGGCGCAGGCGGACGAGCTGCTTTCGGGGGTCGTCGCCCTCACCCGGCGCGCGGTGGAGACCCAGGCCGCGCCGGCCGGGGAGGTTTTCGTCGAGGGCGCCGGGCGCTTGCTGGAGCGGGCCGGCCCGGGCCAGCTGGAGGCCGTGCGCCGCTTGCTGACCGCGCTCGCGGACAAGGCGACGCTGTTGACGCTCCTCAACGACTTCCTCGCGGCGTCCGGGCCGTTGGTCCTGCTCGGTTCCGAGTTCACGCTGGTCGGGGGCGGCGATCTCGGGTTGATCGTGTCGTCGTTCCAGCGCAGCAGCGGGGAGCAGGGGTTGATCGGGGTGGTCGGTCTCAAGCGCATGGACTATCACCGGATCATCCCGATCGTGGACTATATTGGTCAATATCTGACTGGGTCCGGTGGAGAGCCGGGAGGAGCGGGATGAGCGACGAGGAACGGCGCCAGGCGCCGGGGAGTGACGCCGAGACGGGCTTGGAGCCCGTGGGAGACGCCGGAGATACGTCCGAAGAAACGCCCCCGCCTGACAAGGACGCCCTTCAGGAGGAGCTCGCCAAGCTGCAGCAGGAGATCGCGCGGTTCCGGGAGCTCTACCTGCGCAAGCTCGCGGATTTCGACAACTACCGCAAGCGCCAGGAACGCGAGATGGGCGAGTTCCGGCGCTACGCGAACGCCGACCTGCTCCGCGATTGCCTGCCGGTTCTCGACAACCTCGAACGGGCGCTCGCGGTTCCGGGTGGCGCCGCCTCCGGCCTGCGCGAAGGCGTCGAGCTGGTGCTGCGTCAGTTCAAGGACGTCCTCGGCCGCAGCGGGCTCTCCGAGGTCGACCCGACCGACCGGCCGTTCGACCCGACGCTGCACGAGGCGATCTCGCGCAACGAGGATGCCCGTTACCAGGAGCCGACCGTGGTTCAGGTGCTGCAGAAGGGCTATCTCCTGGGTGAGCGGTTGATCCGCCCCGCGCTCGTCATCGTCGCCGTGCCCGCCGGGTCGGCGCGGCAGGCCGAAACGGGGCAGAGTCTCGAGGAGA
>SCRJ01000054.1 GCA_004298115.1 Acidobacteriota bacterium
GCTCTTCCGATCTGGCGGCCCGAACGCCCGGTTCCGGGCCGGCCGGCTCGGGTCCCGCGGGCGCGAAGGGCCGGGGCGGCCGCGGGCGGCGAAATGCGCTATGATCCCCTCCGAGCCGGGCGGGCCCAACCCGGCGGGTCGGGACCCCGGGTCGCCGGGGCTGGCGGGGAGAAGGCCACCTGAACAACCTCATCTTCACTACACTTGTGGGAGCCAGCTCCCTGCTGGCCGGTTTCCTCGGTGCGATGACCGGCCTGGGGGGTGGCGTCGTCATCGTGCCGGTCCTCGCCCTCGCGTTCGGAGTCGACATCCGGTACGCGATCGGGGCCTCGCTGGTGTCCGTCATCGCGACCTCATCCGGCGCGGCGGCCGCCTTCGTCAAAGAAGGGTTCTCCAACATCCGGATCGGCATGTTCCTCGAGATCGCCACGACTCTCGGTGCGCTGGTGGGTGCGTCGCTCGCGACCAGGCTCCCGACCTCGGTGATCGCGGTCGTTTTCGGCCTCGTGCTGATCTACTCGGCGTTCCTGTCCATGAGGCCTCACGACGAGGTTGCTCTGGCGGCAAAGCCCGACCGCCTCGCGACCCGGCTCCATCTCGACGGCGACTTCCCGAGCCTGGGCCGTTTGCAGCACTACCACGTGCAGGGCGTACCGGCGGGGTTCAGCCTGATGGCGGTTGCGGGCGCGCTGTCGGGGTTGCTCGGGATCGGTTCCGGCGCGGTCAAGGTGTTGGCGATGGACCACGCCATGCGCATCCCGTTCAAGGTTTCGACCACCACCTCCAACTTCATGATCGGCGTCACGGCCGCCGCCAGCGCCGGCGTCTACCTCAGCCGCGGCTATATCGATCCCGGCCTCGCGATGCCGGTCATGCTCGGAGTGCTGGCGGGCTCGGTGCTGGGGGCGCGCGTGCTCGTCAACGCCCACACCCACGTGCTGCGCCGGGTCTTTGCCGTCGTCATCTTCGTCCTCGCCGTGGAGATGCTCTACAACGGCTTCTCCGGAAGGCTCTGAGATGAAACGGGCGTGGAGCGATTTCCGCATCGAACAGATCGTCGGCAACCTGTTGCGCAACGGTGTGATCCTCGCGGCGGCGGTGGTCACGGCCGGCGCCGTGCTGTTCTTGTGGCGCCACGGGGGTGAGGTACCGGAATACGGGATCTTTCACGGGGAACCGTCGCGTCTGCGCCACCTGGGCGGGATCGCGACCGAAGCGTTTTCCGGCCACGCCCGCGGCCTGATCCAGCTCGGCCTGCTGCTCCTGATCGCCACACCGGTCGCCCGTGTCGTCTTTTCCGTGGTGGGGTTCGCCCTCGAGCGCGACCGGGCCTACGTCCTCATCACCCTGTTCGTGCTCGGGGTACTCGTCTTCTCCCTCGCCGGCGGCCGCCTCTAGCCGTACGGCTCGGTCGCTCGTGGCGGTGGCCAACCGGCTGGACCGCCGAACGGCGGGCCGGGGCCCGATGATCGCGGGGCGGGCAGAACCTTTTCTCTCGAGCGTGCGTATGAACTCGTGGAAGCGGGTGGCCCGGCAAAGGTGAACCCGCTGCACACAAACCCAACAACCGGCGGAAAGCCGGGAGCGAAAGGAGAGGTCATGAAGCTCGCAGCTCGTGTGGCGTGTCTGGTGGTGGTAGGTCTGGCGGCGTCGATCGTCCCGGCGATGGCGGCCGGCTGGCAGGCGCTGGGGGAGCGCATCGTCGACTTCCGCACCAACCCCGAGGCCGTCGTAGCCAAGGCTACCGACGGCACGTTCAGCAAGGTCAAGATCGAGGTTTCGCAGACCAACATGGAGATCCAGAACGTCAAGGTCGTGTTCGACGACGGCCAGTCGTTCGACGTCGCCCTCAACAAGTACATGGGCGCCGGCAGCAGCCGCGTCATCGACCTGCCAAGCGCCAAGGCGATCCAGAAGGTCGAGTTCACGTACCGGCCGGCGTCATCGGGGAGCAAGGTGGCCCTGGTGCGCATCCTCGGCTCCAACTGAACCGACCGCGCGTCCGCCGCATCCGAATGCCGGCGCCTCCGAGCGCCGGCATTTCTTTGGTACCTGGTACCTCATTGTTACGGTCCTGCTGTAGACTGGGGTCGCGAAGCGAAGTCGGCTGAGGAGGCGAGATGCCGAGGCGACCGCGTGTCTTTGCTGACGGGGCGACCTACCACGTCTTTTGCAGGACCGGGCGCAGCGAACCGGTCTTCCGCGAAAGTGTGGAGGTCCGGGATTTTCTCGGAATCGTCGCGGAGGTCAAGCGGCAGGACCAGATCGCCCTGCTGGCGTGGTGTGTCATGCCCAGCCACTACCACCTCGTCCTGCGTACGGGAACGGTGCCACTGTGGAGAAGCATGCGGCTGATCCAGGGCCGTTTCGCGAAATCCTTCAACCGGCGCCGCATGGTGTGCGGTCCGGTGTGGCAGGGCCGGTACAAAGCCAAGCTGATCAGCGGAGAACGCCACCTGCAGCAGGCGATCGTGTACGTCCATCTCAACCCCGTCGTCGCGAAGCTCGCGAGAGCGCCGGGCGCCTACCGGTGGAGCGGCCACCGCGAGGTGGAGTCGGTCAAGGCCGATGGCCTGCTGGACCTGGACGAGATGCTGGTTGCGTTCGGCAGTACCGCCTTGAGCGCGCGTGCGACGTATGCCCAGGCGCTCAAGGGCGCCGACGCGGCAAGGTGGCAGGTCGAGGGCCCGGGCCGTTTGCCGTGGTGGACGAGTTCGGGTCCTGACGGAGAGATCGAGCTGCCATCCGGACGGCCGAGGTTGGATGCGCTCGGGGCCAGCACCTCCGGCCGCTTGGTTGCTCGAATGGACGCGTTCTTTACCGAGGCCGCCTCGCTGCTCGGCACGACGAGCGATGAGCTCCTCGCCCGCCGGTCCGGGCGGGAACAGGCCCGGATACGCGAAGCCATGGTGCTGGTCGGCCTCGACCGGTTCGGCTTTCGGGTCAAGGACCTGGCGCGACAGTTCAAGAGAGCCCCAGGCGTCGTCAGCCGTTGGGGAACGGCCGCGGCGCAGCGACGTCGGGAGGATCCGGCGTTCCGTGCCCGCGTCGAGGCGTTGGTCGCCGGCCTCGACGCCGCGTTCCCGGCGGAGCGGTCAGGATCGTCCGAGGCGATTCTTGGCGGCGGCGCCACCTTCGTCGATTAGAGTGTAACTATGAGGTACCTGGTACCGCAATGAGAAGCGAACAGACGAACCGCCGGGAGTACCGCCTGTACCGGGTGGCGTGGGCGCTCGGGCGGGCGGCGCCGTTGGGGCTCCTGCAGTGGATCGGCGCGGCCCTCGGCGTGCTCTTCCTCCTGGTCTCGAAACGGCGCCGGACGGTGCTCGGCAACCTCAAGAGGGTGTTCCCGGGGCGCTCCCGTGGGGCTCGCCTGCGGATCGCGCTGCGCTGCGCCGCCCATTTCGGGCGGATCTCGTTCGATTTCGTCAAGTGGTCGCAGGCCGCTCCCGAAACCTTGACCGGCAAGGTGCGCTGCGAGGGGATCGAGAACCTGCAGGCCGCGCTGGCGTCGGGAAAGGGTTGTTTTGTCCTCTCCGCCCACTTCGGCCACTGGGAGGTGGCGTCGCAGTGGCTGGCGCTCGCGGGGTTCCCGCAGGGGATGGTGTACCGGCCGCTCGAGAACCCGCTCGTCGAGGCCGAGTTGGCGCGGGCGCGGACCCGTTTCGGCAACTGGCTGATCGCGAAGGACGGCGCCGGCCGCGGGGCGATCAAGGCGGTGCGGCGGTCGGGGGTGGTGGACATCCTCCTCGACCAAAAGGCCGACCTCGAGCACAGCGAGATCGTGACGTTCCTCGGGATCCCGACCCCGACCACGCCCTCTCTCGCCAAGCTGGTGCTCGCGACGGGAGCGGCCGTTGTCCCGCTCTTCTCCTACCCGGACGGGACCGGCTACCGCTTCC
>SCRJ01000055.1 GCA_004298115.1 Acidobacteriota bacterium
GCGAGCCGTTGAGCGCCCGCACGATGCCGGACGCAGGGACCGCCAGCGGCGGCTCGAAGTGGGCCACCTGCCCGGCGGCGTGGACGCCGGCGTCGGTGCGCCCGGCGCCCACGGCGGCCACCGGGCGCCGGTACAGCTCGGCCAGCGCCCGCTCCAGCTCCCCTTGCACGGTGCGGGCGGCGGGCTGCCGCTGCCACCCCGCGAAGGGGGCGCCGAGATAGGCGAGCTCGAGGGCGATCCGCGGCGGCCGGTCCATGCGGGTATTATGGCCGGCCTCGGCCAGATCCGGGCGCCGCGCGAGGCGTACAATTGCGGTCAACATCGCTGACGGGAGCGCTTATGGAGACCCTGCGGGACCTCTTCGAATACGTTGTCGCCGCCTACCCGGCGCGCAAGGAACTGTTGCGCATCCGCGCCGGGAAGTCGTGGCGGTCGTACACCGTGAAGGAATTCGAGCGCGCCACGCGGGAGACGGCGGCGCGGTTGGCGGGCGCCGGGGTCGGACCCGGCGACAAGGTGGCGCTGTTCGTCGAGAACCGGCCGGAGTGGCACGTGCTCGACTTTGCGTGTCACCTACTGGGGGCGGTGTCGGTTCCGCTGTACGCGACGCTCCCCGCGAACCAGGTGCGCTACATCGTCGCCGACTCGCAGGCCAGGCTTCTGGTGGTTTCGGGGAAGGAGCGCGCCCGCACCGCCCTCGACGCCGCCGCGGGCCTGGCCGGGGTTCGCGTGATCGGGGTGGACCGCGGCCTCGCCGACGGGCTCGAGGGGCTCGCCGACCTGGCGCTGCCGCCGCACCGGCGCCGGCCCGACCCGCCGCCCCTGTCGGGCGCGGACCTCGCGAGCCTGATCTACACGTCGGGCACGACCGGCGAGCCCAAGGGCGTCATGCTCTCCCATCGCAACTTCATCTCGCAAGTGGAGACGGTCCGCGGGCTCTACCCGATCACGGAGCGCGACGTCTGCATGTCGTTCCTTCCGCTCTCGCACGTTTTCGAGCGCACGGTGGACTACGTCTTCTTCGATCGCGGCGCCCAGATCAACTACGTGGAGTCGATCGAGCGCGTGGCGGCCCAGCTCACCGAGATCCGCCCGACGATCATGGTGTCGGTGCCGCGCCTGTACGAACGCTCCTACATCAAGATCATCTCGAAGGTGCAGCAGGAGGGCGGCGCCAAGCGCCGCCTGTTCGAGTGGGCGGTGCGAGTCGGGCGCGAGGTGCGCGGGGCGCAGTGGCGCGGCGAGCGCGCGTCGGCGTTCGCGCGCGGGCAGTTCGCGGTGGCGCGCTCGCGCGTGTTCTCGAAGGTCCTCGAGCGCCTCGGGGGACGCCTCCGTTTCTCCATCTCGGGCGGGGCGCCGCTGGCGCGGGAGGTCGCCGAGTTCTTCGACATCGTCGGCTTGCCGATCCTGCAGGGGTACGGCTTGACCGAAACGTCGCCGGTGATTGCGGCCAACCGCCTGGACGCGAACCGGCTGGGGTCGGTCGGCCAGGTGTTTCCCGGCGTCGAGGTGCGCATCGCCCCGGACGGGGAGATCCTCGCGCGCGGCCCCAATATCATGCTCGGGTACTGGGGCAAGCCGGAGGCGACCGCCGAGACGGTCGACCCCGAGGGGTGGCTGCACACGGGCGACGTCGGCTACCTCGACGGCGACGGCTACCTGTTCATCACCGACCGCAAGAAGGACATCATCGTCACCTCCGGCGGCAAGAACGTCGCGCCGCAGCCGATCGAGGGACGCCTCGGCGCGACGCCGTACATCACGCAGGCCATCCTGATCGGCGACAAGTTCCCCTACCTGACGGCGCTCGTGGTGCCCAACTTCGAGAACCTGCAGGCGCACTTCGCGTCCAAGGGGGTGACCGGCCTCGCTCAGGACGAGATGGCGCAGCACGACGAGACCCGGGCGCTGGTGGCCGCGGCCGTCAAGCAGGTCAACGGCGACCTCGCGACCCACGAGCGCATCCGGCGCTTCACGATCCTGGGCCGGGAGCTGTCGCTCGAGGAAGGGGAGCTGACTCCGACGCAGAAGGTCCGGCGGCGCGTGGTCGCCGAGCGCTACGGTGCGCTCATCGAGCAGATGTACTTGAAGACCCAGCGCGCCGGCGAGTACGACCTCTCCGAGTGACGCGGGAGGAGGGAACCGGAAAAGGGGAAACGGAAGGCTTTCCCCTCTTGCCCTTTCCCTTCTACTGCTTCTCGATGACGCCGTGCTGCTGCGCAACCTCCACGAAGGCGGCGACGGCCGTGTCCAGGTCCTCGCGGGTGTGGGCGGCCGATACCTGGGCGCGCAGGCGGGCGTGCCCCTGCGGGACGACCGGGAAGCCGAAGCCCGACACGTACACGCCGCGCTCGAGGAGGTCCTTGCCCATCGCCAGGGCGAGCGCGGTGTCGCCGACGATCACCGGGACGATCGGATGGATGCCGCGCGGGATCCGGAAGCCGGCTGCGGTCATGCGCTCGCGGAAGTAACGCGCGTTCCGCTGTACGGCCGCCGTCCGGGAGGGGTCCTCCATGACCATGCGGAACGCCTCCATCGCGGCCCCCGCCACCGCCGGCGCGAGCGAGTTCGAGAACAGGTAGGGGCGGGAGCGCTGGCGCAACGTCTCGACCACGGCGCGCGGGCCGGTGACGTAGCCGCCCATCGCCGAGCCCATCGCCTTGCCCAGCGTGCCGGTGTGGATCGGCACCTTCCCCCAGACGCCGAGCTCCTCCGCCGTGCCGCGCCCGCGCTCGCCGAGCAGGCCGGTGGCGTGGGAGTCGTCCACCACGAGCACCGCGCCGTGCCGCTCGCACGCGGCGACGATCTCGGGGAGCGGCGCCAACTCCCCCTCCATCGAGAACACGCCGTCGGTGATCGCGAGGATGAAGCGCGCGCCCGCCGCGCGCGCCCCCGCGAGCTTGGTCTCGAGGTCCGCCATGTCGTTGTGCTTGTAGACGTACCGCGTGGCCTTGGCGAGCCGGATGCCGTCGATGATCGAGGCGTGGTTGAGCTCGTCGGAGACGATCGCGTCCTCCGGCCCGGTGAGGGTGGCGAAGCACGCCTCGTTGGCGTTCCAGCACGAGCTGTACAGGATCGCGTCGTCGGTCTCGTAGAAGCTCGAGATCGTGGCTTCGAGCTGCTTGTGCAACGTCTGCGTGCCGCAGATGAAGCGCACCGACCCCATCCCCGCGCCCCACGTCTCGACGGCCGCGATCGCGGCGCGGCGGATGCGGGGGTGGTTGGCGAGGCCGAGGTAGTTGTTCGAGGTAAGCATCACCACCTCGCGGCCGTTGACCCGCACGCGATGGTCCTGCGGCCCTTCGAGCGCGACCTCGGTCTTGTAGGTCTTCGTCTCGTGCAGCTTGTCGATCTCTCCGGCGAGGTGCTTGAGAAACTCGTCCATCGATCCTCCTGTCGGCATATCCCGGCCGCGGCGCCGCGGGCGGCCGGACGCGTCCATCGTCGTCTAGGGGTCAGTCGCGACCAGCGCGGTCAACGCCTCCGGCGCGGCGAGCGAATCGAGAAGCGCGTCGGGAGCGAGCGCAGCCAGCTCCCCCTTGGGGGTCTTGCTGCTCGCCACGGCGACCGCCCGCGCGCCGCCCGCCCGCGCGCAGCGGATGTCCGCCTGGGCGTCGCCGACGACGACGGTGCGGGCGCCGGGGAACTCCTCCCCCCAGCGCTCCCGCGCCCGGGCCCTCGCGACCGGTACGAGCCGGTTGCGGTCCTCCTCGTCGGAGCCGAAGGCACCGATCGCGAAGCGGCCGGACAGGCCCGCGGCCGCGAGCTTGATCTCGGCGCCGCGGCGAATGTTGCCGGTCAGAAGGCCGACCGCGGCGTCGCCGCGCGCGGCGAGCGCGTCGAGAACCTCGCGGACCCCGGGCAGCACGCGGGTGTTGGCGGGGGTGAGGGCGGCGGCGAGGTGGCCGCAGTACGCGTCGAAGACCTTGGGCAGGAGCGGTGCGACCTCGCTGCGGGGGAAGCCGGCCTGCGCCGTGAGCTCGAAGATGATCTGCGGGTCGGTCTTGCCGGCGAACGAGTAACCCTCGATCGGGCCGGCCGTGCCGAACGTCTCGCGCAGCGCCACGGCGATCGCCCTCCCCGCCTTACCGTCGGTGGAGAGCAGGGTGCCGTCGACGTCGAAGAGAATGAGCCGGAGCACGTTTTCCGCCCGGCGGAGTGTAGCATCCGGCGCGCGCCGGATGCGAAAATTGACAGTGCGAGCGCGGTTCCCGTAGCATCTCGGCGCTGAAAGGAAGCGAGCCGGCGGTGCTGACGGGGTTCAACACGGAGATCGATTGCGAGGGCGTGACCTATCACGTCCAGACCGAGGACCGTGGCGCCTCCAAGCCGCTCATCGAATCGCTGGTCTACGTCAGGGGCGAGATCCTCGCGACACGGCGCACCCCGTACGGCGACCTGCTGCAGGCGGGCGCCGAGATGGCGGCGGTTCAAACCCTGATGGAGCGCCAGCACCGCACGATCGTCGACGCGATCCGCGCCGGGCGCATCAACCTGCTGACCGAGCCACCGGTGGCCGGCGCGAGCGACACGACCGTCAGCCGGCGCTCGCCGGTCGCGGGCAAGCTGGCCGGCGGTGGGTCCGACGCGGCCAAGCCCGCGCAAAAGACGCTCGACGAGGTGATCGCCGACTGGTTGGCCGAGCAACAGCACGGAGAGCGGATCCGACTCCGCGTGCTCGGCGGCGAGGACCTGACGTTCGGCGCCCCGTTCGCCCTCGAGGTCACCATCCAGACGACGCCCGGCGAGGCCCCCGTGGCGGGGGCGCACGCAACCGCGCGCTTCCTCTCCACCACGATGAAACCGGCCGGACTTGCCGAGGGGACGAGCGACGACACCGGCACCGTGCTGCTCAAGGGCACGATCCCCGGACTCGACCAGGGCCAGGGGCTCCTGGTGGTCGCCGTCTCGCACCCGCGCGGCAACGACGAGGTCAAGTTCCTCATCCGCCGGTAACGACAGTGGACCGTGGTCAGTCGTCCGTGGTCCGAAGAAGAGACTTCAGGGCGAACCCGAGACAACGATCCATCGTGCGCGCTGACCGGGACGTTTTCGTCGTGCGCGCGGTAATGACGGCAAGGGCGCTTCTTCCTCTCCGAAACGATGCGCGACCACGTCCTTTCGGAGCCCGGCGCCCTGCCTTCCGGTCCTGGCCGATGGCTGTAGTTCTCGGACCACGGACCACGGACCACGGACCACGGGTCTTCTCCGGCCTACGCTTCCATCCTCCCCCTGAAGAACGACTCGATGCCGGCCTTGGCGATCGACGGGTTCTCGCGGCAGCGTCGGACGGAGTACGGGTACCAGTGCGAGCCGAACGGGACGTAGACCCGGAGCTTGTGGCCGGCGCCGGTGATGATGCGGCGCAACTCGGGGTCGACGCCGAGCAGCATCTGGAATTCGTAGCGGTCCGGAGGCACGCCGAGGCTGTGGAGCATGCCCAGCGCCTCGCACACCAGCCACTCGTCGTGGGTGGCGACCCCGACGTAGGCGCCGCCGGCGAGGAGGACGTGCAAGGCGTGAACGTAGGCGTTGCGGATGATGTCGCGCTCCTGGTACGCAATCGGCCGCGGCTCGAGGTAGATGCCCTTGCACAGGCGGACATTGCCGCGTTCCGCGGCGATCGCCGCGGTGTCCGCGAGGGTGCGGCGCAGGAGATCGGAAGAGC
>SCRJ01000056.1 GCA_004298115.1 Acidobacteriota bacterium
CCTGGGCCCAGACCAAGCACGCCAAGGCGACCGCGGACGCCAAGGCGGCGACGGATCGCAAGTTCGAACCCGCCTGCCTGACCTGCCACGCGACCGACAAGAACGAGGCGATGGCGGGCGTGCAGTGCGAGGCGTGCCACGGCGCCGGCTCCGAGTACAAGACCCTGTCCGTCATGAAGGACCTGGCGAAGGCGAAGGCTGCCGGCCTCGTGATGCCGACCCAGGCGACGTGCAACACCTGCCACGACGGCAAGGAGCATCACAAGCACAAGGAGTTCACCAAGGACGTCCACGCGCACAAGGTTGCTGCCAAGTAACGAGACCCTGCCGAAACGCTACGGGCGGCCAATGCGGCCGCCCGTTTTTCGTGCCCGAACAGCCCGGGGCGAGGAGCGGAGACCTGGGGAAAGGGCTACGGGACGGCGGCGGCCGGATCTCGTCGTTCCTCTGCCGATCGACCTCTCACCCGTCACCTCTTCACGGCCTCGCTCACCACTCCACATCCACCCGGATCGGGCCCCCGGCGTAGCGGGAAACCAGCACGTGACGGTTGCGCCGCCCGAACAGGTAGATGTCGCGTGTGATCCGGACGTCCTCGGTGCAGTACTTCTCGATCAGGTCGAGGCGTCCCTGCTTCCACCATGCGAGCGCCTGCAGGCCGTCGGCGCTCTTGGCCGCGCCGAGCGTGGCTTGCGCGACCGAGTCGAGCTTGGGGCGAAAGCCGAGCCGCTCCTGCAGCTGGAACATGATGTCGAGCGTGGGGACGGTGTCGAACGGCATGTCCCGGTAGCCCTTGAGGACCTCGTAATCGAATCCGAGAAGGTTGTAGCCGACGACCAGTTCCGCGGCGCGCAGGTCGTCGACCAACCGGCCGGCCTCGGGCTCGGTGTAACCCCGGAAGCGGTCGTCCTGGAACGAATACACCACGCCGATCGACATCCCGAGCTCCCGCATCGCGGAGCGGCCACCCACGTCCTGGAACGAGCGCTGCGTCTCGAGATCGAAGACCAGGATGTTGCGGCCGGACGGCGCCTCGCGCGCCGAATCGTCCTCGAAAAGGCTGAGCTGACCGCTCCACGGCTCCGGTACGGTGCGCTTCACGCCGTCATCCTCCTCGGGGCGGTCAGTGTACCATGCGGCCTGTGATGGGCCCTGGTCTCTCCTCGGCGCGCCCGCCAGGCGGCGCGGCATCTTCCGCTGGGGGAAGGGAGTGACCCCGGAACGGCGCAAGATCGTCGCGGCCTCGGTCGCGACCGGTACGGCGCTGGCGCTGACCGCCGCCAAGACCGTGGTCGCCGTGACGACGGGATCCCTCGCGGTGATGGCTGCGGCGGTGGACTCGTTGATGGATGTGGCGTGTTCCGGCCTGAACGCCTACTTCCTGCGCATCGCGGCCGATCCCCCCGATGCGGAGCACGCCTACGGCCACGGCAAGGCCGAGGCTCTCTCGGGCCTCATCCAGGCCGTGATCATCGCGATGGGGGGGCTCTGGCTGGTGGGCCGCGGCATCTGGCGCCTGGTCCGTCCCGGGCCGATCACGAGCCCGGAGATGGGCGTGGCGGTCGCCGCCGGCGCCCTCGTCGTCTCGCTGGCGCTCGTGGCGTATCTGCGCCACGAGGCGCGGGCGACGCGCTCGCTCGCGCTGCGGGCGGACGCGTTCCACTACGTCACGGACATCGCCACCAACGTGGTGGCCGGGCTCGCCCTGCTGCTCTACCGGGTGCTGGGCTGGCGCTGGCTCGACCCGGTCGCCTCGATCGCGATCGCGGTCTACATCGTGGTCAGCGCGGCCGGGATCCTCCGCGACGCGGGCGAGGAGCTGCTCGACCGCGGCCTTCCGCGCGAGGCCGAGGACGAGGTCAAGGCGCTGCTCACGGGGTTCGCGCCGGAGGTGCGCGGCTACCGCGCGTTCCGCTCGCGCCGGGCGGGGGGCACGACGTTCCTCGAGTTTCGCCTGCTGGTGGATCGGAGCGCCTCGTTCGAGCGCTCGCACGAGATCACCGAGGGCGCGATCCGCCGCATCCGCGAGCGCCACGGGCCGCACACCGAGGTCATGATCGACACCGACCCGGTGTGAAGCAGGGCGCGTAGGATCCGAGGTCCGTGGTCCGTGGTCCGAGAGGGACGCGCGGCGACCACGCAGCGGCTGCCCGCCGGGCGGCCGGCCGTCTGCTTCTACATCCCGTAGAGGCCGTCGTCGTGAGTGGGGGCGGCGCCGCCGCCCCCGGCCTCGCCGGCGCCGGTCTCGGCTTCGAGCTGGGGACCGAGCTCCTCCTCGAGGGCGTCGGGGTCCTCGCCGGCTTCGAGGCGGCGGAACATCTCGTCCATCGTCGGCGTCATCGGCTCGCCGGAGGCCTCCGCCATCCGACGCATCATCCGCGCCATGACGCGCGGGTTCTCGGCGTCCTTCTCGTCGAGGCCGTCCGCCATCCGCATGACCTCGCTCTCCATGCGCGAGAGCGCCGCCTCGTCGGGCTGGGCGCCGGGAGTCTTGGCCGGCTTCTCCTTGGCCTTACCGGTCACGGCAAACGCCGACGGGACGCGGGCGAGGGAGGTGGCGCCGCA
>SCRJ01000057.1 GCA_004298115.1 Acidobacteriota bacterium
GTTGGCGAGCACCTCGCGACACGCCTCCTCGACCCGCGCGCGGACCGCGTTGGGGTCGCCGTCCGCGACGTCGAGGAGCATCAGCTTCCCGACCCTGACCTGCCCGACCTCGGCGTACCCCAGACCCGCGAGCACCCGGCGGATCGCCTCGCCCTGCGGGTCAAGCACCTGCTCCTTGAGCTTGACGCGAACCTCGACCTGCATCCCGCACCTCCTGCACCGCCCCGCGACCGCCGCCGGCGGAAGCGTACCGCGAACCGGCCCTCCAGCCAAGGAACCCCGCGCGCCGCGGCGCCTACCCGCCGTCAGCCTTCAGCCTGGCACGGGGCCCGCGCCCCGCTCCACCACGAGCGCCGCCTGCTGCGAAGCGACAGCAAGGCGAACCCCCGAACCCGAGAGCACGGCGGCCAGTTCGCGCGTGACCAGATGGGGGCTGTTGTTCGTCTGCGACAGGTGCATGCCGACGACGACCTCGAGCCCGGAGTGAACCAGCCGCTCGAGCGCGCCGCACGATTGCTCGTTGGAGAGGTGGCCGGTGCGCGAGGCGATGCGCTGCTTGAGCGGCCACGGGTATGGGCCCACGCGCAGCATGTCGCGGTCGTGGTTGCACTCGAGCAGCAGGGCGTGGCATCCCGCCAGGCGCTCCACCAGGAGCTGTGTCACCACGCCGGTGTCGGTCACGTAGCCGACCCTGTACCCGTCGTTCTCGAGCACGAAACCGACCGGTTCGCGGGCGTCGTGGCTCGTCGGGACGGGAAGCACGGTGAGCGCCCCGAGGCGCACCTCGCGCCCCGGGGTCAGCGCCTCGGCGCCCGCCGGCGGCGCCGCCATCCCCTGCACGGTGCCCGCCGTCGCCAGCACCGGCACCGGGTGGCGGCGCAGGAACACCTCGAGCCCCTTGACGTGATCGTCGTGCTCGTGGGTGAGCAGCACCGCGTCGATCCTGCCGGGGTCGATCCCGAGCGCCTGCATGCGCGTCACCAACTGGCGGCAGGAGATGCCGCAATCGAGCAGCAGGCAGGTGCCGTCGGCCTCGACGACGGCCGCGTTCCCGTTCGAACCCGACGCCAGCACCGAAATGCGCACGTCACGCCCCCGTCGAGCCGAACCCGCCGGGGCCGCGCACCGACGGGGGCAGCTCGCGGCGCTCCTCGAACACCGCGCGGACCACCGGCGCCACCACGAGCTGCGCGATCCGCTCGCCGCGCCGCACCGCGCACGGCCGGTCGCCGAGGTTGACCAGGATCACCATGAGCTCGCCCCGGTAGTCGCTGTCGACCGTACCGGGTGCGTTCGCCACCGTCAGGCCGTGGCGTAGCGCCAGGCCGGAGCGGGGCCGCACCTGCACCTCGTAGCCGGGAGGCAGCGCGAGCTCGAGCCCGGTCGGCACCGCTCGGCGCTCCATCGGCGCCAGCACGATCTCCGACTCGATCGCCGCCGCCACATCGGCGCCCGCCGCCCCTGCGGTGGCGAACCGCGGCAACGGCAGCCCGTCGGCGTGCGGCAGGCGGCGGACGGCGACGACCACCGGCGCGCTCACGCGACCCTCTGCGCCAGCCCTGCGGGCAGCCGCAGCCCCGCGCCGGGGCCGCACACCGCCCCGGCGATCGCGTCCAGACGGACCACTCGTGCGGCGAGCGCGCGCACGCGGTCGGGCGTCACACCGTCGAGTTCGCGCCGGACGACGCCGGCGTCGAACGGGCGCGCGCGGGCGAGCAGCTCGCCGGCGTGCGCCTCCATGAGCGCGTCGGTCCCCTCCGCTCCGAGCACGATCCCGGATGCCAGCGCCTGCCGTGCCAGGCTCACCTCCCCGTCGGTGACCCGGCCGGCCGCGACGTCGCCGAGCACCCGGAGCACCGCGTCCCAGCACGCGCCGGCCTGGCGGACCGGGGCCGAGAACGTCACCTCGAGCACCCCGGCCACGGCGGCTGCGAAGATCGAGCTGCCCACGTCGTAGACGAGGCCCAGCCGATCGCGCAGCTCGCGGAACAGCCGGCTCGACGTGCCGCCGCCGAGGAGCTGGTTCAAGACTCCCAGCGTCAAGACCTCGGGGTCGCCGGAAGGCAGCGCAGGAAGCACGAGGTTGGCGTAGAGCTGCTCCAGACCGTCGCGCTCCTCGACCGCCACGCCGGCTCGCCATGTCGGTGCCGTCAGCGGCGGCGGCGGCGTTCCGCCCCCGCGCGCGCGTGCGACCCGTTCCCGGATGCGGCTCTCGTCCGCCGGGCCCGCCGCGACCAGCAGCAGGTTGGCGGGCGTGAAGCGCGTCCGGTGGAAGCGGTCGAGGTCGTCCACGCCGAGCCGCTCCACCACTTCCCGCCGGCCGAGGACCGGCCGTGCCAGCGGATGGTCGCCCCAGCAGGCGGCCAGCGCGCTCTCCGCAACCACCTCCGCCGGAGAATCCTGGATGAGGTCGAACTCCGCGGCGACGACGCGGCGCTCGAGCTCGACCTCGGAGGCGACCAGGCGGGGGCGGAACACTGCGTCCAGCACGAGGTCGAGCGCCTCCTCGAAGCGTTCCGCGGGGACGTGCGCGGTCACCGCGCACGCCTCGTGGGTCGTGAAGGCGTCGACCGCGCCGCCGAGGGAGTCGATCAGCTCGGAGATCGCCTCCGGGGTGCGCTCGCCCGAGCGCCGCAGCAGGAGGTGCTCGAGCAGGTGCGTGATTCCGGCCGCGCCGGCGTCCTCGTCCGCGGAGCCGCTCCGCACCCAGGCCCCGACCGCCGCGGTCGCCGAGCCCGGCAACGGGTGGACGAAGATGGTGGGTCCGCTCTCCATGGGCGGGTCAGTGTACCAGCCCCCGCGGGTGCGGGAGGGAGGGGCCGCGAGGTCAGGGGCTTTGCGGCGCGGCCGGCCGGACGCCGGGCTTGAGCTTGCTGGGGTCGTAGTAGAACTTCCACTCGCAGTAGCGGGTGTGGCCCTCGTACAGCTTGATCGCGTCGTCGCACACCCGCGACCGGACACCGATGATCGGGCCGCCGCGCGGCCCTTGGCCTCCGGCGGCCCCCGGACCCGGCGTCGGCTGCGGCGTCGGCTGGGGCGTGGGCGTCAGGCCGCCGGGCAACGGCTGCAAGGTCGTGCCCTCTTCGCCCAGGTACACCGGGAGCCAGTCTGGGCGCCCGGTCATCGGGTCGTTCCAGATCTTGCGCAGCACCCTGGGTTTGGCCTTGGTGAGCTCGGCGAGCGAGATCGGGAACCGGCCGAAACGGGCGCGGAAGAGGCGGATCGCCTCGACCACCTGGTTGCCGCGAAAGATCAGCTCCTCTTCCTTCTCCCGCCTCTGCTGAAAGCTCGCCGACTCCACCGCGACGGTCAGGAAGATCGCCATGACCGCCATGATCACCAACACGGCCGCCAGCGTAAACCCGGCCTCCGCTGCAGCGACGTGGCCCGTGGTCCGTGGTCCGTGGTCCGCAGCACCAAGCCCCCAGGATCTCCGCGGCGCCAGCGGCCGCCGGTCCTGTGAACGGTCCACGATCCACGGTCCACGGTCCACGGCTTTGCTACCAGTCGGCGTACTTCGTGCCATCGAGGGCGGTCTCCGGGGACCCGGAGTGGACGTCGATGATCCCCGGGCTGGTCTGTTGCTGGCTCTCGTCCTGATCCTCCGGCGCCACCTCCTCGTACACCACGACCCAGGTGTCCTTCGACTTGGTGAGGGGGTCCACCGGCACGCTCCGGAGGTAGCCCAGGCTCACGATCTCGTCGAGCGAGGTCGGGTAGCGGCCGCGGTCCGCGTGGAACTGGTCGAGGCAGGAGCGCAGCGTGAACAGGTCCTCCTTGAGGGCCGACTCGCGCGCCCGCTCCGGGGCGGTGCGCATCGCAGGAACGGCGATCGCGGCCAGGATGCCGATGATCGCCACCACCACGATCAGCTCGATCAGGGTGAAGCCATCGTGCCGGGGCGTCCCGCGTCCGCTCCGACCTCCACCCGGACCCGGGGACCGGGATCCGGGGTCCGGGGTCCGGGGTCCGAGAACCGGTACCCGGGGCCCGGTGCCCGGTGCCCGATGCCCGGTACCCGCCGTCGTGTGCCCTGTGCCCTGTCTCATCGCTACCAGTCCTTGTACTTCGTGCCGTCGAGGGCCGTCCCCTGCGAGCGCGAGTAGACGTCGTACACGTCCTGCCCTCCCCACGAGTCCGCATTCATCTCGTCCTGGTAGGAGCGCAACCCCCACTCGGCCTTGCCGGTCATCGGATCCACCGGGATGCGGCGCAGGAACTTGCGCTTGGTCAGCTGTCCCACGATGCTCACCCCCTGCGCCAGCTCGTCGAGGGTCTTCGGGTACCCCTCGGTGCCGACCTCGACCTGGATCATCCCCTGGTCCGCCAATTGTTTGTACGAGTCGATCGCGTTCCGCATCAGGCGCAGGTCGAGGCGCAGCTCCGACTCGCGCTCGCGCTTCATCGTGAAGCGCGCCGTCGGCAGCGCGACCGCGGCGAGGATCGCCACCAGCGCCGTGACCATCACGAGCTCGGCGACGGTGAAGCCGCGCCCGGCGTTCCTCACTGGCCGCCTCCTCCCGCCAAGGGCAGGGCGATCACGGTGCCGTTGCGCGCCACCACCGCCCCGGCCGGCCCCGCGAAGATCATCGGCAGCTCGCCGGCCACGTGCGGGCGCACGACGATGCTCAGCAGCGTGCCGCTTCCCGTCACGCGCCCGTTCCACGCCACGGTGATCCACCCGAGGTTGGGGGTGTGCGACACGTTCGCCTGGATCCCGCCGCCGTCACCCGGCAGCACGCCGCCCTCGATGCGCGTCACCTCGAGGCGCGCCGGGTCGTACGCGATGTACAGGGGTCCGCTCACCCCGGAGACGCCGGGGTCGAGCACGACCTGGATCACGCCCTCGCTCCCGACGGTAACCGGGAGCTTCGCAGGGTAGAACGTGAGCGCCGGCAAGCCGCTGGCGTCCGCCGCGAGCGCCGTTGCCGTCACACCCGCGGCGGGGGCGGTCAGGCTCTGCGTCGCGGCCGGCAAACCCGCCGCGCCGGCCGAGCTCGCGTCCGTCGCGCCGGGGGACACGTTCTGCGCGGCGCCCCCGCCCGGGGCCGGAGTGGTCCCGGATCCCGGCAGCCGGATGCGGGGCCGCACCGGCACGCCGGGCTGCGGGACCGCCTGGACCGCCGGCGAGCCTTCCTGCGGTTGCGCCGGCTCGGTTTCCACCGGCGGCGCTCCCTCCTCCCCGACGGCCGGCCCGAACCCGGGTCCGAAAATCGACGGTGCGTGCTGCGCCGACCCGCCGAGCGGGTTCCCCGCCACCGCCGACTGCACCCTCGGCGAGTTGCCGAAGATCGTGATCCGGTTCTCGGTCCCCACCCAGAGCGGCGCGAGGTCGGCTTCCGTGATGTCGGGGTAGCGGATGATGTGTGGGGTCAGCGTCAGGATGAGGTCGGTCTGGGAGACCTGCTTATAGTCGTCGCTGAAGAGCCGGCCGATCAGTGGGATGTCGGAGAGCCACGGCAGCTCGGCTCTCCTGGTTGCTTTCGTCTCCTTGAGCAGGCCCGCGAGCAACGAGGTTTCGCCGTCCTTGAGCCTAATCGTCGTGTCGATGTTGCGGGTGTTGATCGGGAACTGGTCCGCCTGGCCGGAGACATGGATCGCGGTGCCGAGGTCCGAGACCTCGACCTTGAGCTTCAGCGTGACCTCGTTGTTGTGGTGGACCTTGGGCTCGATGTCGAGCTTGATGCCCACGTCCTGGTAGTTGAACGCGGTGATCGGCACGATGTTGCCGCCGATCGTCTGCGTCGTGTTGAACGTCGTCGTCGGGATCGGCACCTTCTGCCCGATGACCAGGCTCGCCTTCTCGCGCTCGGTGATGCGAAGCTGGGGCTGCGCGAGCGTCTCGGTCTCGCCGGCCGACTTGATCAGGTTGAGGACCACGTTCGGCACCGCCATGGTCCACATCGAGCGCGAGATGCTCCCGAGCTGGTTCAGGTAGAGGGGGGACGTGCTGGTCGCGCCGCCGAGCTTGGTGGCGTCGAACTGGGCCGTGAAGGTCTGCGACGAGAGCGACATCCCGATGTCGCGCAGCTTGTTGGTGTCGACCTGCATGAGCTCGACGTCGACCAGCACCTCGGCCTTCGCCTTGTCGTTGGCGTCGATCAGGCGCTCGGCGATCGCGACCTTGTCGGCGGTGTCGCGGATCACGAGCGAGTTGAGCTGCTCGTTGATCGCGATCCGCCGCGCGTCGATCAGGGCGCGCAGCATGTTGCTGACGTCCTTCACGTCGGCGTTGGAGAGGAAGAACGTCTTGACGACGAGGTCCTCGTAGTCGCGGCGGTTCTGCGGCGTGTCCTCGACGACGATCACGGTCTTGGGGTCGAGCACCTTGTAGAAGTGACCGGCGGCCTGCATCACCGACTCGAGCGCCTCGCGGGCGGTGACGTTCTTCAGCTCGATGGACAACTTCTGATCGCGCATCTTGTTGTCGAACAGGATGTTGATCCCGAACGCCTGGCCGATCGCCTTGTAGATGTCGCGGACGTTGGTCGGGTTCGGAAACGACAGGCTCATCGGCTCGTCCGACGCGGGGTTGAGCACCGGCGGCTTGACCTTCATCTCGGAGGCCGCCTTCTTGATCTCCTCGAGCTTGGCGGGGCCGCCCTCCTGGTCGAGGATCCGGATGTCCTTGCGCACCTTCTCCAGCTCGACCGCGGCGTACTGGTGCGTCGGGTCGAACTGCACGGTGAACTCGAACTCGGACTTGGCGCGCTCCAGGTCCCCGGCCTCCTTGAAGCGCATGCCGCGCCGGAAGTGCTCCTCGCCGGCCTGCAGCCGGGCCCGTTGCAGCGCCATCTTGTAGCGCACGTTGCCGGGGTCACGGGCGAGCGCCTCGAGGTAGAAGTAGACCGCTGCGTCCCAGTTCTGGGCTTGCACCGCGTCGGTCGCGCGCCGGGAGTACCGGTACGAAGCGCACGACCCCAAGAAGCCCAGGGCAAGC
The DNA here is from genome assembly GCA_004298115.1 of Acidobacteriota bacterium. Taxonomy (GTDB): domain Bacteria; phylum Acidobacteriota; class Thermoanaerobaculia; order Thermoanaerobaculales; family Thermoanaerobaculaceae; genus RBG-13-68-16. Next base: position 6,941 of record SCRJ01000057.1, read on the forward strand.
AACAAACCGACCGCGACTCTGACTGACCTCGTCGTCACACTCACCTCGCAAGCGGAACCTTGGCGACCACGTTCGTGGGGTAGCCCACGAAGCCGACGGTCACCCCGGTTGGACCGACCTCACGGACGATGAACTTCTGCTTCACACTCTCTCCTACGGGCACGGCGAGCACATCGTCTCCGTCGCGGAAGATCGCCACCGGCAGCCGATCCGGACCGAGCCAGCCGAGGTAGCTGAGGGTGAACGGCGGCGGCGGCGGCAGGATCCACTTGCCGTTCACGTAGATCCCGGCCGGCGTGGGCGTCGGCGGCGGGGGGGGCGGCGGCGGGGGCGGGACGGTGGGCCTGCGGTCCGGGGTGGGGGTGGGCGGCGCTCCGAACGTGAACAGGTTCCGTCCCGCGCCGGGCGTCGGGACCACGCGTTGCTGCGTCCGATCCCAGCCCAGCTCCGGCACCTGGTAGCTGCCGATGCGCGGCGCCGCGCCGCGGCTCGCGGCGACGCCCGAGGACAGCGCCGGCCGCAACCTCACCACGACGAGCCAGACCAGCGCCACCACGAGCACCGCGAGGAGCGCGATCTTCGAGGTGCTCGCTCCGGGCTTAGGCGCCACTCGGCACCTCCTGGACGCCGAGCTGCTTCATCAGCCCCTCGTCGAGGTCGGCGAAGTACGTGCCCACCCCCAGCTGCACGCCGACGTCGAGGGACGTCGCCGCGTCGACACCGCGCAACGTCAAACCCTCCAGAAGGATGAACTGGGGCGAGGTCTCCAGCGCGAAGACGCACCTCCGGATCTGTTCGTAGCTCCCCTTGACGTCGAAGTGGGCGCTGAAATAGACGAGGCCCGACTTCGTGTCGCGCTTCACCGAGTACGTGATGCGGTCCGGCCGCAGGCCCGACGCCTCGGCGCGCCTGACGACGTCGTTGAGGAACGGCACCAGGCGATCACGCATCGGCGCCATCTGCTGGGCGCGCAGCGTGCCCAGGTTCTCCCGCAGGTCCGCCAGCGCCTGTGCCGCGTGCTCGAGTTGCCGGTCCTGGCCCTCGAGCCTCGCCACCTCCGACTGGGCGGCGGTGACCTGCTGCGCGAGCGCCGATCCGCGCCCGAGGAAGGCGCTGCGCACCCCCGCCAGCCAGACGACGTTGAGCGCCACGAGCGCCGCCGCAGGCGCCCACGCGTACCAGAGCCGGAGCCACGCCCCGCGGGGGTTCATGGCTTGCCCTCCGGCCAGTACCGCACCGTCAGCGAGAATCGGTACCCCTCCCCGTTCCTGGCGGACGGCGCATCCTCGGACCTCGGTATGGGATCCGAGAACTTGGGGTCGGCGAAGAGCACCGCGATCAGCTTGAGCCACGCGTCCCGCCCGGTCGCCAGGCCGTCGAGCACGATCTGGAGCGAACCGTCCTCGGTCACGGACGGGGTGATGCTCACCAGCCGGATGTCCCACGGGACGACGCGCTCGAGATCGGCGAGGAGCTGGCTCCAGACGAGCTTCCTGCGAGCCACCACCTCCTCGAGCGACGTGGTCTCGCCCTGGAGCTTCTTCCAGCCGACGGCGGCGAGCTGACGGTTGGCCGCGTCCACCTTGGCGACCAGGTCGGCGCGCCGCGCCCGCAGGCGCGCGAGCGAGACGATCGCCGCCCGCTCCCGGCCGTGGGCGGAGGTGAAGTCGGCCAGGCTGATGCCGGTGAGGACCAGCGCCGCGAGCGCCAGGGCCACGCCCGCAACCCAGACCGGGCGGACGTTCTCGAACGGCCGCGTCGCGAGGTTGGGCCGGCGCATCACAACGCCCCCGCCCACGCCGTCCCCAGCAACGACCAGAGGCGCACGTCCTGCACGCCGAGGGTTGCCGGCACTCGCCCCGCGCCGACGGCCAGCACGTTGACCCTCACGCCGTTCTGAGTGTCCGCCCAGCGTTCCACCTCGGCGACGCAGTCCGGGTTCCCCGCGGCGAGCCATACCTCGACGGGACCCGAAAGCCCCTCCTGCTCGCGGGCGTGCGCCAGCGTGCGTCCCAGCTCCCGCACGATGAACCGTTCCGCGCGTTCGGGATCGGCCGGCAGCGGCTTGTTGCGGAGCAGCACCGGTTTCCCCTCGGTCAGCACCACGAGCGCCAGCGAGAGGTCCTCGACCGCGGCCAGCAGGATCGGGATGGCCGAGGGCGGCAACAGCGCGGTGAGGGCCAACGCCGCCGGCTCGATCCGGCCGAGCTGGATGCCCGCGGCCGCGAACGTCTCCTCGACCGCCACGAGCGGCCGGTCGAGGGCGAGTACCACGAGCATCCGCCCATGTTCCCCGCCCGGAATGTAGTCGAGGCGCACGTCCTCCGGCCGGCAGGGGAGGAGCTTCTTCAGCCGCCAGCGCACGACGTCCTCGGCTTCGTCGCGCTGGCGCGGGAGCGCTTCCGCGTCGATCACGACGCTCTTGACCCAGGCGTTGGGCGCGACGAAGCTGGCTTCCTTCGGCGCCCGCTCGATCTGCCGCACCAGCGCCGCCAGCGACGACGCGAGCGCCTGGCGGTCGACCTGGAGGAGGCCGACGGGCCCGAGCTTGAACCAGTCGCGTTCCAGAGGGGCCCGCTCGACGCGCGCCAGCGCGTCCCGCCGGCCGCCGAGCCGGCCGTACACGAGTTGGGCCTCGGCCGCCGTGAAGGCGTGCACGGGAGGGGGAGTCCGGAGGAGTTCGAGCAATCTCATTCGACGAACGTCACCTTGTTGACTTCCTTGAGCGTCGTGACCCCGGCGAACACACGCTCGAGCGCCGACTCGCGCAGGAACTTCATCCCCTCGGCCCGTGCCGCCCGTTTGATCTCCGCCGCCGGGCGCTTCTCCAGGATCAGGGCCCGGATGTTGTCGGAAAGGTCCATGAGCTCGGAGATCGCGCTGCGTCCGAGGAAGCCGGTCCCGTTGCACTCGATGCACCCGACGCCCTCGAAGAACGTGACCCCACGGACCGCCTCGGCGGAGAGTCCGGATTCCTCCAACTGCTGCAGGGAAACCTTCGCTTCCCGCCTGCAGTGCGGGCAGATGCGGCGCACCAGCCGCTGCGCGAGCACGCAGTTGAGCGCGGAAACGAAGTTGTAGAGGTCGACGTTCATGTTGAGGAAGCGCCCGAGCACGTCGACGACGTTGTTGGCGTGAACCGTCGTGAACACGAGGTGGCCGGTGAGCGCCGACTGCACCGCGATCTGTGCCGTCTCCTCGTCGCGGATCTCGCCGACCATGATCTTGTCCGGATCGTGGCGCAGGATCGACCGCAGGCCGCGGGCGAAGGTGAGGCCTTTCTTCTCGTTGACCGGGATCTGCGTGACGCCGGGGAGCTGGTACTCGACCGGGTCCTCGATCGTGATGATCTTGTCCTCGACCGAGACGATCTCCGAAAGACAGGCGTACAGCGTCGTCGTCTTCCCCGAGCCGGTCGGCCCGGTCACCAGCACCATCCCGTACGGCTCCCGGATGAACTTGCGGAGCTTCCGCTTGGTGTCCTCGTCGAATCCGACGACCTCGAGGTTCAGCGTGCGGAACTCCTTGTTGGCGGACTCCTTGTCGAGGATGCGGATGACGCAGTCCTCGCCGTGGACCGTGGGCATCACCGAGACGCGGAAATCGATCGTCCGGCCCTTCAGGCGCAGTTTGAAGCGCCCGTCCTGGGGGATGCGCTTCTCCGCGATGTCGAGTTCGGACATCACCTTGATGCGCGAGATGATCGTCGAGTGGTAGCGCTTGTCGATCGGCTCCATCGCCTGGTAGAGGACGCCGTCGATGCGGTACTTGACGATCACCTCGTTCTCGCGGGTCTCGACGTGGATGTCGGACGCGCGCCGCTGGATGGCGTTGAAGACAACCGTGTCCACGAGCTTGATGATCGGCGAGGCGTCGGCGGTGATCGACTCGATGGAAAGCGCCTCCTCGCCGTTCTCCTTCTCCTGCACGAGCTGGATCTTGAAGTCCTCGGTGGCCTCGTCGAGGACGCGCTGGGTGGACTCGGACTTCTCGAGGATCTCGGCGATCTTCCCCGCCGGCCCCACCTTGACCTCGACCGGCCCTCCGATGGCGAGCTCGACCTCGTCCACCGCCAGCACGTTCGAGGGGTCGGCCATCGCCACGACCACGACGTCTCCCTGCCGCTCGAGCGGCACGAACTGGTAGCGGGCCATGACGTCGACCGGGATCTGGCGGAACAGCTCCGGGTCGCCCCGGAACTCCGAGAGGTCGTCGAAGGGAACTCCGGCCTGCTCGGCCAGGGCCGCCGCCCGCTTGCGGTCCTCCTCCTCGCGCGGGAGCCCGCGCAGGTACTTCTGGGTCACGGTGCCGATGTCTTCTGCCATCGCCTGCCTCACTGCGCCTTCGACATCAACGTGAACATCGGGTAGTACACCGAAAGCAGCAACGTCGCCACCACGCCTCCCATGATCACCAGCACCGCCGGCTCGATGAGGGAAACCACCTGGGCGAGGCGGACCTCGATCGTCTCGTCGTAGAACTGGCTGACGTTCGCCAGCATACCCTCGAGCGCCCCCGTCGCCTCCCCCACCTGCACCATCGCGATCGAAAGCTCCGGGAAGAGACCGGTGGCATCGAGCGAGGACCAGAGCGGCTGCCCCTCGCGAACGCGCTCGGCCACCCGCACCAGCGGGGCGCCGAGCGCCCGGTTCGTCACCGTCGCGCTCGCGATCTCCAGGGAGTTCACCAAAGGCGTGCCGCCCGCGATGAGCGTCCCCAGCGAGCGCACGAACTGCGACAGACCGAGGAGGTGGAAGACCCGGCCGACGAACGGGACCTTGAGCTTGGCGTGGTCGATCGCGGTGAGGCCGGCCTCGCTGTGCAGCCACCGCCTCGCCAGAACATACCCGAACGCCAGTCCGCCCACGATGTACCACACGTGCTGCTGGATGAAGGTGGAGCCTCCGACGATCACCTTCGTGATGAGTGGCAGGTCGGCGGAGAAGCCCAGGTAGAAGGTCGCGAAGCGGGGAATGACGTACGTCACGAGCACGACGATGAGCCCGAACGACAGCGACAGCAGCACGATCGGGTAGGTCAGCGCCGACTTCACGCGCCGGCGCACGCCTTCCAACAGCTGCTGGTGATGGATGAAGCGGTTCAGCACCGAAACCAGCTCTCCGGACCGCTCGCCGGCCAGGACCGTGGCGCAGTACAGCTTCGGAAAGATCCCGCCCTGGGCCGCGAAGGCGTCCGACAGCGAGACGCCGCTGCGCACGTCCTCGAGCACGCGCGAGAGCACCTCGCGGAAGAACGCCGACGCCTGCGTGCGCTGCAGCAGCTCCAGCGACTGCAGGACCGGGATCCCCGCCTTCAGCAGCGTGGCGAGCTGCTGGTTGAAGACCAGGAAATCCAGCGAGGGAAGGCGTTGCCGGCGGCCGAGGAACGGCAGGCGCGCGGCGCCTCGCCTCTCCCAGATACGGAAGACCGTGAAGCCCTTCCCCTCCAGGTCCCGCCGGAGCGCGTCCTCGCTCACCGCCCGGTGGCGTTGCTCGACGACCGCGCCCTCGGGCGTCCCCAGCCGGACGGAGAACTCGCTCAAGGCTTGTCCTCCCGCTCGGCCCACAGCACCAGGAAGAGCGCCTGGTTGGCGTTCTCGGCGCGGGCCCCCCCCAGCACGGACGGCTGGTTCACGAGCAGCGTGACGGTCGCGCGCACGAGCGGACGCAGGACCTCGACGTTGTCCGCGCCGCGGTCGCGCCGCGAGAGCTGGAGCTGTGCCAGCTGGACCCGTTCCGGGTCCTGCGGGACGCCTCGTACGGTGAATCGCAGGTGGTAGCGATCGCCGGCCGCGACCTCGACGACGCTGCCGTCGGACGCGGTGACCTGCAACGTCGCGACTTCCTGGTAGTTCGTGAAGTGGAACAGCTCCTTGAGCTCGGAGCCTATTCCCTCGATGAGCGGCGCCGGTTTCCCCGGCGGCTGGGGGTCCGTCGTCGCCAGCAGCACCCGGACGCGCACCTTGTACGACGCCGGCGCCACGTCCCAACTCGACAGCGCCTGGGCCACCCGCCGGAGCACCTCGGGCGTGTCGCGCACCGTCACGGCGTTCAGACTCGGCTGCAGCAGGACGCTCCCCTCGGCCGAGAGCAGCGGCTCCACCAGCGCCGCGGCCTCACGCGCCGGCCGGAAGTGGAGCTGAAACACCCGCAGCTCCTGCTCGGCGGCCAACGCCGCGCTCGCCGCCAGCACCAGCACCGCGACCGCGGACCTGACCAACTAGAGCTCCAGGTGCGGATCCACGATGAACGCCACCTGGATCGCCCCACGCGACTTGGATGTCGGGGTGAGCTGGTACAGGCGCACCCCGGCGGTGTCCACTTCGACGAACGCCGGCTCCGCCGCCGGCGGGTACGCGGCCGCGGCGGGCGCGTGTGCCGCAGCCTGCAGGGTCGGCTTGGTCACCCGTCGGACCACGGTGGTGCCGCCGAGGAGCGCCAGCACCACCGCCGCGGCCGCCAGCAGCCGCGACCTGCGCCCCGCGAGCCTGCGCTCCAGCCGGCGCTGATGGATCTCGGCCATCACCTCCCCGACGAACCGGTCGTCCTCGGGATCCGCACCGGCCGCGAGCGCTGCCGCCAGTTCCATGGCCGGCTCGCGTTCGGCCGCCGCCTCCCGGCAACCCGCGCAGCCGGCCAGGTGCTCGCGCAGCTCCCGCTCCGCCTGGCGGGGCAGGTCCATCGCCGCGAGGCGAGGGACGAGCCTGCGCGCTTCGAGGCAGTTCACCGGGCGCCCCCCTTCGGGAGGTACTCCGGGTAACGCGCCGCGAGCTCCTTGCGCAGCGTGGCGCGCGCCTGGAACACGTGGTTGCGGACCGTCGCCTCGCTGCAGCCGAGCGCTTCGGCCACCTCCGCGGTGGCGAGCCCCTCGACCTCGCGCAGCACGAACGCCGCTCGCTGGTGCGGCGTGAGGAACGACGCCAGCTCGGCGAAGATGCGCTTCACCTCGCCCTCGGCGAGATCGCGCGGCGCGCTCGGTCCGACCGAGTCGCCCACGAGCCGGAGGTGGGCGGCGTGGGTGCGGTCGCGGCTGTCGCGCGAGCGCAGCACGTCGATCGC
>SCRJ01000058.1 GCA_004298115.1 Acidobacteriota bacterium
TTCTTGCCCTCCGCAGCGAACGACCGCGCGCCCGGCGGTCGCGCCCCACATTCACGAGGTGCGGTCTTGTCCGTGTGGGGCGCGCGCGCCGCGCGCGCTTCTTCTTGCCTTCCGCAGCGAACGACAGCGCGCCCGGCGGTCGCGCCCCACATCGAGACGAGGACGTGTCTTGCCCTCCGCAGCGAACGACGGCGCGCCCGGCGGTCGCGCCCCACATTTGAGGCGCGCGCGGACCCCGCGCCTACTCCCACTCGACGTTGAAAAGGTGCAGCTCCGGGGTGAGGAGCGAGACGAGCGCGCTGCGAATCATGCGCGCGCCGGGCGCCAGCCGATGCCGCCGCGACAGGTGCGTCAGGACGAGGTGGCGGTTGCGCAGCCCCGGCGCCCGCTCCACCAGGTCGTCGAGGTGCATGTGGCCGAACTTGCGGGCGCGCTCGAGCTCCGACGGCCGCAGGAACGTGCACTCGACCACCAGCACCTCGACGTCGGCGAGCCACGGCTCGGCCGCGAAGACCTCCGGCCCGGTGTCGGCGAGGTAGGCGATGAGCGGGGTGCGGACGTCCTCGGTGATCGTCTCACCCCCGGCCTGCCGCCGCCGCAGCTCCGCCGGCTCGAGTCCGGCGAGGCCCGGCCGCAGCCGGCGCCGCACCCACTCGACGCAGCACCCGAGCGTCTCGACCCAGTGCGACGTCGCGAAGAATCGCAGCTCGAACCCCCGGCGCAGCGGGCGGACCTCGCCGGGCGTGACCGGGATGACCTCCACGTCGTAGGGCTTGCCGCCTTCGAGCCGGGCGCAGGTGGCGAGCAGCTCGGCGACGCCGGAGGCGATCGCCGGCGGCACGTACACGCGGCCGCCGGGGATCCCGTTGAGCTGGCGCTGGCTCGCCCAGGCGGGCAAGCCGAGGACGTGGTCCATGTGCCCGTGCGAGATCACCACGTCGCCGAGCGGCACCAGCGCCCGCGCCGGCCGCCCGGCGTCGAGGGCGAGCCGCAGTTGCGGCAGCAGCACGAGCGACGCCTCGCCGGCGCGGGACCCGCCCGCCAGGCGGAGCTCGCCCCACGAGGTGGCCAGGCGCAGTTGTTTCACTCCGAGGAGAGTGCCTGCCCGGTTGCGGTATTGTCAACTCGAGGCGGCCGCGCTCGTCATCCGCATCATGGCGAGCGTCGCACGACGGGAGACGCCCTTGGGGCACGACGACGAGCGGGAGCTGGTGGAGCTGGCGCGCGGCGGCGACCGCGACGCCGCCGGCGAGCTGCTCGAGCGCCACGAGCTGCTCCTGTTCCGCACCTGCCGGCGGCTGCTCCCCCGGGGTGAGGACCTCGAAGGCGCGGTGCAGGAGACGATGCTCCGCGCCCTGCGCAACCTGGGCGGCTTCTCCGGCGAGGGGAGCTTCGGCGGCTGGCTCGCCGCGATCGCGGTCAACCTCTGCCGCGACAAGCTGCGCCGGCGCCGCCTCGTCCCGTTCCTCGCCCTGGAGACCCCGGACGAGGACGACCCCGACCCGCTCGCGGTCGTACCGTCGTCCGAGCCGGGCCCGGACCGGGTCGCGATGGGCCGCGAGGCCGTGGCGGCGATGCGCCGCGAGGTGGAGCGGCTGCCGCGCCGGCAGCGCGAGGTGTTCGCCCTGCGGTTCTTCGCCGGGCTGGACCTGGAAGGGATCGCCGGCGCCCTGTCGGTCGACGTCGGCACCGTGAAGACCCACCTGCACCGCGCGGTGCATCGGGTGCGCGCCGCGGTCGAGGAGGCAAAACCATGACGATCAGGCATCTGCGCGACGAGGAGCTGGACCTCGCGCTGGCCGGCGAGACGCTGCCGGTGGAGACCGCCGAGCACCTGGCCGCGTGCGTGGCGTGCCGCCGCCGGCGCGACGCGTTCCTGGCGGCGGTGGACGGGGCGATGGGGGCGGATCCCGACGAGGCGGCGCGGCGCCGGGTGCGCGAGGGCGCGCTCGCGGCGTGGGGCGGCACCGGCCGCCGGCGCCACTGGGTGCGCTGGGTGGCGGCGGCCGCGGCGGTGGTCGTGCTCGGTTTGCTGCCGTTGCTGCGCAGCCGCCCGGTCGCGCCGCGGTTGAACCCCGACGCGGTCCTCGTCGAGGTGGACGCCGTCCTGGCGCAGGACCCGCTGTCGGCGCTGGCCTCCGAAGACGTCATCAACACCGTCGCCCCGGCGTCGGTGGAAGCTGGGGAAGGGAGCTGATCATGCACGGTCGTGGAATGAGTTGGGTTGTGGCGGTGGGGCTCGTGTTCGCGGCCGGCGCGGCCGCCGCGCAGACGTTCGCCGTGCCGCCGGGCCGGTGGTGGGAGCGGCCGGCGGTGGCGGGGCGGCTGGGCCTGTCCCCGGATCAGGTCAAGGGGCTCGATGCGGCGACGTACGCGTTCGCGCGGCGCATGGTCGACCTCAAGGCCACCGTCGAGAAGGCCGCGATCGACCTGCGCGCCGCCGCCGACGTCGAGCCGTTCGCGCCGGACAAGGTGCGCGACGCGTTCGCGGTGCTGCAGCAGGCGCGCAGCCGGCTCGAGACCGAGCGCTTCGACATGCTGATCAAGGTCAGGGAGCTGCTCACCCCGGACCAGTGGAGCAAGCTGCAGGAGCTGGCGCGCGCCCGCCGCGCCGAGAAGGGCGACGGCGCCCAGCCCGGGCCCGGCGCCGGCCAACGCGCCAACCCGCCGCGCCGCTGGCGCTGACCGACCCGTACCGGGTCAAACAAACGAAAGGGAGGACGTCATGAGGAAAGCCTTGCTCGCTCTCGTGGTGCTAGCGCTGGCGGTGCCGGCGCTCGCGGATGACGGCCCGCTCGCGCAGCGCGCGAAGGGCGAGGTCGTCGGGTTCCTGGCGCTCACGCCGGACCAGGTCGCGCAGTGGGACGCCCTGCTCGCGGTGCGCCAGCAGACCGTCCCGCCGCTGCGCACCCAGCTGCAGGGGATCGAGGAGCAGCTCAAGACGCTGCTCGGCGAGTCCAACCCGGACCCGGCCGCCGTCGGGACCCTGGTGCTCCAGGCCAAGGGGGTGCGCGACCAGATCCGGGCCGCGGAGAGCGCCTACGTCGACGGTTTCACCGCCATGCTCGCAGCCGACCAGCAGGCGAAGTTCGCCTTCCTGCACCGCGCCGAGAAGGCGGCGCCGCTGATCCCGGCGTTCCGTCTCTTCGCGCTGCTGCCGCCGCTGCCGCACCCCTGGCTCCCGTAGCCCCCGCGTTCGAGTCCGTCTGGATGTCGCGGCCGCCCGCCGGGCGGCCGTTCTTTTCGTGTACCTATGGGGCGGGCCGCCGCGCGCGTTCTCTCGTGCCCTCCGACAAGCGACCACCGGGCTCCGGCCAGCCGCCCCCCGCGTCGTCACGGTTTCTGTAGCGGCCGATGCTCGCATCGGCCGACGAGTTGCGCGTCCTGTCCGTGTGGGACGCGCGCGCCGCGCGCGTTTCTTCGTGCCCTCCGGAAAGCGACGGCCGGGTTCCGGCCAGCCGCCCCCGCATCGACGAGGTCTCTGTAGCGGCCGATGCTCGCATCGGCCGACGGGTTGCCTGTCTTGTCCGTGTGGGACGCGCGCGCCGCGCGCGTTTCCTCTTGCCCTCCGACAAGCGACCACCAGGCTCCGGCCAGCCGCCCCCCGTATCGACGAGGTCCCTGTAGCGGCCGATGCTCGCATCGGCCGACGGGTTGCGTGTCCTGTCCGTGTGGGACGCGCGCGCCGCGCGCGTTTCCTCTTGCCCTCCGCAGAGCGACCGCCGGGCTCCGGCCAGCCGCCCCCCGCATCGTCACGGTCCCAGCATCGGCCGGCGCCCCCATCGGCCGACGAGTTGCCTGTCCTGTCCGTGTGGGACGCGCGCGCCGCGCGCGTTTCCTCTTGCCCTCCGACAAGCGACCACCAGGCTCCGGCCAGCCGCCCCCGCATCGCCCCGGTTTCTGTAGCGGCCGATGCTCGCATCGGCCGACGGGTTGCGTGTCCTGTCCGTGTGGGACGCGCGCACCGCGCGCGTTTCCTCTTGCCCTCCGACAAGCGACCACCGGGCTCCGGCCAGCCGCCCCCCGCGTCGCCACGGTTTCTGTAGCGGCCGATGCTCGCATCGGCCGGCGGCCTGACGGAAGGGCCGGCCCTCGCACGGTTGGCGCGGTGGGTGCGCCGATTGAAACGGCTGCGTTTGCCCCGCAGACCCCGGCGCCCAACAGCCGCCGGCAGCGCACCTCCGAATGCGTATCCAATTCAGCGGTCACGTGTTCCAGCGATCGGGCCGGAGCCAGGCCTGTCCGTAACGCGACTGAGACGAGGACTTGAAATATCCGGACGAGCTGTGGCATTCTCCAATTCGATGTAACGCAGTCGCAGTTGCAGAATGAGTGATCGAAAACCCAAACGGACGGACGCCGGGCCAGGGGGTCGGGTTCGGCGGGTTTGACAGAGGCGGCGTGTCAGGACGGTCAGGGGCTCGAGGAAGCCCCCAACAAAAGCAGTGCAGAGGAAAGGAGAAGGCGAGATGGTCAAGCAGAGGAGAAGTTCCACGTTGTTTGCGCTCGGTATTGCGGTTCTGGTGGCCGTGGCTGTGGCGGCGCCGGCGGGGGCTCAGATCCACCAGTTTGGAAAGACTCTGGTCGGCGCGCAAGGGAGCATGAGCGCGACGACCCAGGGAGGCAGCGGTAGCCCGAACGGTGACAAGAACTCCACGCACGGAACGTGCTCTTGCGCCGAATGTATCTACCTCGACACGTACGACCCAACCAACCCTCAGTCAGGCGACCTGATCGCCAGCACCACTACGACCCTGCAAAAGGGCGTGCCCTATCTGATCACTATCAAGGGAACCTACTCGGTTTGGGCAGTGAGTTGGTGGGTCGGTAACGGCCAGGGTGCGTCGGAGGCAGCGCCCCAGTACCCGTCGCCGGGGACAACCAATGGCCGCGTGGCAGCCGATTGGGAGTACCTCTTTGCTTGGTACACGCCAACAACTCCTGCCATAAGCCCCCTTCCGGTCCACCTGCCCTACCAGGGCATCAGTCTTGACGGCGGGATTACCTACAATGATTATGTGCCGCTGGGCGGTCAGTTCTATTCCCCGACCCACATGTACCAGTATCTCGTTGAAGGTCAGGGGAGCACGGCGTCCTTCAAGAAGAACGACTTCCCCACCAGTGACAACTACGGTCGATTCAGGATCTGCGTCCAAAAGCTCGTTCCGTGCGGCTCAATCAAGGACGACAACGGCGGTGGCGACGACGGAGACCCAGGCGGTCACAGCTAGACTGGTACGTACCTTTTCTTCGCGGTGACACTGAGAACGCGAACAGCGGAGATGGAAGCGGGGGAGGCTCCGGCCTCTCCCGTTTTCCTTTTTGCCTTGAGCCGTCAGCGCGAGCACCTCGATGAGCGCAAACGGCGGTAGGGGTGCTTTCGGCGTGACATGGCGTGGCGCCCGCAAGAGCGTCGGTGCGCGGCTTGTCGCGACCCCGGTTCCGCCCCATCTGTCCGTAGCGCCCCCCCGACCCGCGGCGGCGCCTCCTTCAGCCGCCGCGCCCCATCGGCCACCGGTTCGCTCTCGACCAACCTCGCTAGCTCTCTCCCGCTCATCGCCACCACGTCCCCCCTGCGCCTCCTTACAGGCGCTAACCCTCAGGGGACATTTCTATCGAGTCCACCAGGGGACACTATCAAAGAGTTTCGACACGCGTGGAATGGGAAGCTTGACATGTCGTGCCAACCCTTGGACACTGACGCGAAGTGGCGGGAGGGTCAACGCCGATGTCTTGTGCAATGAGTCTCGGCGAGTCGCAGCGGGTGCGCGGCTCTTGGCGCGACGGTACGTGACGCCCCCGCCCTCCCCCCCCGTGGCGCCATCAAGGCGAGGCCCCCCCCCCGCGGTGATCAGCATCGCCGTTGCCGTGCAGCCGGCCCTCTGGGCCGAGTTGCTCGGCATCATCTTGGAACACGAGCCCGGCATGAAGGTCCTCGGCAACGCAGCCAGCGAGGACGAGATCCTCGCCCTCACCGCAAAAGACCCCAACTCCGTGGTCCTCTTCGACTTCGAGGCGCTTGGCCCGAACGGTGCCGGGGTCATTGCGAGGATACATCGGGCCGCACCCCGTGCGCGCGTGTTGGTCCTGGCGAGGCGCTCCGGTGAGGAGACCGTCGCGGCGGTGCTCCGGGCAGGGGCGGCCGGACTGGTCGGCAAGCACATGGCCTACAAGACGGTCCTCGATGCGATCCGTGCCGTGGCGGTCGGCGAGGTGTGGGCCAACCGTTGGACGACGGCCCAAGTGATCTCACAGCTCATCGCAACGGGCCGGCCCGAACCGGACGACGTCTCGTTCACTCTCACCCGCCGCGAGTGGGAGGTCGTGAGTGCCGTCGGTCGCGGGCTGCGCAGCCGCGAGATTGCGCTCGAGCTCGGGATCAGCCCGAAGACCGTCAAGTCTCACCTCAGCAACATCTTCGGCAAGACCCAATTGAAGGGCCGTTTCGCGCTCGCGTTGTGGGCTCAGGGTAACCTCCCACAAAAGGCCTAGGCCCATCAGGGCACGGCGCAGCCCTCCCGTCTACCGATTGGCACGCCATTCTGCGAACGTTACTTTATTGCCATGTTGGGTGATGTGTCTCGTATTGGACGGATTTTTAGTCGCTTGGCTTGGCCGGGAGCCAATAGTGAAACCGGCCACCACCTGAGAAGGTGCACGCCGGTTTTTTTGTCGATGGAGGCGGCAACGACGGGCACTGAAGCAACACGCGTCCTGGAGACGGGGGATCGGAAACCAGAGGGAGTGAAGCTAGAGGAAGCGTGGAGGAAGCCAATGAAGAACCAGTGGAAAGTGCCTGTGAACGTCGGCGCAGTGGTGTTGGTCACCCTGGTCGGGGCGGTTGCGGCCAGCGCCCAGATCAATGACTTCGAGAAGCGGCTCACCGCATCGCAAGGGAGCATGAGCGCTGTGGGCCAGAGAGTCGCCGGGACCCAGTGTACCTCGCTTTGCAGTGAGTGTTTCTGGCTTGACACATTCGCTTCCCCAGACCCGGCTGGTGGAAACCTGATCGCCCACTCGGCGGCGAGGTTGGACAACGGCGCTCTCTACCTCATCACCATCAAAGGAACATACTCCGTTTGGGCGGCGAGTTGGTATGTCAGTCCTGGCCAGGGCTTCCCGGAGAATGCACCAATGTTCCCAACGCTGGGAGTGGTCAACGGGCATGCGTACGCCGACTGGGAGTGGATATTTGGCTGGTTCACGCCACCCAACCCTAGCGACCCGAGCACGACCATCCCCTTGCCAGCTCCCCTTCCGTTCCAAGGCATCAGCGTCGACGGGGGCTCCACCTACACCCAGCCAGACCCCATAGGGGGAGACGGCTACAATCCGGCCCACGTTTACCGGTATCTCGTGGTGGGACAGGGTCTCCAAGCGTTCTTCAAGAAGAATGACGTCCCGACGTACGACAACCAGGGGAAGTTCCGGATCTGCGTGCAGAAGTTGACCCCGTGCGGTGACCTCACCGGCATGGCAGTAAGTCAGTGACCAAGTTGGGGTAATGATTTCTGCCGGTTGCCTGAGATTCACGAGGTTGGCATTTGGAGTTGTGCAACTAAGGCGGGGCGAGCGCAAGAACGCGTTCCCCGCCTTTTCTCTTTGGCCGAGGTTGGCTACAAAGACTGTCAGTCCTCGCCCTACTCCGAGGGTATGTCTTGACCGAATGGCTGAGGATCTGCGTCGAGTCCGATCAGGTCACGTTTCGGGGGAGTGTCGGGGTGCCGGGCGAGGCGATCGCGGGGTGGGCGGACTCGAGCACGTAGCGGTGCGGGTCGACGTCGGCGAGCTTCGCGCTCTCGAACAGCGTGTACGTTGCGGCGGCCACCTCGGCGCCGCGCTTGGAGTGCGAGCCGTAGTGGTTCTTGCGCCCTACAACCACCCCACGCAGGGCCCATTCCGCGGTATTGTTGTCCAGCGGCACCCGAGCATCGGTCAGAAACAGCGTCAGAGCCCCGGCCACAGCGGGAGCATGTAGTCGATCGCCCTGCCCAGCGAGCTTTGCGGCGGCGTGGCCGACTTGGTCTCGTATGCCCAGCTCCGCAGGCGGTCGACGATCGGGCGCGAGCGCTCCTCGCGCAGCCTCGCTCGCAGCTCCAACGCAAAGACCAACCCAACCCAATGGGTTGATCTCCGGGGGCCACTGCAGGTGGGTCCATCGGACACATGGCCTCTCCGAGGGGATCCGGCCCCGCGTTTCGACTCGTGATTGCCTACCCCTCAGGTACCGTTGGCGCTCGGGGCAACAAAGCGCACGCCGTATGACGCCACGCCAAACATCGTGGCGAGAACCCCGAAGGCCGATGTTCCGAGCCCATCGCCTCGCAACAGGCCTCCGACCGTAACGACTAAGACCGGGAACATGAGTACGAGAAATGAGTGTTCTAGGACCGACTGAAGCGAACCATCGGATCGCCATCCAAATGTGAGCGCTATCGTTAGCATCAAAGCGGGCACGATCACCTCAGCCCCAGGGAAGACGTCAAGCTTATGGACGGTATGAAGCGGCGAGAACTCGGACGGGTGTACGAAGAAGAAGGGAGCCGTCACCAGACCCGCTACAATCGTCACGAAGGCGATGTCCCTCGCCGCCCGCCCGAAACCAGCCCTCCTCGCAAGCGCGCCTGCCATGACAGGTAGTACAAAGAGGAACTGACCACGACTGGATAGGCTGAAACCGAGGAGAGCGAGCGCCGCCGCTTTCGCCGGCACTGAAATCGGCCTTTCAGCGAAGTGCATGGTGAGGACGACGCCGGCGAGAACGACGATCGAATTTACTAGATAATCCGATCCAGTCACAATGCCGTGCATCAGCGCCGGACCGAGCGCGATGGCGGCGAGAAGGAGCCAAAGTGCCTTGGCGCTGGAACCCGAGAGTCTGGCAAGAATGACGAATATCACCGGAAGCCAGAAGATGACCTGGTAAGCGCTGCCGCCAAGAATGACAAAGGGAACGGCCAGCATGAGCAACCCCGGCATTGGACTGATTGAATTCCCAAGATATGTACGTTCCAAATAGGGATATCGACCTTGCAGCAAAGCCCGCGTCGCCTGATCCAGCGCGTCGTCGCTGTCGCTCCCTTTTCCCGAGACGTGGACATTCGCCATCGGGTAGACCACCAGGAGCGTGGCAACAAGAGCCAGGAGACAGAGAACCGCCACTAGGATCACCCTGTTCCGCGGCCATTGAACCAGAGCCGGGAGCGCTCGCCGCGCAAAGAGGATGGCAAATGCGCCAAGGGCGAAGTAGAAGACAATGCCGAGGCCGCCGACGTACCTCTGAACATCCGCAGCGGATGGGAGCAGTATCGCCACAGCCAGGCCGAGAAATGGTCCCCATTCTCTAAGAGGCTTCGGCTGAAAGAGTGGGGCATCCGCTTTGGTTTCTGGGTGACCAATCGGGGCCGCGAGCAACTCCGGAGTCCCTCGCTGCAATTCGGACGGATTGCGGGAGGCAAGAGGCGGTTCCTGCGGAGCCACGAGAGCCATACTAGCAGCGCTTAGCCGGAATCGGGCTCCGACCGGCCGACCCGTCGGGCCGCGTGACCGTGTGTGGGGCGCACGTACTCGGAGCCGCCGGCACGTGGCACGGGGGTGCGCGCCTTCTCGACGCACTGCGCACCAACCCGCCCCTGTCCGCCTGCCGGAGGGGCCTTACTGCAAGCCGGTACTTCCTACCGCGCTGCTCATGCCAGCAAGGCAGCAGCACGGCGTCGGATCCGTGCCTCTGCGCGCCCCACCGTCATCGGGAACGGCGAGAGGAGAGTGATACCATCTTTCAGTCCAAGCCTGATACCCGGGGAAGTTGGAGACCAGGCAGAGGCGGACATATGGCGCATTGATTGTGGTCGGTCGGAACATGTAGCCCTTCAAATGGTTGCTGCCGCAACCAGCGGCGGGAGCGACTTTGACCGTGCATCTTATCGGGGTTGCGTCGAAGGCAAGCCTACCCTTACAGCTCATTAGGCTGGCCCGGGGTCACCAAGCGTCGGCGACACCTCGAGGCCTGGCAAAGAGCTTCGCGGGCCACATTCGCCGCTGAGCGAGGCCAGCTCTTACCCGGCGGACTCGAGGTGCGGAGCAAATAGAAGAACAACCTACCGGCTATGGCACGTCCCTTAGAAACCAGCAGAGGCGTACGGGCGTTCTGCCCTACAGTCCTCAAACCAACGCTCGCCAGGATCGAGGCCTCGGAGGTCGGTCTGCGCCTTGCAAAGGGCAGCCTCTGGTCCATTTCCGGAAGCTTGATTTCCCGGGGCCTGCTGCTGGCCGCCTCGATTCCGGTGGCTAGAATCCTGGGTAAGACAGGATTCGGCGAATTAGGGATGGTTCAATCCACAGCTGGAATGTTCGGAGTTCTTGCTGGGTTCGGCCTGGGGATCACCGCCACCAAGTTCGTCGCCGAGTTCCGCCGCAGCGAACCTGAACGAGCTGGACGCATCATTGGTCTTTCTGGACTGGTTGCCACCGCCACTGGTGCCTTGTGGGCAACGGGCCTTCTGGTCCTGGCCCCATGGCTTGCGAAGCATGCGATTGACGCTCCAAATCTGACGGCTGCACTGCGGGTCGCTGCCGTCATGCTCTTCTTCAGCGCCCTTACTGGTGCTCAAACCGGGGCACTATCAGGGCTTGAAGCGTTTAGGACGATCGCCTATGCAAACGTCTTTGCTGGCATGGTTTCCCTTCCAATCCTTGTGTGCGGGGCATATTTTGGTGGCCTCACGGGCGCAGTCTGGGCCCTGGGAGTAGATCTCTGCGTCAAATGGCTCCTCAATAGCGTGGCTCTGCGCAAAGAAGCGCGGCGGTATGGCGTCCCCCTCAAACCAACACAATGCCTACGAGAATGGCCCGCTTTATGGAACTTTAGCATCCCATTTGTTGCGTCCGCTCTTGTGGTTGTAGCAACGATGTGGCTATGCAATGTTATCCTGGCGAACCAACCTGCAGGCTATTCTGAGTTAGGTATCCTAAACGCCTCCAACACCTGGCGTGCCTTGCTGGTCTTCATCCCAGGAATGATCGTGAACACCGCCCTGCCGATATTGTCTGAGACTACCTCCCGCGATGAACCCACCCGAGCATTCGCGCGCACATTGAAGACGACACAATCCATTATTGGCGTGATTGTTCTTCCTTTCGGTACGGTCTTGATCTATTCATCAGATGCCCTTATGACATTGTTTGGCAAAGAGTTCCGAAACGGCTCTGTCGTTCTCGTTGGAGTACTCTCTGCCACGATGATCTCGTCGCTCGCAGCTGTGACAGGTCCAGCTCTGCAGGCCCGGAACCGGGTGTGGATCGGTGCCGTCTTCAATCTGGCCTATGCCGTCCTGCTGTTAGCAATTGTTTTCCTCCTATCCGGGCGTTGGGGCGCGGCCTCCGTCGCCTACGGTAGTGCCGCCTCATATCTTGCCCTCACCGTGGTGGGAGGTTGGTACCTGCGACGGGACTTGCCGCGTGGTCTCCAAAGACGGATTGTCCTTTCTGCCTTGTTCGTTGTCGGGGCCGCGGGCATCTGGCTGACCTTGAGGCCTATCCAGAGGTACTGGCTAGTGGCGCCAATGTTCGTGATGGCACTGGTCGTTGCAAAGTTCCTTGCCCGGTACCCATCCGATGAGGTGGGACAATCCCTGGACGCCGCATGCTAACCTTTGCGAAATGCGCTGCCCCGTCTGCACTGGCGAATCGGTAGTCGAGGGTGTTCGGCTCGGCGGTTACGATATTGAGGGCTGCATTCGATGCGGTCTGCGGTTCGCCCCCAAGGCATTTGCCGTTGAGACGGATTACGACGCAGTGTACGATTCGAGGGCGTATATCAAGGAGCAGGTACGGCCGATGTCCGTGGCGAAGGCGAGAGAGAGGTTTCCTGATGTCGCGACGTACCGGGCGTTCTTTGACCATGTGCCTCTTTCGCCTGGAAAGAGGTTGTTGGATGTGGGTTGCGGGGTCGGCCGCTTCTTGTACGCCGCCCATTTGAGAGGGTGGCAGGTGGAGGGCATCGACCGCTCACAGAGGGCAATAGATCTGGGCAAGACCTATGCGGCCTATCCGATGAGGGCCGGGTCGGTAGGAGATATCGTTGAAGCGGGGCGCCTTTTTGATGTGGTGACGTTGTTCGAAGTGCTCGAGCACCTGGCGGACCCAGTGGTTATGCTGAAACGGTGCAAGATGCTGCTCCGGGGTGGTGGTTCCGTGTTTGTTACGGTGCCGAACTGGGGGTGCTCCTCTGTCCACAAGACGTCCAATCCGGCCGAGTTGCCGCCTATCCACTTGTTGTTCTTCGGTGAGGGAAGCCTGCGGATGGCGGCGAGCGAGGCAGGCCTGAAGGTCTTGGAAACGGGCTATATAGACTCCAGCATGGTAGCCGGAGCGGTGAATCGATGGCGGGCGGTGAGCTGGGCAAGATGGGCGGCCACGCGGGTTCTAAAGCGGGGCGAGAGGACGAGCGGGCTCTGGATGCTCGCCGAACCCGCCGGGTAGGGCTCAGGCGATGGAGCGACCTTTGAGCATTGCCTTCGTAGTCGGCGCGCTAGAAGTGGGCGGGCTTGAAACCGTGGTCTTGAGCCTAGGGGCGCATCTCCAAGCGGTGGGCCATCAGGTTACGATTGTGACGTGCGTGCGGCGGGGCCAGTGGTGGGACCTGGCGACGGCAGCAGGGCTATCGTGTGTGTGCCTTCCGCTGGCGAAGTCCTTCTGCGGCGTGAGGCACTCGCGGGTGGTTGGACGGTATCTGGCTGGTCACGCCTTCGATTGTATCGTGTTGAACGACTGCAGGTATGCTCAGGCGTCGCTGGGGATGCTTTCGGAGAAAACCATAGCGATGCCCATCATTCACAACAACCAGAATGACGTGTATGCCACGGCGTGTGCAAATCCGGACGCGTGGAATGTGGCCATTGGGGTCAGCCCAAAGGTCACGCAGGTCGCCCAAGGCAGGGTTCCGGGAAAGGTAGTGCGTACTGTCCTCAATGGGGTGAGCGCACCAACACCCGAGGCGTTTGGCAGGCGAATGAGGCTTGCAGGCAAAATGGCACTCCTGTTCGTGGGTCGAGTTAGCCACAGAGATAAGGGCGCGCTGTATCTTGCTGAAATCGTTCGGAAATGTGTGGCAAGAGGAATTGACTGCGAGCTGACGATCGTTGGCGCCGGGGAGTCGCTTGAGGATGTCCAACGCAGGGCTAAGCAGTTTGGACTGGGGGAGAGAGTTCGTGCAGTTGGGGTATTGTCAAGAGATGGCGTGTACGAGGAGATGCTAAAGCATCATGTCCTCGTGATGCCGTCGCATTATGAGGGACTTGGCCTTGTGGCCTTAGAGGCGCAGGCGTGCGGCTGCGTGCCGGTAGCGTCACGATTGCAGGGGATCACGGACCATGCCCTGGTTGATGGGGAGACGGGTACGCTTGTGGACGTCGGCGATGTTGAGGGGTTTGCAGAAGCCATTGAGAGGCTCTATCGCGATCGAAAACTATGGCGGACGATGAGCGAGAGAGGCCATTCGAGAGTTGAGAGCGAGGCATCTGTCGAGGTGATGGGGGCGGCGTATGAGCAGATTATCGGCGAGGCCCTACAGGGGAGGTATCCTTTGCCAAAGGGGAGAAGAAGCCTGCCAAAGTGCGATCGGAGAGTATTGACCTGGCGGGAATACGTTCCGCGGCCCCTGCTTGGGTATGGTAGGGCGCTGTTGCGGCGAGCGCGCCGAGGCCGGGAGGCCGGTGCGCCAAGGGCATATGGGCCTTGGTAGGGAACGAGACGTTCGCGCGATGACTGATGGCAAACGAGGACCACTCAAGGGGCGTTGATGTGTGGGGACGCGGGCCACGGCGTAATGAGCGGTGGTGGATGTTGTCGGTGATGGTGGTGGGCGGCCGAGGTGAGGGTCAACAGAAACGCGGGATCACGCACAATGGTGTGATACGCGACCACGGGGCGCGCGTAGCGGCCGCCGCGCCGTGCACGGCCTACGCAGGTGGGTCGCGGGATGCCGTCGCCCCTGGTGAGAGGTGAAGGGTTTCGATCCAGCTAGATGCTTCTCGTGTGGCCGGCCTCGTCGCGATGCCGGGCGGGACCACTCGCGTGAGAGGCGGGTCGGAGGGCAGTCTCGGAAGGGGAAGAGGGCGGCCAATGTGTCAGGATGTGCGTGACAGCGCAGGCACGCGAAAGGTTGTTGGACCACTGTTGCCCTGGGTGGTGGTCTGGGGTCGTGCGCGCCCGGGGCAATTGCAGGGGAGATAGGCGGCGGGAGGGATGCGCATCTGCATGGTGTTCCCTGGCATGCTTGGCGAACTCCCACCGGCTATCACAGCGGCGGTCGCGCTACGGCAACTCGGCGACGAGGTCACGATGGTCGCGGCAGGGTGCGAAGAGTTGACCAAACAGATCCTTCGGGAGAACAACGTTGAGTGGTTGGGGCTCGGAATGACGAGATACCCGAGGGGCAGTCTGGGAAAGGCGAGACTGCGCCTGCAGTTCGGGCTGCTTCTGCACGGGTGCGTGCGAAAAATGCACCCAGACGTTGTGTGGTATCACACGGCGCACGCAATGGAGTATCGCCGCCAAGTGGACCGGCGGGCACCTGACGCCCTGACGGTGGCCCACGCGCACGAGCTGTATGACGATCATGGGAGGTTGCGCGGCCTGCAGGAACGAACTATCGCTGCGTCCGCGTGCTGGATCGCGCCCGAGAAGAACCGCGGGGAGATGCTTCGTACTGCGAGCTCCTCTCGCACCCCTTGGTGGATCGTTCCCAACCGTCCGCTCGAGACGCTTGGCGATCCTCCGAACGGGGGCACTGGCGCCATGGAGGTCTTCCGACGCCATGGAGGATCTCCCGACTGCAGACGTTTCGTGATTTACCAAGGCCTCATTGCCGAGGATCGGTGCCTCCTCCAGATCGTGGAAGCGTTCCGCCAAGTTCGCGGGCCTGAACTGGGACTGATCATTCTGGGTGACGGCCGGAATCGTCGTTTCGTAGAGAGGTTGAGGGCTGCCGCACACGGTGACGGCAGGATTGCTATGATTGCCAGGATTGTGCCGCCCCTCCACCTGCGGGTCACTGCCGGGGCCGACGTCGGGCTGCTCCTTTACGCGCCCACCTCCCTCAACAACCTATTCTGCGCTCCCGGAAAGCTCTTCGAGTACGCCTGGTGCGGAGTTGGAGTGGTAATGCCACTGTTTCCCTCGCTGACTGCGATTACCGAACCGTTCGGGTTTGGGCGAGGCTGCGATCCGCTGGATGTGTCGTCAATTGCCGGGGCCGTTCAACATGAACTCGATCGGGAGCCCAACGAGCGACGTAGTGCGGCGGCCGCTTTTCTCCGGGCATCTCCGTCGCCCCCGGAGATCTATAGTGAGGTGGGAGGGTTCTTGCGGCAGCTAGTGATTGAGAGGCGCAGAACACCCTGAGGTGTCAGGTCCTATTGTGCGCTATTGCGTTAGCGTCGGGCAGCTCCTGGGGAACGCAGCGAGAACGGAGGCGAGAGATTCCGCGGGCGACGCCGTCTTCGAGACAGGCTGAACGAATGGTGGGCGAGGTGAGCGGGTCGGCGGCGCCCGAGCGAGGGGTGTCCTGTATCTTGACCGTGGGCGGACTTGCAAAGGAGACTGGTGGCGCCGCGGTGGTGGTTTCCGAATTGTGTCGGGCGCTCACGGAGCTTGGCGCAACGGTCGAGCTGATTTCGACTGGGACGGGGCCCGCGGCCATCCCACCGTCGTTCAAGACGCCTCGCACGTGGCGTTTGACCGAGGTGCGCGGATTCGCATGGCCTGCTGCGCGAGTGAAATGGGCTCCGGGGTTTCGCGGCGCTGTGAGACGACGCTGCGAAGCGGCAGGAGAAGTCGTGCTCCACGACCATGGCCTCTGGCTACCCTCCAACCATTCGGTTGCGAAAGTCGCGCGTACCCTCGGCATACCGCTCGTGATCAGCCCGCTCGGAATGCTATTCCCCTGGACCAGGCGGCACAAACCGTTCAAAAAGAGGGTTGCCTGGGGGCTGTACCAACGACGCGACCTCCAGTCAGCGTCGGCCCTCCACGCCACTTCATGGCAGGAGTTTGAAGCCCTGCGGGCGCTGGGCCTGCGGCAGCCGGTTGCCGTGGTCCCGAACGCCTTCGAGCTACCCCCTGAGGACTTACGAAGCCCCCGTTCGAATGATCCAAGGATTGCTCTCTTTCTCTCCCGGCTGACCCCGAAGAAGGGCCTCGACAGTCTACTGCGGGTGTGGCGGGCACTGCGGCCGCAAGGGTGGAGGCTGGTCATCGCCGGGCCGGATGAAGGCGGCTACGGGGCGCGCCTCTTGAAGCAATGGCAGGTCGAAGGGCAGGATTCAGCGGTGGAGTGCATCGGCCCTGTGTGGGGCCAAGAGAAGTGGCGGCTAATCCGCACGGCCAGCGTCTTCGTCCTCCCCTCTCGGTCCGAGAACTTTGGGGTTGTCATCGCGGAGGCGCTTGCCAGTGGCGTCCCGGTCATCACCACGAAAGAAACGCCTTGGCAGGAGATCGAACACCACAGGTGCGGGTGGTGGATCGACGGCGGAGACGAAGCGCTAAGCGTAGCCTTAGGTGAAGCAATCACACTGTCTGGCGCAGAGCTGGATCAAATGGGGGCGAGAGGCAAGGTCCTGATTGAGCAGGAGTTTTCTTCAATCACGATGGCACGACGGATGATAGCTGTTTACGCGTGGCTTCTCGGCAGGGGTCCGCAACCAGAAGGCGTCGTGGTGGACTGATGGCAGAGAACCTAGACGTGGCGGCGAATAGGGCCGCGGTAAAGTACTCGCACCCAGAAATCGCCAAACGAGTGGCCTGGGCGCTCGCCAAGCCGCTGTTTCGCTGGAGTCCGCGAGTCGCATTTGGCTGGCGGAACGCTCTCCTCCGACTATTTGGCGCGAGGGTCGGTCGGGGCGTTCGCATTGAGCCGTCGGTGGCCGTCGCAATGCCCTGGAACCTAAAACTTGGCGATTGGTCGGCTGTGGGTGCGAACGCACGGCTCTACAGCCTCGGGAGCATCACCCTGGGCTCGGGGGTCACGGTCTCGCAGGGCGCCCATTTGTGCGCGGGTACCCACGACTACACTGACCCCAAGATGCCACTGCTGAGACCGCCCGTCAGCGTCGGGGATCAAGCGTGGATCTGTGCGGACGCATTCGTGGGCCCAGGGGTGAGAGTCGGCGAGGGCGCAGTGATCGGCGCACGGGCGGTTGTAGTCAAGGACGTGGAGCAGTGGACCGTCGTTGCGGGCAACCCGGCTCGTGTCGTGAAGCGCCGGACCTTCGGAGCGTCGCGATGAGCGTTTCAGTGCTGATCCCAACTCTCAACGAGGAACGGAACATCAGCGAATGTCTCGCTTCGGTCGCCTGGAGTGATGACGTCGTGGTCGTTGATTCCAACTCAGTTGATCGGACGGGGGGGATCGCGCGTGCGGCCGGTGCACGGGTCGTGGAGTTCAAGTGGGATGGCAACCTCCCGAAGAAGAAGAACTGGGCCCTCGCCAACGTGGACTGGAGACACCCTTGGGTCCTGGTGCTCGACGCGGACGAACGGGTCACGCCCGAGTTGGCGGAGGAGCTCCTGGCGAGGGTTGCGAACACGGACTGCCGCGGCTTCCTGCTTAACAGGCGGCTGATATTCCTCGGCCGTTGGATCAAGCACTGCGGCTACTACCCGAGCTGGAACGTCCGCCTGTTCCTGCATAGGCGGGGGCGCTTTGAGTCTCTGGTGGACGGCGACACCGGCTCGGGCGACAACGAGGTCCACGAGCACGTCATCGTGGACGGACTCGTTGGACGACTGCGGGGCGAGTTGGTTCACCATGCATACCCGGACATCGCCACTTGGGTCGAGAAGCACAACCGGTACTCCAACTGGGAGGCGGCAGTGGAGGTTTGGGGGGTTCAGAGCGGGAGGTTACCTTCGGGGACGGCCGCTGCGGCGCGCCGGCATGCCCGCATTCTGACACGCAAGTTGCCCTGTCGCCCTACACTGCGGTTCCTCTACAGTTACGTGCTCCACGGGGGTTTTCTGGACGGCTATCCCGGCTACGTGCTGTCCCGCCTGATGGCCACCTATGAGCTGCTCTCCCTACTGAAGGCGAGAGAAGCTCGGCAGCGAAGGACGACGCCCTGAAGACGGCAAGGAGTGTCCTTCTTCTCAATCAGTACTTCGTCCCCGACATCGCACCGACGGGGCAGTTGCTGGGCGAGTTGGCCGAGGATCTGGTCAAGGCGGGAATGGACGTGACGGTTGTCGCCGGGTCCGGCCGGTATGCCGGTGGCGCGCGCCTGCCCAGTCGCGAAGACTGGCGGGGTGTGCACGTTCATCGCGTGCGCTGCACCAGCCTCGGACGGGCCAGCGCGGGCCGGCGACTCACCGACTACGCCACGTACTTCATCCTGGCTGCAGCCCGGGTGATCGCGATGCACCCGCCCGACGTGGTGGTGTGTCTTTCGACGCCGCCGTTGCTCGCGCTGCTCGGCGCGATGGCCCGCCGGCGCGGCGCGCGGTTCGTGTACAAGGTCGAGGACCTCTACCCGGACGTGGCGTTCGCCTTGGGCGCGCTGCGCGAGCGTTCAGTCCTTGGCCGCGCCCTCGCATGGCTCTCTCGGGCGATTCTGGCGCGGGCCGACGCCGTGGTGGCGCTCGACGGAGCGATGGCCGAGACGCTTCACGCCCGCGGCGCCCGGCGGGTCGAGGTCATCCCGAACTGGGCCGACGGCCAGCGACTGCGGCTCGACCTCGAGGCCGGCGAGAGGTTCCGCCGTGAGGAGTGCCTGGAAGGCCGCTTCGTCGTCCTCTACGCCGGCAACCTCGGCCGCGCACACCGCTTCGACACCGTGCTCGGAGCCGCGAAGGCGCTCGCCGGCAGGGAACCCCGGGTCTTGTTCCTCTTTGTCGGGGATGGAGAACGACTCGCTGAAGTGCGCGCTGCGTCCCTCGGCTCGGCAAACGTGAAGCTGATGCCGTACCAGCCGGCTGCGCGGTTGAACGCGCTGTTCAACGCGGCCGACATCCACCTCGTGACCCTGCGCGACGAGGCGGCCGGGTTGCTCGTGCCCTCGAAGTACGCGTCGGCGCTGGCCGCCGGCAAACCGGTCCTCATGGCCGGAGCTCGGTCCAGCGCCATGGCACAGGAGATCGAGCGCGAACGGCTGGGGTTCTCGTGCGGCCACGACGCCGAGCAGATCGCGACCGCGGTGCTGGCGGCGTGTGGCGACCCGGTCCGCGTGCGGCGCCAGGGGGAACACGCCCGGGAGGTCTTCACGACCCGGTATGATCGAACGATGGCAACGGCGCAGTGGCATGACCTCATCGGCGGACTCGCGCGCTCGTCGATGAGAGTGGAGGGGGACGGTGGCTAGTCTGCTGCTGGCAGCGCTTGCGGCGGCCGTGATCGCCGCCCTCGTGACCAGCCTGATGGTTCCGGTCGCGAACTGGCTGGCCGTTGCCCTCCGCGCGCTCGACGCTCCCGGGGAGCGCAAGCTCCACACCGACCCCACCCCCCGCCTGGGCGGGCTGGCCGTCGGCGCTGGACTGCTGTTCGGCGTTGGGCTGGTGGCGTTAGCCAGGTGGGGTGTGTGGGGGGGGCGCATTTCCCGCTCGGAGCTGGCCGTCGTCCTGCTCGGGACCGTGATGGTGTTCCTCGTGGGGATGGCCGACGACGTCGTCGGGGTTCCCCCGCTGCACAAGATCCTGGTCGAGACCGCCGCCGCGGCGATGGTCGTCGCGGCTGGATTGCGTTTCTCGGTCTTGACCCTGCCTGGGAGCAAGGGGGAACTGGCCCTCGGCATCCTGGCCGGGGTCGTGACGGTCGCCTGGATCGTCGGGGCGACCAACGCCTTCAACCTCATCGACGGCCTCGACGGTTTGGCCGGCGGGGTCGCGGCGATCATCTCGTCGAGCTTGTTGGTGTGCGGAGTCCTGCAAGGGCATCGATTCACGGTGGTTCTGCTCGCCGGCCTAACCGGGGCGTGCCTCGGGTTCCTGCGGCACAACTGGGAGCCGGCGAGGATCTTCCTTGGGGACGCCGGGTCGCTGACCGTGGGTTTCCTGCTGGCGATCGCCGCCGTGCAGGCCTCGATCAAGGCGTCGGCGGCCGTGGCCATCCTGGTGCCGATCCTGGTGCTCGGGCTGCCGGTCATGGACACACTGCTGGTGATGATCGTGCGTTTCTTCGGGCTGTCACGTGCCACGCTGCGGGACCGCCTGCTGCGCCTCGGACACGCCGATCTCCAACACGTCCACTTCCTGCTCGCGGAGCACGCCCATAGCCGGCGCAAGGCGGTGATGTGGTTGCACGTCGTGACGCTGACCTTCTGTGCGCTGGCGATCGTCGTCCTGGTCACCAAGAACGCGGTGGCCGGGGTCTTGCTGGTGGGCCTGGAGTTTCTGGCTGTCCTGGGTCTAAGGACGGTCGGCCTGGCCTCCCGCCTTCGCCGTGTGGCGCCCCCCGGGCCGGCCGAGACCCCGATATCTCCATCGGGCTGACGCAACAAAAGCAGCAGTCGCGCGTGGTCGTGGTGCCCCGGACGGGTGTTCCCCCTCGCGCCCGACGAGGGGCAGGGTCGGCAGTACATCGGAAGAAGGCTGGGGTTCGGGGACCAACGCCTCGGTGGGCGCGCCTCCAATTGGTGCCCTCTGTGTGGCGGTCGATGCTTGCATTGGCCGAGGAGCAGCACGGTCGCCCGTTCACCGGTAGGGGTCGGCGTTGTCAAACTGACAGCCGCGCACCTCATGCTCACGTGCTACACGCCAGCAAGGATCTCTCTCTGCGTCGAGTGCAGATGTGGGGCCGGCGCGACGCGCCGGCGGGTTCACGCTCCCCAAAGAACAACGACCGAGGGCGATCGCGGCGCGCCCAGTGGCCGCGACCCGCAACCAAGACGGAGTCGAGGAAGCGTTCGCGGAAGCGGTTGACGGAGGTTGAGGAGCCTGCTATACCTCCACCCCGACGATCTATGTTGATGCCCTTCACCGAGTCTCTGACTGTGTGGCTGCTGCCTCGATCGAGGTCGAGGTGAAGTCTCCCCTTTGTCCAAGCGCTGCACCATCTGGGATGGGGGACCGGCGGCCCGGATACCCTCGGGGCGGACCGAACGGCCGGCAAACGCATAGGGTGCGCGGGGTCGGCAGAGTGATCAAGTCCGGCCCGCGATGGGGTGGGGCAGATGTCGGTGTTGGGTGGTGGTGGTGGGCGTCGAGGTGGGGACCCGCCACACCGGGGGTGGGGAGCAGCGATCGATGACCGCGGGAGGTCGGGGAGTCTAGGCCTTCCGATGGGTAGTGCGGATGTGCCGCGGCACGTGCGATGGCAACGATGCTAACTCATGACCACCCATGGTTTGCAAACCGAACCAACGGCGGGAGCTTGCCGTGGAGGCAGCGCCCGGCCAGGCCTCGACGCGGTAGCGGCAACCCCGACGGCTCCGGGATTGTTTGGCCGCCCCTTGCAGCATTTCCTGAGCGATCACTGACGACATGACAGGACACCCGCCCATGACCGACAACCGACAGCCCATCGAGTCCGATCCCAGCCGCCAGGGCGGCGAGCTCTCCTTCGCCGACATCGTCGCCTTCTTTCAGCGCCACTGGCGGCTGATCTTCGGCGCAGCATTTGCGGCAGGGCTGCTCACCGCCCTGACGGTGATTCTCTTCATCCCTCGCAAGTACGAGGCCGCGGCCACGCTGATCATCGTGCCGCCCAAGTTCGCCTCCGACCTGAAGCCTTCGACCCTGACTGTCCAGGGGTATCAACAGCTGCTCGAGTCGGACGCGGTCATCGCCGAAGCCAGACGACGCTTGATCGCTCGGGGCGTCCTGAAGACTGACGACCTCCTGCGGCTGGGCCGCGAGATCGACACCAAGATCTTTGCCTCGCGGCGCGCCGAGGAGACCGTCCTCGCCCCCATGCTCCAGGCGGTCGCGCGTGGCCGCTCGGCGGAGCAGGCCGCGGCGATCGCGAACGAGTGGGCCACCGTCTTCCTGGAGCGCACACGGCAGCTCATGGCGGGTCCGACCTCGGCCACCGTCGAGCTGATCGACAAGCAGTACCCGGAGGCGCGGAGCGCGGTCGAGAAGCTGGAGCAGCAGCGCAACGACGCCCAGACCGGGCTGCAGCAGCGCTTCGACGACACGGTGACAAGGTGGGACGACACGATCACCTCCTACAAGAACCAGACCGCGGACCTCGTCGCCGCCTATCGCGCCGAAACGAGGCGCATCCTGGAATCGTTCTCCGCGACCAAGAACCTTGAGACGCGCAGGGTCCGCCTCGATGCCATGCGCCGGGCGTACGGCGACCTGCAAAGCGAGCAGACCCGGGTCAACTCGCAGCTCGAGCAGCGCAAGCTCGAGCTGGAGGCGGTGCGCAAGCAGCTCGCCGTCGCACCACAGTACCTCGAGATCCACAAGGCGATCACCGACGACGCCCTCTGGCAGTCCCTCGCAAACGCGAAGGGCAAGACAGACCAGGACGTCAACTGGCCCGAGCTGCAGCAGCGCAGCCTCGTCTCGCAGCAGCTCAACCCCATGTACCAGGAGCTGGCCACCCGGGCGAGCAAGGTCGAAACCGACGTTTTCACATTGGTTCCCAGGGCTGAGCAGCTCAAGGGGGAGACCGCTCGCCTGAGCGTCGAGGTTCAGCAGCTTGGCGAGGAGTACGGCGCCGACGCCAGCGAGCTGGAGAAATTGAGTCAGGAGCGTGACGCCGGCCTCGAGAAATTGCAGGAGGACCGGTCCAACGGCCTCGGCGAGTTGACCCGCAACAAGCAGCGCGCGCTCGACGACATCACCCGCGAGCGCGAGGCGCGCCTGGCCGGGCTCGGCCGTGACATCAGCCACGAGCAGGAGCTGTACGGCGAGCTGGCCAAGGCCTACAACCAGGCAGTGCTGGCCAAGGCGCAGGAGAACGTGGAAGACGTCCGTCTCGGCGCCCCAGCCGTCCCCCCCGAAACCCCCAAGCCGCGCGGCGGCGCGACCAAGGCCCTGCTTGCGGCGATCCTGGGCGGCATGCTCGGCCTGTTCGTCGCTCTCGTCCGTGAAGCCGCCGTCAAGACCGGGTGACCGTGGCCTTGCCCTCTCGCAACGCCCTCAGTCGCGTCACGGTCTCTGTCATCCTGAGCAGCTAGGCGACAAAAGACCTCCCCTGGCCCGCAACGCCCATGCCGTTGCGGCCGCGAGCCTGTCCTGAGCCAAGCGAAGGAAAGGATCTCCCGGAACCCGCGACGAACCCACAACGTCGAACGCATGACAACGGGACTTCTTCATATGACCAGGCTCCCACTAACGCCCGCATCTTCGTCGCGGGTCACACCGGGCTCGTCGGCTCGGGGGGCGTCCGGCGTCTGCGGGCGAGCCGGTTCAGGGCCGCCTTCATCGCCTCTCTCGCGCCGAGTTCGACCCCCGCGATCGGGCTTGTGAGGTTGCTGCACCTGGACAATTTCTATGTATCTTGTCGAAGCACCATGCGTCAATACCACATGCATCGGAATGGGGGCGCCGATCGGGACCCTGTCATGGGACGTCCCAGCAACCGGGAGAGGCGGGTTGCTCCCCGGCGGGGCTCAGCGGCAGACTAAACCTACCATCCTGCTGCGACATAACTGGAGTGAGGACTGAGAATGCGAGGCAGAAAGTGAGTTGTAAGACCGCGTTGATCACCGGAATAGCTGGGCAAGACGGTTCATACCTTTCGGAGTTGTTGCTTGCGAAAGGCTACACCGTTCGGGGTATCGTGAGACGCGCAAGCTACCCACATACCGAACGTGTTGACCATCTTCTTAGGGCGCATGACGAGCGCGACCCAGACTGTAGATTCAAGCTCGACTATGCCGATCTCGGCGATGTGTCGAGCCTTCGCAACGTCGTCGAGCAGGTCAGGCCGGATGAGGTCTACAACCTGGCATCCCAGAGTCACGTGGGAATCAGCTTCATTACCGGCGAGTCCACCCTGGATTTCAACGCGATAGGACCCTTCAGGCTGCTCGATACTCTCAGGCGGATGGGTGCGCCAACGCGCTACTATCAGGCCTCCTCGAGTGAGATGTTCGGGGCATCGCCACCGCCACAGAATGAGACAACCCCATTCTTGCCCCAGAGCCCATACGGGGTCTCGAAGGTGGCAGCCTTTTATCTGACTCGAATGCATCGGGTCGCGTATGGTATGTTTGCCGCGAACGGAATCCTGTTCAATCATGAGTCGCCACGACGCGGAATTAACTTCGTCACGAGGAAGATCACACGGGGTATCGCGAGTATTCTTACCGGTGAAATCCGGAAGCTGTACCTAGGAAACCTTGACGCCAAGAGAGATTGGGGTTTCTCGGGTGACTACGTCGAAGCGATCTGGCGAATACTCCAGCAGCCTGAGCCGGATGACTTCGTCATCGCGACTGGCGATACGCGCACCGTCAGAGAGTTCCTGGAGGAGACCTTTTCGCTGCTGGGCTTGGTCTGGGAGGACTTCGTCGAGGTCGAGGACCGATACATGCGGCCTGCCGAGGTGCCGGCATTGTTGGGTGATGCCAGCAAAGCACGGAGGGTGCTGGCTTGGGAGCCGAAGGTGAGGTTCAAGGAGCTATGCAGAATGATGCTGGAAGGCGATCTTGCGGCGAAGGGCCTGACTCTGGAGGCGGCGAGGGCGTTAGGTAGCACCCTCCGGCCGGGAAAGAAGTGACCACACCCGGGCGAGGGGCGGTAAGATCCGGGAAGACGTGAGGGAGCCGGAGATGAATGAGCGAAGGGCGTTCTGGGCGGGGAAGGGAGTCGTTGTGACCGGCGGTGCCGGCTTCATTGGCTCACGCGTTGTTGCTGGGTTGACCAAGGCACGTGGCGTCAACCGATCGGACATCACCGTGCCGCGATCGGCGGACTGTGACCTGAGGGACTTTGGGAACTGCACGAGGGCACTGAAAGGTGCGAACGTGGTGATCCACCTGGCGGCAGTCACCGGCGGCATCGGCTTCAGCCGCAGCTTCCCGGCTTCCCAGTATCGGGATTCAAGCCTGATCGATATGAACGTAATTGAAGCCGCCCGGCAAGGAGGGGTGTCGAAACTGGTTGCAATCGGGAACCTCTTTGCCTATGCCGCGGATGCCCCAATGCCACTCAAAGAAGAGACGCTGTTCGACGGTCTGCCGACGGATGCGCACCGGGGAGTCGGTTGGCTGAAGAGAAACCTCGCGCTGCTGGCGGATCTCTACTTCCGGCAGTACCGTTTCCCAATGGTGACGGTATACTCGGCTAACGCTTATGGGCCCGGTGATTCGGTTGACCCCGCTCATGCGCACGTCATTCCGGCAACGATCATGAAATGCCTAGAAGCCCCGGCCGAACTCGTGGTGTGGGGCGATGGCACCCCCACGCGGGACTTCCTCTATGTGGATGACCTCGCGGAGGGCCTCATTCGTGCCGCGGAGAGACTCGAGGCCCCCAGCTCGATGAACCTCGGTTCGGGCACGGAGATTACGGTCCGCAGGTTGGTGGAACTCGTCGCCCGCTTCGCGGGTTTCAAAGGAAAGATCGTGTTTGACGTGACCAAGTCAGGGGGCGACGCACGGCGGTGTTCGAGCGTCGATAGGGCGAGAGACCTTCTGGACTTCAAACCTGCGGTGCCAATAGAGGACGGTCTGGAGGCCACAGTTGAGTGGTATCGGAAGGCGCTCGGGAGCGGCAGTCGTGGGTAGCAACGTGGTGTGCCATGCAGCGTTGGGCGGGCGAACCGCTCCGCGTCATCGTTCCCGGCGTGGCATCGCGCTCAAACCGTGGCATTGTGTCCGGGCCGACGTGGGAATAGACCCCCCCGGGAGGTCGCGGCGAGGTGCCAAATGAAGCCGATTAGCCAGATGGAACCCTGGATTGGCCTCGAAGAGAGGCAGGCGATCGTCCAATATCTCGACTCGGGGGGATGGCTCACCGAATTTCATAAGACGCGAGAGTTCGAGGAGCGGATTGCCGAGTTTGTTGGTAGCCGTTACTCGGTCGTCGTAAGCAACGGCACCGTCAGCCTCGCCGTCGCCCTCATGGCGCTAGGGGTCGGTGAGGGTGACGAGGTCATTGTTCCCGACTTCACGATGCTGGCCTCGGCTACCTCGGTAATGCTGGCCGGCGCTCGCCCGGTCTTTGTGGATGTGGAACGTCACAGCTACTGTTTGGACCTCGATCTCGCCGAAGCAGCAATAACTGCGAAGACACGTGCCCTGATGGTCGTCAGCATGAACGGTCGCAGTCCTGACATGACGAGGGCGGTGGAATTGTGTACGCGGCGGGGTCTCTACCTGATCGAAGATGCTGCCCAGTCCCTCGGCTCGCGGTTCAGTGACAAGCAGCTCGGGACGTGGGGCCACATCGGCAGCTTCTCCTTCAGTGCGCCGAAGATCATCACAACCGGGCAGGGCGGCGCATTGGTGACCGACGATCCCGTGCTGGACGCAAAGATGAGGAAGATCAAGGACTTTGGGAGGCGCCGGGCCGGCGAAGACTTCTATGAGACCCGGGGTTTCAATTTCAAGTTCACCGATCTGCAGGCGGTCATTGGTCTGGAGCAGATGAAGAAACTCGCGTGGCGAGTACGGCGGAAGAAGGAGATGTACAAGACCTATCAGACGGAACTTGCGGGAGCCGACGAGGTGACGTTCCTTCCCACTGACCTCGAGCACGTTACGCCATGGTTCGTCGATATCCTTGTCTCGGATCCCGCAGGCTTGCGCGAGCACTTGAAAGGCTGCCAAATCGGCAGTCGGCCGGTCTACCCCGCTTTGCATAGTCAGCCCGCGTTTGGCCTGGTCGGCAGGTTCCCGAACAGCGAATTTGTTGCACGGCACGGACTATGGCTACCGTCTTCATCATTCCTATCGGATGAAGACATTAGGTTCGTCTGCCAGGCAATACGTACATATTTCGGTAGGAATTGAGGCGCTGCGATGGCTGCGGAGTATAGGTTCCGTTCAGCGGAAGAGCAGGACGCGGAGCGGATTGCGGCATTCAACGAGCGGATTTTCCGCCCCAGTGTTGGCGTGTGGGCGAGGGATTTGCTTAGCAGCAAGTCCCCCAGGCTCGCACCGGGCGATTTCTCGCTGGTTGAGGATGCCAGTTCGGGCGAAATCGTTTCGTCTCTGTGCTGCATCGAGCAGCATTGGGAGTTGGAAGGGGTCACAATCCCAGTTGGGCAGATCGAGCTGGTGGGTACCGATGAACGGCATCGGGGACATGGGCTCCTGCGGGAACAGATGAGGTGGTTTGACAAGAGGCTCCTAGAGAAGGGCTGCGTATTGGCTTGCGTCCAAGGGATTCCCGCCTTCTATCAGCGGATGGGGTATCACGCGGCGGTTCCGCTGAAGGGCGGCATGCGTCTGGCGGTTGAGCAGATCCCTTCGAAGCCAAGAGGGTCGTCGGTTCGCCGTTGCACCCGCGCGGACCTTGTAGAGCTTGCCGACCTCTATGAGAAGTCAACACGGTGGCTCGCGGTGCGGTCCCTGCGCAACGCCCGGCTGTGGGAATACCAGGAAGGCCAGAACAGCAAGTCGGAGCATGCCTACGATACATACGTCATCGAGAGATCTGGCCATGCAACTGGCTATGCGCGGTTCGGGCGGCAGACCCGATCGAACGCGGTCGTGCTGAGAGAGTTGGCAGTCAGCTCGGAGGATGACGTCATCGCGGCCTTGGGCTGCGGGCGCAAACTCGCGTCAGAGCGGGGATGCAACGCCGTGATTATGCAGTTGCCTTCGGGCCATGGCGCATTTGACCTTGTCCGCCACTGGTCACCCGAGGTCATCCCACCGTTTGCGTGGATGGTGCGAATCCCGGATTGGTACGCCTTCTTCACGCTGTTGAAACCGGTGCTCGATCGCCGCGTTGGCCGATCCCTTTTGGCGGGATTCTCGGGCGAGGTTCGGATATTGCTGGATGACCGGCAGGTAACGCAGTGCCTCACGTTCAGGCGGGGGCGCCTCACGGATGCGGGGAACTGCGGTAAGCCCGATAAATGGTGCTTGAGGGTGACAGAGCCAATCCTCGTCAAGCTCACCCTCGGCTACCGGAGCAGGGAGGCACTTGAGGACTGGTTTGTCGAGATGCAGAGCCAGGCGGCGCACCGGTATCTCATTGATACTCTGTTTCCGCAGCTGAGGGCCTTTGTCTACGAGACGTATTGAGGTGGTGCGCGGATGACCCAAGTGGCCAGAGGGCAGAAGTCGTGAGACCTAGACGGGGCTGCGGAAGCGATGGTTGAGGGAATCCCGTTTGTGGTGGTATCATGCGATGCCTATCGGGACGTGTGGTTGCCTTTCTTCCACTGTTTCTTTAAGTACTGGCCCGACTGCCCTTTGCCTGTCTATCTAGGATCGAATGAGAGGACGTTTGTCGATCCGCGAGTGCGGCCACTAATGGTTGGTGTAGACGGTGGTTTTGGCGCGAACACCTTGGCAATCCTAACGCGCCTGAAGTCCGAGTGGCTCGTGACCTGTAATGAAGACATTTTGCTTGATCGCCGGCTTGACACGCAACTCGTAATTGGAATCATTGAGCGGGGTTTGCGGGCGAACGCTGGTTGCCTGAAGCTAATCACCACCCCGCCGATGGCGGCGGTTCGAGAGCGAAATGATCTCGTCGGGGAGGTCCCAGCGGGCAGCCCGTATCGAGTATCTTTTAGCCTCAACCTTTGGCGCAAAGAGGTCCTTCTGGCGTTGTTGAGGCAGACTGAATCTGCGTGGGACTTCGAAAGGCGCGGCAACCGCCGGGCGGACCAGATGAAGGAATCCTTCCTTGCCCTGGATTGGCGCCTAGCGAGGAATCCGCCGATCCCGTTCGTGCATGGCATCATCAAGGGGCGGTGGACATCGGCTGCGGTGCGGTTACTCAAGCGTGAGGGGCTTGTGGAGTGTTTGAAGGGGCGCCCGCGCCAGGCGCTGTCGTCGGGGGTCTATGCGTCGTTGTATGTTCGCCTCTTCCGACTTCGGTGGGTTTGGGAAGTCAGGCGGCAGTGCGAAGGGGTGCTTAGGGCTGCCAAGGGACAGGCGGCGTAGCCCCGAACGAGGGGATTGGCGCGTTTGGTCTTCCGACGGGCTGCGGGATGTTGGGTGGGCCTGGCGGCTGGCGCGTGGGCGGTTGTGGTTGCGATACCGAGTGCAATGCGTGGGGCCTTCGGTTCTATATGCTGGTCATCCGAAGTCGGTGATCCGGCCAGGCCCGGGCGTCGCCCGTTATGGGCAGAGGAGCGTTTGGTGGGCGTGACCCCTTCGCGACGGGCAGAAGCTGTCGCAGCACATCCGTCAAGGCATGGGGCGCTACGGGGAACCGCCCTGTTGCGAGTTGCGCGCGAGTCCGCCTCCGCTAAACGGGGGCGACCGGCCAGCCTCGGCAGCCGCGTGGGGGACCTTTCCGGGTGAAGGAGCGGGAACTGTGGGCGATTGTGATGGCGGTTGAGGGCGATGCAAGCGATCTTCTCAATCATAATTCCGGTATTTGATCCCTTTGATCGATCCGTGGCGTTGGGTGCGTTACAGCGAGCGTTGTCGGGCGCCCTGGGTCTGGTGGGTAGGCGCGAGGTGGTGATTGTCAATAACAGCCCCGCGCTGTCGTGTCCCAACCTAAGTCACTATCTCCGAACCGTCTGTGAATCTGCACCGGCAGACGTTAAGCTGGTCGAGGCCACGAAGAACCTCGGAACGGCCCGTGGTTTCAACCTGGGGCTGCGAGAGATCCGACCGGATAGTACGTTTGTTGTGTTCATGTCACAAGACTGCGATATCGTGGAAGAAGAAACCCTCCAGAAGGTCGAGTTGGCGCTGAGCGAATACCCAGAGATCGGTATTGCGCATCCCTACAGTGTCTACGAGGACTCACGAGCGTTCAATGTTTCACGAAAGTACAGCACGTCAGCGTTTCTGAGGTTGGTACGTGGTAACGCCTCGCCAACAGTTGGCGATATTGGTGACGCGGAACTGAAACGGATTTGTGAGAGAGTGGGGCGACGGGCAGGTGTAACGTTGACGGCGAACTTTCCACTTACCTTTGCAGTGTTGCGGCGGGAGTTGCTCCAGGCCGTAGGTACATTCGACGACGGGATTGAGTTGGGTTGTCATGAGACAGATGATCTAGCGTACCGTGCCCGACTTGGCCGGTTCGAGGTTGCGCGTCTCAATGGCGTCTTTGTTAACCACCGTCGGTTTCTCTTCAGGCACATTTGCGTAGGCGGAACGCCTCTGGCCGCAGCTTTGCCGCACCAAGATGCGCTGAAACAGTCAGGGGAATGGTGGCGCCGAAAGTGGGGGAGACCCTATACGGAGCTATATGCACGGTTGCGACTGGGCCCGACGTTCTTTTGGGCGTTGGCGCCCTACTTTGTGGCGAGACGGTTTGCAGGTCGTGTAAGGAGGGCATTCTTCTGGAAGCGGTGGGCCGCGTGAGCGGCGTGGGAAGAGCCGTTTAGCATGCGGGCGCCGGAGAGGTCGGTCGCTGGGGTGGGTTGTGGGTAAGGAACGTGGCGGCCTCGTTCGTAACGTGGTGGAGTACGCCCCCGCGACTGTGGTCCCGGCGGTACTTGTGCCCTTGAGCTCTGCAATCTTCACCCGAACATTTTCAGCTGCAGACTTCGGGCAGTACGCGCTCGTGCTGATAGTGGCCAATCTCCTGTCGATGATATCCAGTCAGTGGGTTCAGCAAGGAGTGAATCGGTATCTGCCCGGCGCGGCGGCGGAGGGCGAAGTCTCCGGATTGAAGCCTGCGATTGCGCGGTCGGTCGTTATTGCCGGCACACTTGGTTGCGTTGTTTCGGTGGGTTCGGCCATTGGCGTTGGCGCCCGATTGGGCGACGGATGGCGCCCCCTGCTGCTCGCTGGGGTGGTTCTTGTCGTGGCGACGTCGGTCTTTACGCCACTCTTGGTGGTGCTTCAGGCGGAAATGCGATCTCGTGCGTTTACCGCCTATCGTGTGGGTAGCCTCCTCCTCGGTTTCGGGTTGTCGATTCTATTCGTCTTCGTGGTGAGGCGCGACATCGCAGGTTTGATCGTTGGCAATGCGCTTGGGATGCTGGTGCTTCTGTTCCCGCTGTGGCGCAGCACTGGGTTGGCTATAGGGCCTAGGACCCACGCCCTGGGTCGGTTGGCTGGTGACAGGATTCGACAGATGGCGCGCTATGGCCTCCCGATGACATGGTGGTTTGTGGGAGTTGGAATCCTTTTCTTCTCGGATAGGTACCTTATCGAACGATTCCGCGGCGTCGGGGAGGTGGGCGTTTACTCAGCTGTCTATGTCTTGATGACTGGAGCGGTGAGCACAATGGCGACCCCGGTCATCCTCGCGGCGCACCCGGCGCTGATGGCGGCATGGAATGACCAGGACAAGGCGAAGGCTGCGCGGTGGCTTCGGACGATTCTCGAGCTCCTGCTAGTTGTCGGGGTTGTGATCGTGCTATTTACCGGCCTGTTCGCCACCGATCTCGCCCGCCTGTTGCTTGGGCCGGAATTTCGGCGCGGTGCAGGTGTGATGGCCGTGCTGGTGGCCGCAGCTGTAATGTGGCAAGTTGGGGGGTATGCCCACAAGCCGCTGGAGTTCGCGGGAAAGACGAAGCTGATGTCCATTCTGGTGATGGTTGTAGCGGCACTGGACATTGCAGCGAACGTCCTCTTCGTTCCCAGATTCGGCTATCCGGCGGCAGCTTGGGCGCTGCTTGGAGCCAGTACCCTCTATACGGCACTAGCGGCATGGGCTGGCCGACGCGTGTTGCCGTGGAAGGTACGGTTATGGATACCCATCCGCTTTGCTGTGGCCTCGGGGGCGAGCCTCTTGTTGGTTAGGTGGTTAAGGCTCCTCATTGCCGCCTCCGAGGGTTACCTGACTGGGTTGGTGTTCTCGATTGCCTTGGCAACGGCATGTGCTTTTGTGTTGTTTGTCTTGCTTGTCAATACAACTCTGCCACCACTTCGCGGCGGTGTTGGCAAGACTGAGGCGACGGGAGGGGCGTAGGTGCGGCTGCTGAGCCGAGCGGTGTTAGGAGTCTCGTTCGGGGGGCAGGTGGCATAGTGTCGGGGTTGCAAGAGGGTGGCCTGTGGTTGTGGTCGCGATGTAGACGTGGGGCTGGGCGGTAACCCGTGGCGCACAATACGTTTGGGATTTCGTGTTGGTTCGTGATTACGTGGGTTGCGCTCGGCGCGGTCCTGGTCGGCCATGGCCTCATCAGGCGTCGGTGGTTGACCGGGCAGACTGCTTTTACGGGGATGTGGTTTGCGAGCCTGACTCTGCTGTGGGACGTGCCGGCGAGCCAAGGCTATGTTTCTGCCGAGGCAGCGGCCCTGATCGTTCTGGCACACATGAGCTTTTTCGCGGGGAGCGCCGGGATGTCGTTGCTACGCCAACGGAGTCGGAGATCGGGGCCAGCAATTGCGGGTGCAGGCCGGCGGAGCGCGTTATCTCGCGTTTTCTGGTTGTTTCTCTTGGGTGGGCTCACGGGGGCGGTTCTGCTAAACATTACCTCGGGGGCGGCACGCGTGCACGATATCGGGCAGCTCGTACAGGTTCGTTCGGCGCTGGCGGAGGGTCAGGTCGTTACTCCCCTCTACCAGCGGGTGCTAGCCAATCTGCTATATCCAGCATCGCTCCTTGGTGCGGTGCTATTCGTCGACTCCAAACGGCGCGTGCCTTCGTGGCCTCTTGTCCTTCTTCCGCTTTGTGGGTTGCTGCTGGCAAGCGCCTCGAACGGTGGCCGGGGAGCCATTCTGATCGGCGGCCTACTGATCGGATGGTCGCTGATACTTGGCATGGCGGGTGCCAGTCGGCAGGACCGGGGACGGCGGCGGGGTAAGCGCGCTGGGTGGTCTCTGCTGGTTGCGCTCTGTGGCGCCGTGGTGGCATATTCGGCGTTGATTGCGATAACAAGGCCAGCCGCGGGAACAGCGTTTGGCTCGATTGAGGTGTATTTCACGGGGCCGATCCCTGCGCTCGGCGAGTGGTTGAAGAGTTTCGGGCCTGTTGACTGGGTGAGATTTGACCTGAAGGACTTGGCGATTTCCCGGGAGTTGTTAGGTCTTGTGGGCGTCGTGGTCGAGCGGACCATAGACCGAACCTTCGTCTTGATACCGCATCCGTTCAACGTCTATACGGACCTGGCGGAACATGCTCAGGACTTTGGCGTGCTGGGGGCACTCACTGTCTCTCTGCTTCTTGGTGCAGCGTCTGCCGAATTGGAACGGAAGCACCTCTCGGCTGGAGTTTTGGCTTTGCGTTCGTGTGTATACACGTACCTCAGTTTCTCCCTTTTTGCGGATTTGGCATTCTTGGCGATTGGGTGGTGGATTGCCCTGTTTGTGTCAGTAGCGTTGTTGTCGCCGTTGGCTCGACTCCAACTGCAGAGCGGTCTTAAGAACGCCACCAGGGAGCCTGCGCGGAGGCAATGTTCGGCCTTTGGGAAGACGAGGGCCTCCGAAGGTGGCGAGTCCCAACCTATCGCTGGCGCAGTTTTCTGGGGCGGGTCGAGTCAGAGAGGTCTCTAATAATGGGTGGACCCAACGGGCAGGGGGAGTAGGGTGCAGGGGCGAGCGTGTGCAGGTCAGATCGGGCGAGGGGTGAGGGGTTGAGAATCTATCTAGTTGACCCTCACGACACTCTTCCTGGAGAGCTGTGGGGCAACAGCCGGGCGGTCTTACTGGCTGAGTACCTGTCCAGAGCGGGCCATACGGTTGTGTGGTGGGCTTCAGCGTTCTCGCACAACTCCAAGACCTTTCGGGCGACGGACTGGGAGGACCGCCGGGTCTCCGCGGGCCTGACTGTCAGGATCGTGCCGGTCCCAGGATATTCGAGGCATGTCAGCTTGGCGCGTCTTTGGTCACTGTGGCTGTTCGGCTGGCGGACGTACCGGAGAGCAATCAGGGATTCAATTAGGCCGGACTGCATTGTTCTGACGCTGCCCGCGCCTGGGAGTGATCTCTTGATTTCCGGGCTGGCGCGGCGGCTCGGCATTCCGCTTGTTACGGATCTTCGCGACCTTTGGCCGGAACTGTTTGTTGCTGTATTGCCAACGCTCCTGAGACCTGCAGCGGGAATCCTGGCTGCTCCAATCCTCTGGTGCCGTCGGGTCGCCATGCGGCGAGCCGATGGTCTTGTGGCAGTCTCGCAGACCTACCTTCAAGTGGCACGGACCGAAGCTCAACGCCCTTCGAATGACGTTATGGTGAAGTGTATCCCATGGGGGCCAACGTTCTCCTCGGGAAGCTGCGACGGTCGAGCTGCCGAGTTCTCGAGGATGGATAGCGGAGGAGTCGTGAAGGAGCCGGGAGAGATATGGGCCATCTATGCTGGCACCCTCGGCGAGCAATACGACATCCCAACACTTCTTGAAGCCGCTAGGATATTGGCTAGGACGGGAAACGAAGCAGGGATCCGGATTGTTGTGGCGGGCGATGGCCCGATGCGGCAGCTAGTGGAAGAGTTCACCGGTTGTGACGGCTATGAGGTTCTCCGTTACGTTGGTCGCGTGGATCCTAAGTGCCTGGCAGGGTACTATGGCCTGGCGGATATTGGCATCTGTCCTTACTCTGCGGATTCGACCGTCTCCTTGCCAATTAAGGCATTCGATTGCTTTGCAGCAGGGATACCTGTAGTTAGTTCTCTTCGAGGGGAACTGGAGAGGCTGTTGAGAGAGGAGAGGGCTGGTTTGCAGTATGAGGCAGGCAATCCGAAGTCGCTTGCGGCTGCGATTAGAGTGCTGGCAGGGGATAAGGCCAAGCGGGAAGAGGCTGGAAGGAACTCGCTGAAGGTTGGAGAGCGGTTTCGGAGCGACGCTCTCTATTCGACGTTTGTGGAGCTGATTGAAGCTGTCGCTTGTACCCGGCCAAACTCGCGGGGGTAGTGGTGGAAGCCGCGTGGATGAGGAGTGGGGTGGGGACGGTGAACCGGCGACCGGTGCGGCATTGGTGGAAGAGGGTGGTGGATGTGAGTCTCGCTGCCCTTCTTCTCGTCCTTGTTTTTCCGCTGATTGCGATGTTGGCGGCTGTGGTGTGGATCGTGACGCGGGGACCCGTGCTGTATGTGCAGCGGCGGCCGGGCCTCGGCGGGAGGCCCTTCAGGCTGTACAAGTTTCGAACGATGAGTGACGCACTGAATGAGCGCGGTGAAGTCCGCTGTGACGCCGAGCGCCTCACGCGATTCGGGCGGTGGCTGCGGTCGGCTAGTTTAGATGAGCTACCGTCGCTGTTCAACGTGTTGAGGGGAGACATGAGCCTGGTCGGGCCGCGGCCCCTGCTTATGCAGTACCTTGACCGATACACACCCGAGCAGGCGCGGCGACACGAGGTGCGGCCGGGGATCACGGGGTGGGCCCAGGTCAACGGGCGCAACGCCCTGACGTGGGAGGAAAAGTTCAAGCTAGACGTTTGGTACGTGGACCACTGTTCGTTCTGGCTTGACGTGAAGATCCTTCGGATGACAGTTGGGAAGGTAGTAAGGCGTGAAGGCATCAGCGCCGCAGGCCACGTAACGATGCCGGAGTTCATGGGTACCGCTGACTCATTCCGAGAGACCGACTGTTAATGCCAAGAACGGATCTAGGTTGGCACAGAGCGGAGTGGTGAAGCGCCTCGCGAGGCCACATCAGTGCGGTGCCCGTAGTTGGTCAGGTGTTTCGGTGACAGGAGTGCGGCGGATGAGCGACGCAAACGGGAGTTCGGCCAGAAGCGACGGAGAAGGGACGACATGTACAAGGTGCTCGTGACTGGCGCAGGCGCCCTGCTCGGCCAGGGGATCATCAGGAGCTTGGCGAATTCATCTTTGCCTCTGGAGATCGTTGCGGTTGACCCGAGCCCGCTGGCAGCGGGGCTGTATTGGGCCAAGCGCGGAATCATTATCAGGATGGCGAGCGACCCCCGATTCCTGGAGGGGTTCGAGGCTGTCCTCGATGCCGAGAGGCCCGACATCGTCTTTGTCGGGACGGACGTCGAGCTTCCCATCCTGGCGAGGAACCGCGAGAGGCTGGCTCGGGCATACGGTTCGGCGATCGTTGTCAGTCCCGAGCACGTGGTCGAAATCGCAAACGACAAGTATCTGACCTCGCGGTTTCTGCGGGACAATGGATTCGATGCGCCCGATGCATGCCTTCCTGGTGAAGAGGGCGAGTTCATCACTAGGTATGGTTTTCCGCTTGTCGTCAAGCCGAGGATCGGAGCTCGCTCTGTGGGTGTTCGAGTCGTTTGCAGCCACGATGAACTGCAGCAGGCTCTCTCGAAACAGACCGACGCGGTGATTCAGGAGTACGTCGGAACCGAGGCCGAGGAATACACTGCCGGTACGATCACATTCGACGGGAAGTGCGAGGCGTCGATCGTCATGAGGCGTGATCTCAGGGACGGCAACACCTATCGGGCATTTGTAGAAGAGTTCGGCGGTTTGAATGACGCGGTGCAGCGAATGGCGGGAGTCCTTGGGGCTTTTGGCCCGGCAAACTTTCAGTTCCGGCTGCAGTCGGGGCGCGTGCGTGTCTTCGAGATCAATGCCCGGTTTTCCGGGACCACGCCGTTGCGAAAGTTGGCCGGGTTCCCGGAGGTGGAAATGGTCTTACGGCGGGTTCTGGAGTCGGAGCCGATCAGACAACCGAAGGTTAGGCCGTTGGTCATCCTTCGTCACTGGTCTGAAATCGGCGTCGAGCCAGACGAACTGATAGGGGTGGGCAGGTAACCATGGCGAAGACGATCGCCGTGACCGGCGCAACGGGTTTCATCGGCCACAGGGTGGTCGCGAAACTGTGTTCGTCGGGCTTCGCCGTGCGCGGCCTTACGCGGGTCCAGACTGGCGTACGCCCGGAAGGCCGCATGGAGGTCCGGGGTCTCGACCTGCTGGATCAGAAGAGTTGTGAAGCCGGCGTTGCCGGGTGCGATGGCGTCGTTCACCTAGCGGCCCACATTCCAGCCGACATGATCGCTCCGGACCAAGCGGCCCGGTGCATGGAGGTCAACGCGCTTGGGACGCTGACACTGCTGCGGGCAGTTGAGAAGCAGGGTGTCCCGTTCTTCGTCTTCATGTCCTCGGGCAACGGCTACACGCGTCGATCAGGCCTGCGCCGGGAGGATGACCCCATTCTTCCAACCGGAAACGGCAGCTTCTACCTCGCCTCGAAGCTGTGCGCTGAGATCTGGGTCCAGCACTTTGCGGAGTGTCGGGGACTCGCAGCGGCAGTCTTGCGGCCGTCATCGATCTACGGCCCGGGGATGCGGCGCGCGGGCCTGATACCCAACCTCGTTGGGCGACTGAGCAGGAAGGTCCCCGCGACAGTGCACGATGGGGGGCGGTACGCGGCGGACTTCGTCTACTGTGATGATGTCGTTGCGGCAACACAAGTTGTCGTGAAACGCCAGATGAGAGGAGTGTTTAACGTCGGATCTGG
The DNA here is from genome assembly GCA_004298115.1 of Acidobacteriota bacterium. GTDB lineage: Bacteria > Acidobacteriota > Thermoanaerobaculia > Thermoanaerobaculales > Thermoanaerobaculaceae > RBG-13-68-16. Next base: position 37,358 of record SCRJ01000058.1, read on the forward strand.
CGAAGTCACCTCCGCGCTCGCTGTCGCCAGGCTCGTACTCGGCCTGGTTGGCGGGGATGAATCGCTTCTCGGCGTTGAGCCCTGTTTGCCGGGTTCCGCGGCGCCTGGGTTCTCTGGGCTGGATACCTCGCGGATGCGCACCCTGCTGGGAATTGTCCCCACGCCGCTCAAGGTTGGGCTCAACGCCTATCTGGGGTGGGTGTTGAGCGGCGCAGGTGATCGATGAAGGTGTCGGTTCTTGGTGACGTGCACGGGAACCTACCTGCCCTCCAGAGGGCCCTCGCCAGTATTAGGCAGAGGGGCACTGATCGCGTTGTCATTCTTGGCGATCTTCTCACCTACGGGCCGTTCGTCCGAGATGTCGTCGACCTGGTGGCGGATGTGGTTGGAGGGGGGCGGGCGACCCTGCTCCGGGGTAATCACGATTGGGTCTACAGCGCCACCGAGCAGGAGAGCGAGACATACCGCGCGAACCTGGCGGACTGGGTGCGGGAGTCGATCGAGTGGTGCCGGGTCCGGCTCGATTACACGGCCTTCTGCGCTCTTCCGTGGGTTGACGAGAGCGTCGTCGAGGGAATCTTGCTTTCGCACGCGAACCCATATGGATTGAACGACTGGACGTACCTGTCGGCAGGTCCGGAGGAGGAACGGGCCGCAGCGGCGCTGGCCGGGCGAGACGTGCGGTTCGGGGTGTTCGGCCACACCCATCGGTCAAGGGTGTTTTCGCCGCACCTCGACGGGGGGCGTGCTCTACTCCCGGGAGATCGAGTGGAGTTTCGGAGGCCTTGTGCCGATGGATGTGCGGTGGTCATGAATGCGGGCTCGGTGGGCCAACCACGATACTCCCCGCCCGCGAGCGTGTTCCTCGAACTGGTCGTCGAGCCGAGCTCTCTGTTGGCAGAACTGGTGCCGGTGACCTACGACGTCGGGCAGTTCTGCCGTTCGATCGCCGCGTGCAGCATGAGCGAGGGTACCAAGGAGAGGTTGAAGGCGTTCTTCACTCGCGACTAGTGGTCTTGCAGCGGCACCACTCCTCCAGACTGGTGAGATGGCCAACGGATCGACAGTGGTGTTGCCACTCGGTCGTCTTCAGACACCGTAATGGCATCGACATCACGGTCAAAGGCGGCCGGGAACTGGTACGGTGTTCTGGAAATGCCTGCAGCTGAGAGTGGCGCGAAGCGGACGCCGCCGTCGAAGGTGTTTGGAACATAGATGTAGCGAAAGGATGGCGATGACCCAACGCCTCTACCTGTCCCCGCCCCACATGTCCGGCCGCGAACTGAAGCTGGTTCAGGACGCGTTCGCCTCGAACTGGATCGCGCCGCTCGGGCCCCACGTCGATGCGTTCGAGCGCGAGTTCGCGGCGCTCGTCGCCATACCCCACGCGGCCGCGCTCTCCTCGGGTACCGCGGCGCTGCATTTGGCCCTCATGCTCGCCGGCGTCGAGGCTATGGACGAGGTGATGTGCTCCTCGCTGACTTTCTCGGCGAGCGCCAATGCAATCGCTTACTGCGGTGCGAGACCCGTGTTCATCGACTGCGACGCGACGAGCTGGAACCTGGATCCCGACCTGCTCGAAGCGGAGTTGGAGCGGTGCACCAGGGCCGGGAAGCTCCCCAGGGCGGTACTGCCCGTGGACCTTTACGGTCAGTGCGCGGACTTCCCGCGCATCGAGCCGATCTGCGAGCGCTTCGGTGTCGCGCTCATCGAGGACGCGGCCGAGGCGCTGGGCGCGACTTGCGCCGGTCGGCCCGCCGGATCGTTCGGGCGCGCCGCGGCATTCTCGTTCAACGGCAACAAGATCATCACGACGTCCGGGGGCGGCATGCTGGTCTCGTCGGACGAGGCTCTCATCAAGCGCGCCAGGTTCCTTGCGACCCAGGCGCGCGACCCTGCGCCGCACTACCAGCACTCGACGATCGGCTACAACTACCGGATGTCGAACGTGCTGGCCGCGATCGGGCGAGGGCAGTTGATGGTGCTGGAGGATCGGGTCGAGGCGCGACGTGCCAACTTCGATGCCTATTCCGCGGCGCTCGGCGGCCTGCCGGGCGTGGCCTTTATGCCCGAGGCGCCATACGGAAGGTGCACGCGCTGGCTCACCTGCTTGACGATCGATCCCGTTGCGTTCGGCGCAACGCGCGAGGACGTGCGGCTCGCCCTCGAGGGGGAGAATATTGAGTCGCGGCCGATCTGGAAGCCGATGCATCTGCAGCCGGTGTTCGCCTCCTGCCGCGCGGTGGGCGGGTCGGTGTCCGAGCGGATCTTCGAACGCGGGCTGTGTTTGCCATCCGGTTCGAACCTGACCGTGGCCGATCGGGGTCGGGTGATTGCCACCGTACGGCGTTGCTGCCCTGCGGTTCGCCCTTGAAGGCGGCGGGCCGGTGGCCGGATCACGCGCGGGAGCAGCAGGAAGGTACAGGCTCGACCCGGCGGATTGAATAGCACGAGTTTGGAGGACCGCAGGCCCAAGGCTGCACGCGGATCGGTGGGTGGGCCGAGCGCCGGTGTCTGGCGGCGCGAGATTCGGTCGGATGCCTTGGTAGGGCTTGCGCCCGCGAGAAGAAGTTGTAGAATCTATGGTCAGATGCATCTGGTGATTGAGCGATGAAACCCGACCGGGGTGATACCCGTGGTCACCGAAATGGCGCCGCGCGAGCCATGACCGGGGCGGTAGCGTGGCTGCGGTTCTCCCCGCTGCGGTATGTCCTCGTGATCGCGACCGATGCGGCGATCCCGGTGTTCGCACTCTGGTTTGCGATGTTCCTGCGGTTCGAGGGGCGGATCGCCGTCGAGTACGGGCGAATTCTGCCGGAGCTCATCGTGCTGCTGGTCTGCGGGCGGGTCCTCGCCAACCTCCTCCTCCGGCTGCACCGGTGGTCCTTCCGGCTTTCGGGGCTGCCCGACGGCGCGCGGGTCGGGGTCGCCGGGCTGCTCGGGACCGGGGTGTTCCTGCTGAGCATCTTCCTACTCGGCCTTGCTCACCCCCCTCGCTCGGTCGTCGTGATGGAGCTGTTCTTCTCCACGTTCCTGATGGCGGCGATGAGGTTTGCGCCCCGGCTCACCTGGATGTATGTCAGCGAGCGCGCTCGCGCCGGGCAGGGCGGCGCCCAGCGCACCGTGATCATCGGCGCCGGCGTCGCGGGGGAGTTGCTGCTGCGCGACCTGCAGCAGTCCGACGAGCACAGCTACTACGTCGTCGGCTTCGTCGACGACAACCGGATGAAGCAAGGCGTCATCGTCGGCGGCAAGACTGTTCTCGGTACCGTGGCCGAGCTTCCCGGGGTCGCCAGGCGCTATCGCGTCGCCACGGTGTTGATCGCCATTCCGCGCATGTCCGCGGCGCGCATCCGGGAGATCCTCGCGCTGTGCGCCAATCTCAAGCTGCAGTTCAAAATCCTGCCGGTCTCGTTCGCGTACCTCAACGACCGGGCGGCGGCGACGATGCTGCAGGACCTGGAGCCGGAGGACCTGCTGCCGCGCGGGCCGGTCGAGTTCTCCGACAGCGGCCAGCGCGCGTGCATCATGGGGCGCAAGGTGCTGGTGACCGGCGCCGCCGGCTCGATCGGGCGGGAGATCTGCGTCCAGCTCCTGCGCGCCGGGGTGAGCCGGCTCGTGATGGTGGACCTCAACGAGAACGAGATGTACCTCGCCAGCCGCGAGCTGCAGCGGCTCTACCCGGACGTCACGTTCATGACGGAGGTCGCCGACATTCGCGACGCTGGCCGCATGGAGGCACTGTTCGCCAAGTACCGGCCCCAGGACGTGTTCCACGCCGCGGCGCACAAGCACGTGCCGCTGATGGAGATCGCCCCCGGGGAGGCGATCAAGAACAACGTGCTCGGGACCCGCAACGTCGCGCTCGCCGCCGACCGGGCGGGCGTGGACCGCTTCGTGTTCATCTCGACGGACAAGGCGGTGCGCCCGACCAGCGTCATGGGCGCCTCCAAGCGGGTGGCCGAGATGATCGTGCGTCAGCTGGCGCGCACGTCGCACACGCGGTTCTGCGCCGTGCGGTTCGGCAACGTCCTCGGCTCGGCCGGATCGGTGGTGCCGTTGTTCCGCGCGCAGATCGCGGCCGGCGGCCCGGTGACCGTGACCGACCCCGAGGTCAAGCGCTACTTCATGACCATCCGCGAGGCCGTTGGTCTCGTGCTGCAGGCCGGGTACAGCGACTACGGCGAGATGTGCGTCCTGGACATGGGCGAGCAGATCAAGATCGTGGACCTCGCGCGCCACATGATCACCATGGCGGGGCACGTGCCCGACGTCGACATCACCATCGAGTTCAGCGGCCTGCGCCCCGGCGAGAAGCTGTACGAGGAGCTGCTCACCGAGGAGGAGGAGCGCACGCAGCAGGTCGACCGGAAGCTCTTCGTGGCCCGGTGCCCTGCGCCCCCGGAAGACCTCGACCTCCGGGTGCGCGAGCTGGCCGACGCGGCCGCGGCCGAGGACGGGGAGCGGGTACGGGCCGGGCTGCGAGCCCTGGTGAGCTCATACACGTGCCCGGCGCCGTGCACGCGGCCGGACGCAACGGTGGCGGCCGATGGGGGGCTCGAGGCCAAGGTACCGCTGATGTGACGCGGCACGGAAGATAGGTGCCGGCCCCGCGAGGCCGGCGTGGGGATGGGCGCACTTCGGTGCGCCTTCGTTGTTTCCTGACGACGGCACGGAACCTGCTGTCATTGCGAGCCCCGCCGGTGGCGGGGCTAGGGGACCTCGCAATGACCGCTCTTCCGACAGGAACGGACGCGCGCCCGGCGGGCGCGGCTCACGGTCGCTGCGGACGACGGCGAGGGCGAGGCGTATTACACTACGCAGCGATGAGCGAGGCGGGAAGCCTGCAGGCTGCGACGTACGACTCGGCGGCGCGACGGGCGCCGCTGGTGCGCGAGCTGGTCGAGGTCGTTCGCTACCGCGACCTGCTCGGCTTGCTGATCTCGAACATCACGAAGTCGCGCTACAAGCGCTCGGCGCTGGGCGTGGTGTGGACGCTGCTCAACCCGCTGCTCAACATGGCGGTGCTGACGTTCGCGTTCTCGCACATGTTCCGGTTCTCGCTCGTGCACTACCCCGTGTACGTTCTGTCCGGGCTCATCCTCTGGAACTTCTTCACGCAGACGACGACGTACGCCATGAGCACGCTGGTGTGGGGCGGCGGCCTGCTCAAGCGGATCTATCTGCCGCGCAGCATCTTCGCGGTCGCCTCGATCGGCAACGGCCTGGTCAACCTGCTGCTCTCGCTCATCCCGCTGCTGGCGATCATCTTGATCGTCGGCCACCCGGTGCATCTCACGTGGTGGTTCGTGCCGCTTGCCGTGCTGCTGCTCGCAATGTTCTCGCTCGGGGTCGCCCTGCTGATGTCCGCGCTGGCGGTGTTCTTCGCGGACGTGGTGGAGATGTACGCCGTCTTCGTCCAGGTCTGGTTCTTCCTCACGCCGGTGATGTACCCGAAAGAAATGCTCCCGGCCAGGTTCGTCTGGTACCTCAACCTGAACCCGGTGTACAACCTGCTCGAGCTGTTCCGGGTGCCGATCTACAACGGCACCATCCCGGGGCCGCACACGATCATCGCCGCGGTCGCTTCCGCGGTCGTGTCGCTGCTCCTCGGCTGGTGGGCGTTCGCGAGCAAGGCGGATGAGCTTGCGTACCGGGTGTAGCGTGCCGAGGCCGAAATGAACGAGCCTGCGGTCAAGCTCGAGCGCGTCTCGGTCCGCTACCGCGTGCCGCACGAGCGGATCCCGTCGCTCAAGGAGTACGCGATCCGCTGGGTGCGACGCCGCTTGCGGTATGCGGATTTCTGGGCGCTCCACGACATCGACCTGGAGGTTGGCCGCGGCGAGGTCTTCGGCATCCTCGGCGCCAACGGCGCCGGGAAGAGCACCCTGCTCAAGGTCGTGGCGCGAGTGCTGCGGCCGACGTCGGGCCGGGTGCGGGTGTGGGGGAGGGTCGCGCCGCTGCTCGAGCTCGGCGCCGGCTTCGACTTCGAGCTGAGCGGGCGCGAGAACATCTTCCTCAACGGCACGATCCTCGGGTTCACCAAAGCCGACGTCGCGTCGCGGCTGGACCGCATCGTGGAGTTCGCCGACCTCCGGGAGTTCATCGACGCGCCGTTGCGGACGTACTCGTCCGGCATGGTGGCCAGGCTGGGGTTCGCGATCGCGACGGACGTGGAGCCGGAGGTCCTGATCGTGGACGAGATCCTCGCGGTCGGAGACGCCGGGTTCCAGAAGAAGTCGGCGGAACGAATCCGGGCTTTCCGCGAGAACGGCACGACCATCCTCCTGGTCACGCACGATGCCGCGGCGCTCAAGGCGATGTGCAGCCGGGTGATGTGGCTCAAGCGGGGCGAGGTGGAGGCCGTGGGGCCGGTCGACGAGGTGCTGGCCCGCTACCAGGCGTGAGGCCGACGGGACGCGTATCGGTGGGTCCGGGGGAGGACGTACGACGCACCGCGCCCGCGGTTCCGTCCCTTTTCGCGAAGCGCCCTCACCGTGGCGGTCATTGCGAGGAGTCCTGCCGTAGGCAGGACGACGACGCAATCTGGTGCCGACCGCACGGAGCGGCGGACCTGTCGTGCTCGAGATTGCCACGGTTCCCTCGCCCCGCCGCGGGGCGGGGCTCGCGAACCTCGCAATGACCGCTTTTCCAACAGGAACGGCCGCGCGCCCGGCGGTCGCGCCGCACGTCGCGACGGGTCCCAATGCGATCGGTCATTGCGAGCCCCACCGCAGGCGGGGCGAAGCAATCTCGTGCCGACCGCACGGAGCGGCGAACCTGTCGTGCTCGAGATTGCCACGGTTCCCTCGCCCCGCCTCGGGGCGGGGCTCGGGAACCTCGCAATGACCGCTCTCCCACACCAACGACAGCGCGCCCGGCGGTCGTGGCCCACATTTGAAGCGGAGAGCTGTCGTGCCTATGTGGGGCGGGCGCGCCGCGCGCGCTTCTTCTTGCCCACGGCGGCGAACGACAGCGCGGCCGGAGGTCGCATCGCGCACCGCGGCGGCTGCAGCAGGGGCGCAGCGTGAGCGTGCGGAAGTGCGCTAGGATAGGGCAGATGCGCTGACGGGGTCGGAGCGGAGCAAGGCGTTGCAGGCGGCGCTACGGCCACTCGTTGAGTGCGGGAGATCGGCGATGAAGCGTGCAGCGTGGTCACGGTCCTTCGGGTTCGGTTCGGTCGTCCTGGGTGTGCTGCTGACCGCGGCGGCGGCGCGAGCGGTTGAGCTTCCGCGCCCGACGTACGCGAACTCGGTGGTCTTTTCGATCCAACACAACGTGACCGATGCGACGACGGTCGACCTCCTGAAGTCGAAGTACGGCGGCGGGCTTTTCGTGGAGCTAAGCATCTCAACCTTTGTTGATTTCAACCTCGATTGGCATGCCCCCCTGGCAAGCGCCGACAGCGATCCCGGCATAGCGGCGTTCCGGTCGCAGGTCGACGCGTTCGTCGCGGCCGCCGCAACCCAGGGAGTCAACCTGCACATCGGGTTCGGAGATGGTCTGTCGCGTGCTGTCTACATGTCGCACGTGGCCAAGGTCGAGGACGTGCGCAACGCGCAGTGGTACAACTCCAACAACCTCGTGGCCGGCGACACGCCGCCGGACGAGGGCGCGATGGACACGGTGATTTTCGGGACGTTCTCCCGCTACGCCCGCAAGCTGCAGCAGTTCGAGGACGCCAAGTGGCACGCGGCGTTCAAGTACCTGGCGGCTGTCATCGCGGCCCACCCCGGCATGACGATCGTGGTGAGCGCCCCGGCCGAGGCGGAGCTGAACTTCAACGGGGCGAACTGGGCGACCGCGGAGCAGGCGGTGTTCTGCGATTACAGTCCGTTCACGGCACTCGAGTTCCGCGACTGGATCACGCACGAGGGCCTGTACGCGCCCGGGGGGCGGTACGACGGCGACGGGTGGCCCGGAGGGGGGACGAAGTACCAGGGCGCTGCGGGGCTGGCCCAGTTCAACGTCGACTTCTGGACCAGCTTCACGAGCTGGGACCTCGAGTACTTCAACTGGTCGCTCGCCGACCCGTTCGATGCGGACAACACCGATGCGTTCGACGAGGATCCGCACTGCATCCCGTTCAGCACCTACGTGCACGGCGGCATGATGCCGGCCGACGGGGCTGGTTTCACCCCGGGAGGCTTCGACCCGCCGCGCGTCATGTTCGCGAAGGGGACCGACCCGTTCTGGGACCTCTGGCAGACGTTCCGCGAGACGCTGGTGTACCACCACGTCCGGGACATCGTCGCCATCGCCCGGGCGGAGGGCATCCCGGCGGACCGGCTGTTCACCCACCAGATCCCGGCCGACTACCTGTGGGGCACGTACCCCGACTACCCGACCGGGAACAACAACCGGTACTACTCGTCGGGCTCGCCGCTGTGGAGCGCGGACATGGGGGCGCTCTCCGGTCTGGGCGTGACCTGTTACGACCTGCACTTCCCCGCGGGCGAGGCGCGGACGTCGCAGTGGCTCCTCGGAGCGCTGACGGCGCGCTCGAGCAACTGGGCGCTGATGGAGTACAACCCGGAGACGATCCCGGACGGGTTCGCCGACCAGGTCACCATCGCCCCGGCCGCCGACATCTACGACCAGATGATGCGGGCCTACCGCGCCGGCGTGCATTTCCTGAACTTCTTCCTCTGGCGGGGGCCGATCGAGTGGGCGTACGAAGGCACGCCGCGCGAGGACGCCCTCGACATGTTCTTCGCCGCCGTCAAGGACGAGGCGCGGCAACCCGCCGGGACGACATTTACGCCGCCGGTTCCGGGCGGAGTGAGCGCGACGTACGAGGCGGCGACCGACCGGGTCCTGGTGAGCTGGTCGCCGCTGATCTGGCCCGACCTGGCGTACCGGTGGGACCAGTGGGGCGACTTCGGCGGCTTTACGGTGTGCCGCGGCACGACGGCGGACTTTCCATGCAGCCCAGCGACCGCCATCGGTCGAACCGCGCTGTTCGAGTGGGACGACGCGACGTTCGACCGGTCGCGGCCGGTGTACTACAAGATCGTGGCGGCCAACGCGCTCGGCGAGGAAGGACCGGTCGCGGCGACCGGCCGCGTCCTGCCCAGGGAAGGGCCGGTCGCCGTTCTCGGGTTGGGGAGGTCTGCGCTGGTCTATGGCGGTGTCGCGTCCGGGGCGACCACCGGCCCCCAGGACCTCGTGATCGAGAACTCCGGCACGGCTGACCTCACGTGGACGATCCGGGTTGAGCCGCCGGAGGCCACGTGGCTGCTTCCGACGGTTTCGAGCGGGACCAACACGGCGGTCGTTCCGATCGGGGTCGCCCCGGGTCTTGCGCCGGGGACGTACACCGCGTCGCTCGTGGTCGAGGACCCGGCGGCGCTGTCCTCGCCGCAGACGGTGGGCATCACCTACACCGTGCGCCAGGCCGGGAGCCCGCCCTTCGGCTACATCGACTCGCCGGCGGACGGGGCGGTGGGGGTGGTTGGGGCGGTTCCGATCACGGGGTGGGCGCTGGACGACATCGAGGTCAAGAGGGTGATCCTGTGGCGTGACCCGTTC
>SCRJ01000059.1 GCA_004298115.1 Acidobacteriota bacterium
GGCGGTGCGCCGTCACATCGAAGCGGCGGGCGGTTCGCTGGTGGCGGCGATGAGGGTGAAGTCGTGAGTTCGCATTGGCGCGACGCGCGGTCATTGCGGCAGCGCGCGTGCCTGGCGGTTGACAGGCCGGAGTGGCGAGCCCGTACGGGCTTCCGGTCGGGAAGCGGGGCGGCGCGTCGAGAACGGCGCGGAGCCCGAGGAGGAGCGATGCGGCGTACGGTCTTTCGAGGTGTTTTCGTGGCTCTGTTGCTGCTCGGGCTGGCGGCCCCCATATCCGCGCAGTCGACGTCGGGCAGCGTGCAGGGGACGGTGAGGGACTCGGCGGGCGGCGTCTTGCCGGGTGTCGCGGTGACCGTCTTCTCAGACGCCCTGGTGGCGCGGAAGATGACGTCCTACACCGACGAAAAGGGGGTCTACCGGTTCCCGTCGCTGCCGGTGGGGAGATACGTCATCGAGGCTGATCTCTCGGGGTTCGTCAAGCAGGTCAAGGAAGACGTGCGGATCAAACTGGGCGGGGCGCTGGCCATTGACATCGTGCTTCCCCAGACGAAGTACAAGGAGGAGGTCACGGTCACCGGCGAGGCGCCGGTGGTCAGCGTCGTCTCCAATGCCGTGGCCACCAGCTTCGACACCGGCTATCTCGACCGCCAGCCGCTGCCGCGGAACTACTACGCCATCATCGAATCCGCCCCCGGCGTGAACGTCGACTACAGCTCCAGCAGCGGCAGCGCGATGCTGGCGTACGGCGGCAACGGCGAGCGGCAAAACGCGTTCACGCTCGACGGCCTCAACGTCGCGGACGCGGCGGCCGGCCAGCACTGGATCCTGCCCAGCATCCAGTGGATGCAGGAGATCCAGATCGGCGGGCTGGGCGCCAACGCCGAGTACGGCGGCTACACCGGCGGCGTCATCAACGGGGTGACGAAGTCGGGCGGCAACACCTTCCACGGCGGGATCGAGTACTACTACGAGCCCTCGTCCTGGGTCAGCAACAACGACCCCACGGCCGAGAAGCCGGAGACCAAGTTCTCCGACGTGTCGGTCAGCCTCGGCGGGCCGGTCATCGTGGACAAGCTGTGGTACTTCGTCTCCGGCGAGTACTGGCACCAGGTGACGACCCCGGTCGGGGCGGTGGCGACCTCCGACCGCAAGATCCCGCGCTACCTCGCGAAGCTCACCCTCCAGGCGAGCCCGGAGAACCGCCTCTCGCTCATGGGCGAGTACGACAACGTGACCAACGACCGGCGGGGAATCGACGTGTACACGCTGCCTGATGCGACCTCGAAGCAGGAAGCGCCCGGTGCGTCGTTCGCCTTGAACTGGGAGTCGCTCCTCAACGCGAACAACTTCCTCAGCGTCAAACTCACCGGCTACGACGGGCGGGACGACTACCTTCCGTACCACGGCACGGACACCCCGGGCCGGATCGACGACGACAGCGGCATCGCCTGGGTCAACCAGGACATCCGCGAGCTCAACCACCGGCACATGGTCACCGCGGACGCCTCGTGGAGCCTGTACAAGGACGGGTTGCTCAGCCCCAACGACTCGCACTCGTTCAAGTTCGGGACGGTGTACGAGACCGGGACGTCATCCGACCAGTGGTTGCGCAACGGCGGCTTCACCTACTACGACTACTCCGGGGACTGCGACTCGCTGGACGCGTACTTCGCCAACCCGTCGTGCGGCCCGTACTACGTCGAGCGCGGCTGGGGCGAGTACCACGAGTGGCCGAAGTTCAGCGGGCTGGCGTTCTACGCGCAGGACTCGGCAAGGTTCGACCGGTTCACCGTCAACGTCGGCGCCCGCTACGGCAGCTACGACGGCGGCTGGCAGAGCGGCCATGGCAAGAGCAGCGTCTACAACGTGAACTTCATCGACCCGCGCGTCGGTCTGGTCTGGGACGTCACCGGCGACGCCAAGACCGCCCTCAAGGCGCACTGGGGCCGCTACCACGAGAAGGCGTTCACCTACCTCTGGGACCGAGAAGCGTCCGGGAACGCGGTGGTGCCCGACCAGGACTGCTACTGGAACTACGACACCAACGCGTACAGCGATTGCGATCCGCTTACGACGGTGGCCGCCCGCATGGGCAAGGTCGACCACCCCTACGTGGACGAGGCGCTGCTCACCTTCGAGCATCAGCTCAGCCAGGAGATGTCGATCGGAGTCGACGTCATCGACCGGCGCTTCCGCAGCTTCATGGTGATGGCCAACAACAACCCGGACTACGAGCTGACGACGGCGACCGGCAACCCGTTCGGCGGCGGTAGCATCCCGATCTACGACCTCCTCTCCCAGCAGGACTGGGTCCTGACGACCGACAATCCGGCGTACCGGAACTACAAGTCGGCGGTTCTCCGCTTCGAGAAGCGGTACTCTCACGGCTGGCAGCTCACCAGCTCGCTCGTGTGGTCGGACCTCAAGGGGAACATCAACAGCAACGACGGCTACAGCTGGGAGTTCTCGGACATCAACGGCGGGTACAACGCCGCCGGCACGATGGACATGGCCTTCAGCAAGTGGGAGTTCAAGCTCAACGGCGCCGTCGATCTCCCGCTGAACCTTCAGCTCAGTGGTCAGTACATGTACCTCACCGGGTGGTACTGGACGCCGTACGTGCGGGTCCGCAACCTCGACTACAACGCGTACACCGGCCGGTACATCAACCTCACGCCGCGGGGCTCGGAGCAACTTCCCAACCGCAGCCTCATCAACCTCCGCCTGGCGTGGAGCACCAAGGTCGCTCGGGCGGTCAACGTGACCGCCTCGCTGGAGTGCTTCAACTGCCAGAACAAAGCCACCGTCCTCAACGTCAACCAGCGCTGGGGCGACTACCGCCTCGGCAGTGGCACTCCGTGGCGGCCGAACAGCTCGTTCGGTCAGGCCACACAGATCGAGAAGCCGCGCGAGCTGCGCGCCGGCATCCGTCTGGAGTTTTGACGCACTCGCTTCCATCTTGCATCGGGGGCGGCCGCGAGGCCGCCCCTCTCTTCAGACTCGGAGGGACGTCGCATGAACACCACAAACCGTAGCCGTCTGGGGCGCGTCGCGGCACTGCTCGTGGGGGCGGCCGCGCTGCAGTTGGGGTCCGGAGCCGCGCTCGGTCAGTCCCAGGCGCCGCCCACGCTCACGTTCGACCAGAGCAACTCCGTGTACAACCGGCGCATCCACGCGCCGCAGCCGCCGGAGAACGTGAACTGGGAGGAGCGGGTCACGAAGCTCCTGCGCGAAGAGCCGGGCGACATCGTCATCACCGGCGTCGGGGACATGATCTTCAACCAGCAGATCTCGAACCTCCCCGAACCGGATCATCGGCAGCTCTTGCGGATCATGCAGGAAGCGGATATCGCGTATGGCAACCTCGAGTTCTCGCTGAACTCTCACCCCGAGCTGCAGCGGCCGTTCTACAACTTCCGGGCGGACCCTTCGTTCGCCTGGGAGGTCGCGGCGATCGGCATCAACCTGGTCAGCATGGCGAACAACCACGCCCTCGACTTCGGGCCCGAGGGCCTGAAGGAATGCCTCCGGGCCCTGGACCGCGCCCAGATCACCCACGCCGGCGCGGGTCTCACGCTGGCCGCGGCGCACGAGCCCGGCACGATGGGCGTGCAGAGCCAGAAGACGGAGTTCGCACTGCTCTCCTACATGCGCTACTGGACCGCCAAGTACCGCTGCACCGACCCCAACGGGCCGTGCCTGGCCACGATCAACCCCGCGACCATCCTCCTGGCGGGGAAGGACGGCAAGGTCGAAGAGGCCGAGGGCCCGGTCAAGGGCGACATCGACGCGATGGAGGACGACGTCGTCATGGCCAAGCGGCACAACGACGTCGTCATGGTCGCGCTGCACAACCACGACGTCAGCCACCACCGGGCGTACGGCATCCAGGACCACACGCCGCCCAACGACGAGATCATGTTCCGCAAGGCGGTCGACGCCGGCGCCGATATGGTCCTCGGCACCGGGCCGCACGTCTTGCGCGGCATCGAGATCTACAAGGGCAAGCCGATCTTCTACAGCCTCTCCAACTTCATCTACCAGTACCGCGCCCCGGACAAGATCCCGGTCGACCTCATCCACCAGCGCGACGGCGAGATCGCGCGCCCGACCAACGTGTCGGTGTGGGACCGCCGCGACCCGGTCAAGATCTTCGAGGGGGTCATGCTGCGGATGACCGTGAACGACGAGAAGCTCAAGCGGATCGAGCTCATCCCGTTCACGATCGACGACGAGGGGCCGCTCTACGGCGTGCCGCGCCTGGCGAGCGCCGCGAGGTGCAAGGAGATCATCGCGGAGCTGCAGGCGCTGTCGCAACCCTACGGCACCACGGTCGTGGACAAGGGGTGGTACGCGGAGGTCAAGCTGTAGTCTCCCAACGGTAACGGTCTGCACGATTCCAGCGTAGAGGCGGGGCTGGTCCCCCCCCGTGATCGACGTCGTGTGGTCCGCCCCACGCCCCGCTGTCGCGGGCCACATCGGCGCGGACCATGCCGCGGCCGATGCTCGCATCGTCGGGCCGGCATCAGCCGGCCACCCTCGACTCGATGCGCCGGTCGGGCACGAGCCACATGAGCGCCACGACGATGTACAGCCCGTCCGAGATCCACTGGTTGACGAACGCCAGGGCGATCGCCGCCGCGTAAAGCGCGATCGAGAGCTTGCCCTTGAGGTCCGTGCCCACAGCGGCGGCGAGTCTCGACCCTGGACCCTGCTCCGCGATGATCGCCTTCTCGAGGATCGTGTAGGCGACGGCGGCCATCAGCAGCACCGCGCCGTACGCGGCGGTGGGGACGGCGGCGAAGTGGTTCTCGCCCATCCAGCCGGTGACGAACGGCACCAGCGATAGCCAGAACAGGAGGTGCAGGTTGGCCCACAGGATCCCGCCGTTGATCCGGTCGGCGAGGTGGAGCATGTGGTGGTGGTTGTTCCAGTAGATCCCGAGGAAGACGAAGCTGAGCACGTATGTCAGGAACACCGGCACGAGCGGGCGCAGCGCGACCCAGTCGGCACCCCGCGGCACCCGCAGCCCCAGCACCAGGATCGTGATCAGGATTGCGACCACCCCGTCGCTGAACGCTTCCAACCGTCCCTTACTCATCGCGCCCCCGAGTGTCGACACTGGAAGGGAACCGCGCGTCCCGCGCCCGCATTCTCCCGGCCCGTCCGAACCGCCGGCGGGGGACCGGGAAATTCCTCCGGTCGCAACGCGGGTTATCGGAGGGCGAAGGAAGCTCCCGAGAATGGACGAAACGCTGCGACCCGACGACCCGGCAGTGGCGCCCACGCGCCGGCCCCTTGACACTGCGCCTCCTGGGGGTCTGCCCGAGCCCGGACCCCGCCCCGCCACGATCGGCGGCTATACCCTCGTGCGGAAGCTCGGCGAGGGAGGCATGGGGGTGGTCTACGAGGCGCTGCAGGGCAACCCGCGCCGCGAGGTCGCCCTCAAGATCATCCGAGGCGGCGCCTACGTGGACGAGGCCGTCGTCCGGCTGTTCCAGCGCGAGGTCCAGGCGCTGGCGCGCCTCAAGCACCCCGGGATCGCGGCCATCTACGAGGCGGGCCGCACCGACGACGGACAGCACTTCTTCGCGATGGAGCTGGTGGGAGGCCGGACGCTGGACGAGTTCCTCGGGGGCGAGGAGCCGGCCGCGGCCGGCGACCACAGGGGCGTCCGCTCCCGGCTCGAGCTGTTCCTCCAGATCTGCGACGCGGTCGCCTACGCGCATCAGCGGGGCGTCATCCACCGCGACCTGAAGCCGAGCAACATCCTCGTGCAGGAGGACTCGGCCACGGGTGCGTCGCGCGGGGGCGCGGCGGGTCCGACCGTGAAGGTGCTCGACTTCGGTCTCGCGCGCATCGCGGACGGGGACGGCGCGGGCCCGAGCATGGCAACCGAGGCGGGGACGATCCGCGGCACCTTGCCATATATGAGCCCCGAGCAGATCCGCGGCGACACCGACGAGATGGACCTGCGCACCGACGTCTACTCCCTGGGGGTCATCCTGTACGAGATGCTCACCGGCGGGCTGCCGTACGACCTGCGCCGCGCGAGCCTGCCGGAGGCCGCCCGCATCATCTGCAACGAGCCGCCGCGTCTGCGCGGCCGGCTCCCGGGCCGCTCGCTGGCGGGCCGCGAGATCGAGACGATCGTCGGCAAGGCGCTGGAGAAGGATGCGGCCGAGCGCTACCAGAGCGCGGCCGGGTTCGCCGAAGACATCCGCCGCTACCTCAACAACCAGCCGATCGTGGCGCAACCCCCGAGCACCGTCTACCAGCTCCGCAAGATGGTCTCCCGCCACAAGGCCGGCTTCGCGTTCGCCGCCTCCCTCGTCGTCGTGCTCGCCGGCGGCGCCGGAGCCCTGGCGGTGCAAGCGCACCGCATCGCCCTCGAACGCGACCGGGCCAACCGCCAGGCGGCGATCACCGGGCAGGTCTCGGGCTTCCTGGTCAGGCTCTTCCGCGTCTCCAGACCCGATCAAGCCCGCGGCGCCACGATCACCGCCCGTGAGCTGCTCGACAAGGGCACGGCGCAGATCCGGGCGGACCACACGATGGACCCCGAGGTCCGCGCCACGCTGGTGGACACGATGGGCGACGTCTACTCGAGCCTCGGTCTCTTCGATCGGGCCAAGCCCCTGCTCGACGAGGCGCTGCGGACCCGCACGAGCGTGTTCGGCGCGTCGAGCCTTCCGGTCGCGGACACGCTGCGCAGCCTGGGGCTCCTGCTCCAGAGCCGGGGCCAGGACGCGGAGTCGAAGCCGGAGTTCGAGCGCTCGCTCGCGATCTTCGAGAGGCGGGAAGGGCCCGCGAGCTTGAACGTCGCGCAGGTCCTCAACGACCTCGGCAACGCCGAGAACCACCTCGGCGACTACAAGGACGCCGAGGCGGCCTACGACCGGGCCATCGCCATCCGCAAGAAGGTCGAGGGGCCCGACACGCTCGACGTCGTGCCGATGCAGTCCAACCTCGCGCTGCTCTCGGTGCGCAAGGGCGACCTCGCCGGCGCCGAACGCTCCTTCCGCGCCGCGCTCGCGATCTACGAGAAGGCGATGCCTCCCAACCACCCTGATGTCGCGCTGCTCGCCGGCAACGTCGGGGCCACGCTCGTCGCCGAGAGGAAGTACAGGGAGGCAGAGCCCTTCTACCGGCAGGCGCTGGCCATCCACGAGAAGGTGCTGGGCGACGAACACCCGCAGCTGGCGCTCGACCTGGCGAACCTCGCCGAGGTCCACCGGGTGCTCGGGAACCTTCCGGCCGCCGCGAGCGAGAACCGGCGCGCGCTCGCCATCCTGCGCGCGAAGGTCCCGGCGACGGACTTTCGCACGCGCTTCGTCCTCGTCAACCTCGCGACGGTGCTGGACGCGGAGGCCGTCCCCGCGGGGCTGCGCGAAGCCGAACGGCTGCTGCGCGAGGCGCTCGCCACCGACCGCGCCTCGCCGCCCCCCGACTCGTGGGACGTCGCCAAGACGGAGAGCGAGCTGGGCGGCTGCCTGCTGAAGCAGGGGCGGTACGCCGCGGCCGAGGAGCTCCTCGTCGGGAGCTTTCCCACCCTGCGCGACAAGATCGGCATCAACGACCGTGCCCGTGTCGACACCGCCCTCAACTGGATCATCGAGCTGTACCGGCGCGAGGGGGAGCCGGCGAAGGCCGCGCCGTACCTCGCGATCCAGACCGCGCGACACGCCGCCGAAGGCGCGAAGGCCAAGACAGGCGCCGGGTAGCGCACCCTGGCGGCCGCACGGGCCGCAGCGCGAGTCCGCGACCCGAGGTGCCTGGTGGCGGCGGGCGAACCGGCACGACCGGTTCGACGATCCCCGACCCCGGAGGAAGAGAGGGGCGGCGGATGTCCCTCGGGCGGCCACGACCCGGTTCCTTTCCTGGTACCCTGAACGCGCGAACCGTGGCACGCGGAGACGGGTCATGAAGACCGAGACGAAAGTGGTCATCCTATCGGCTGCCGTCGGCGGCTCCCTGTGGATCGGCGACGCGGCCGTCGACTCCCTGTTCTTCTCGAAGGAACCCTTTCTCGACGTCCTCATCCTCGAGGCCTCACCGTACGAACTCTACATGCGCACCACGATCCTCCTCGCGATGGTGGCGATCGGGGTCATCAGTGCGGCCTTGCTGCGCCGCGAGAGGCTGGCGCGGGTCGCCCTGATCGAGAGCCAGCGGCGCTTCGCAGCCTTCATGGAGCATTTCCCGGGCGGCGCCTTCATCCGCGACAAGGAATGTCGCTTCGTCTTCGTGAACCCGATGATGGCCGAGGTCCTGGGCCGGCCGGTTTCCGAAGTTCTGGACCGGCCGGCGAGCGACTTCCTCGCTCCCGAGACGGCGGAGACCTCGAAGGCCCAGGACCGCGCCATCCTGGAGACCGGGGAAGCGTTCCAGGGTGAGGACCCGATCCGATACCGCGGCGGTACCCGCCACTGGATGGTCAGCAAGTTCCCCATCCCCGACGAACGGGGGCAGAACGCGCTGGTGGGCGGCATCTCGATCGACACCACCGACCTGAAGCGAGCCGAGGAGTCGTTGCGACAGAGCGAGGGCCGCTATCACGCCCTGGTCGAGAACCTCGCGGAGGGACTCACGATCGTGGACCGCGGGGAGGTCATCCGCTATTCGAACCCCGCCAACGACCGGATCTTCGGCGTCGCGCCCGGGTCGCTCGTCGGGCGCAGCGTGAGGGAGTTCGTCGAGGAGGCCGGACTCGCGGCGCTGCGCCGGCAAGGCGAGGCCCGCGCGGAGGGCCTGACGACCACCTACGAGCTCGAGATCTCTCGACCCGACGGCGAACGTCGATCCCTGCTCGTGACCGGAACGCCACAGTCCGACGCCGAGGGCCGTTTCGCCGCCACGTTTGGCATCGTTCGCGACATCACCGAGCGCAAGCACGCCCAGGCGGCCCTCGAGCGCCGGGACGCGATCCTCACCGCGGTCGCGTTCGCCGCCCAGAAGCTGCTGGCGGTGCCGCGCTGGAGGGAATGCTGCGGCGAGGTGCTCGGGCGTCTGGGAGAGGCCGCCGGGGCAAGTCGCTCGTACATCTTCGAGTTCTTCTCGGCCGCCGATGGCACGCTGCTCGTGAGCCAGCGCTTCGAGTGGGTCGACAGGGGTGTTTCCTCCCAGATCGAACGACCGGAACGGCAGAACCTGCCGGTTCTCGCCGCAGGGTACGGGCGGTGGTTGGAGGTGTTGACGCACGACGGCATCATCCACGGCGCGGTGGACGCCCTCCCCGGACCGGAGCGCGCGATTCCGGAGTCGGGTGGCGTCGTATCGCTCGCGGCGGTGCCGATCTTCGTCGCCGGCCGGCCCTGGGGCTTCATCGGTCTCGACGACTGCAGGACTCGCCGCGTCTGGTCCCTGACCGAGCTGGAGTCGCTGCGGGCGGCGGCCGGCACGATTGGCGCCGCGATCCAGCGCGAGATCGCGGAAGGCGCCCTGCGGGACAGCGAGGAGCGTTTTCGCACCCTCGTCGAGACGTCACCGGACGGGGTCGGAATCCTGGTCGACGGCCGCGTCGCCTTCAGCAACCTCGCGATGGACCACCTGGTCGGTCTGGACGGACCGGGAGGGAGCGTCGGACGGGTGATCACCGACTTCCTCCCCGAGGGGAACCGCGCCGCGGCGCTGGAGCGCGTCTCCAGGACCACCGGGCAGGGCGAGGCCCCGCCGCCGTTCGAGGAGACGCTGCTGCGGCCGGACGGCACGCTGGTGACGGTCGAGATCGCCCAGACGCCCACGACGTGGGCCGGGGACCGCGCCGTGCAGGTTGTCGTGCGGGACCTCACCCAGCGCAAGGTCGTGCAGGCGCGGCTGGCCGAGGTCCAGCGGCTCGAGGTTGCGGCGCTGCTGGCCGGCGGGATCGCCCACGACTTCAACAACCTGCTGCAGGCGGTGCTCAGCCACACCCAGCTTCTCCTCGCCCACTCCGAGGACGTGGAGCAGGTGCGGGCGCGGGCGCGGGAGATCCAGGAGCGGGTGGCGCACGGCGCGTCCCTGACCCGCCAGCTGTTGGTCTTCTCGCAGCGCGAGGTCGTCAAGGCGGAGCGGGTGGACCTCAACGAGGTGGTACGGACCACGGCGGTTCTCCTGCCCCACCTGATCCGCGAGAACGTGACGGTGCACCTCGACCTCGCAACCTCCCCGCTTCACATCGAGGCCGACCTCGTACAGCTCGAGCAGGTGGTCATCAACCTCGCGGTCAACGCGTCCGAAGCGATGCCGGGCGGCGGTCTGTTGACCCTCGCCACGGGGGTCGCCGGGGACGGTGGCGTGCAGCTGGTTGTGCGCGACACCGGTTGCGGCATTCCCGAGGGGCTCCGCGACCGCATCTTCGAGCCTTTCTTCTCCACCAAGCACGCCAGCGAGGGCGCCGGTCTCGGGCTTGCCGTGGTGTACGGCATCGTGAACCGGCACGGCGGTCACATCGAGGTGGAGAGCGAGGTGGGGAAGGGCACGACGCTTTGCATCACGCTTCCCCGCAAGGTCTCCGGGGAGTTTGCCGCGGTCCGGGAAACCGCCGGCGCGCCGCCGGGGCTCGGCAAGGGTCGCGGGGAGCGGGTGCTGCTGGTCGAGGACGAGACGGGGGCTCGCGAGGCGTTGAACGAGCTGCTCACCATGCTCGGCTACGAGGTGGTGGCGGTCGGGAGCGGCGAGGAGGCGCAAGCCCTTCCCGACCAGCCGCCGTTCCACCTGCTCCTCACCGATCTCCTCTTGCCCAAGATGTCGGGCGCGGAAGTGGCGCGGGCCCTGAGGGCCCGCTGGGAGGGGCTCAAGGTGATCGTCATGTCGGGCTTCGCCGAGGACGAGGCCGTGCGCCGCGGCGTCGCCACCGGCGCCGTGCGCTTCCTGAAGAAGCCGTTCGACCTGGCGACGCTCGGCCGCGAGATGCGGGCCGCCCTCGCCGACTGAGCGCTCCGGACTCGAGGGCTGCGGCGTTTTGATGCCCCAGCCCAACGGCGCTGCAACCGCCCTGCTACCGCAGGGCCGGTGGGTTCGGATCGGACGACCGGCTCCGGCAGGGGCCGCGGCCGAACGAGCCGGTGTTTGCCGATCGCGACGGACGACGAGGCCGAACCCCTTCGAGGGTGACACCCGCCGCCGGAAGGTATGGGTCCGACGGTCCGGGGGCGGCGAAGGTTCCGGTCGCGAGAAGATGATACGGGGTTTCAATGTGACGGAGCGCACCCGATCCTCCCGCCGGCGCCCCGCGGCACGAACAAACCGGTCGCGGGCTACGTCTAATAGGGTGACGGCTGGTGGTTCGGCGGTATCCGGAACAACGGCTGGAAAGGGGGGTGCCATGGCGCCTGCGGGGCCGGAAATGCGGGACATGCAAAGCGACAGCGCTGCGGAGGCGGGGACGGCCGTTCCGATCATCCTCGACCGCGGCGAAGCGGCCATGGTGGCGGTGATCCACTTGCGGCGTACGCCGTACCTGGGTATGCGCTTCGAGCACGGCGGCACGGCGTGGGAGGTCACCCATGCCGGGAACCACGCCCGGGGGTGGGTCGCCGAGCCGCTGCCCCGCCGGGAGGCCGCCCTCTTTTCGAAGCCCAGCGCGAGGAGCGGCGGCCGGGGTGACGGCCGCCCGCGGGGCGCGTGCAGCCGCGCGTGACTCGAGGTTGAAGCCCGAAGGTGCGCAGGCGCTCGTACCCGCCGGCGCAAGGCCCCGGCGTCCTGCGGACGAGGCGGCGGTGGCGGAGTTCGGCCCGCCCGTCACCGCTCGGACTTGGACGTCCGCTTCGCGCCGGCCTTCGCCGTCACGGCGGCGCGCAGCCGCGCAATCTGCGCGGCGTGGTTGTGGGCGTGCGCCGCGTAGATCGCGAGCCAGCGCTCGGGGCCGTACGGACCGGCCTCGGTGTGCCACGCCTGGCGCGCCCACTCGGCGGCGGTCATCCCGTCCAGGATCTGCACGGTGGTCGCGCGCGCGGCGAGGAACGCTTCCAGGGCGGGCTCGATGTCGCGCTCGTTGTACCGTAGCCGCGCGGCGAACGCCTCCTGGTCGTAGCCGTGGATCAGCGGCCGCTCCTCGGCGACGAGGCGGCGCAGCCGGATCGCCGAGGTCATCTCGCTGTCCGCGAGGTGGTGCACGATCTCGGCGGCGGTCCACTTGCCGCGGAAAGGGCGCGCCGTGAGCTTGGCCGGCGGAAAGCCATCGAGGGCCTGCAGCACCTCGTCGCCGCCCGCCGCGTACTGCCGGATCAACTTCGCGCGTTCTTGCCTGGTCATCGCTCCCCTCCGTCCCACACCATAACCGCATCGGGCCGGCGCCGGCTTCCGCGCGCCGCCCGGCGCCGGCGCGCGCTCACCGGCCGGCGTAGAGCCGCTCGACCTCGTCGCGCACGCGCCGGGCAAGCTCGCCGCGCTGGCTCACGGCGAGCCCGGCCGTGGCGATCGGGCGGCCGACACGCACCCGGAGCACGCCCGGGCGCACGCGGAACCCGTGCGGCGGCAGCACGCCGCCGGTCCCGATCAGCGCGACGGGCACGACCGGCACGCCGGCCTCGATCGCCATGGCGATTGAGCCGCTCTTGAACGGCCGGATCGCGCCGTCGCGGCTCCGCGTCCCCTCGGGGAAGCAGGCGACGCTCTGCCCGGCGCGCAGGATCTCGGGGACGCGCCACATCGACTTGACGGCGTCCCTCGGCCCGGTGCGGTCCACGAACACCATCCCCATCGCGGCGATGTACCAGCCGAGGAAGGGGACCGCTCGCAGCTCGCGCTTGACGACGAAGCGCAGCGGCGCCGGCAGGGCCACGAACAGCGCCGGCACGTCGATGTTCGACTGGTGGTTCGCGGCGAACAGGTAGGCGGAGGCGGCATCGAGCTCGTCGGTGCCTTCCACCTCGACGCGCGCGCCCGCCCCGTGCAGCAGCCCCGGCGCCCAGAGCCGGCGCGCCATGGCGAGCGGCGCCGCCCGGCGCCGCGTCAGCGCGAACACGACGAGCGCGGCGCTGATGCAGGCCGCCGACCAGAGCAGCGCGAACGCGAGCTGGACGGCGTTGAGCGCCGCCCACGCCGCGCGGGTTGCCGGCCTCGGGTGCTTCGTTTGGCCCGCGGAGGAGGTCGAGGTGGTCATTGTCGTTCGGGCGCCGCTCCGGCCGGCCTGGCATCGCCGTAGCGCGGCACCCTCTCCCGGCATCGTACCCCGCAATCGGGGGTCCGCGCGTTGCCCACCCCGCTGCGCGCGGCCGCGTCGCACCGACGGCATGGCATCGTTTCAGTGCGAACGATGCCGCCGGCGCGACTCCTCGCGATGACGCCATTTCCTCTGCATAGGGCGGTGGTTCGACATCACCTCCTCATGTGTTCTGTCCACGTCCGTCGTAGGCATTGGGCGTTGAAGCAAAAGAAGGAGACGGGCCGACCGCTCGGACGGCCCGTCTCGATGCAAGGTGGTTGCAGACTCAGCTCTCTTCGCGGCGGCGCAGGACCGACAGGCCCCCCGCGAGGCCGAGCGAGACCAGGCCGAGCAGTCCGATCAGCGGCAGCGGGCTGGCGGTCTTGGGGAGTCTCTTGGCCGTTGTGGCCTCCGGCGCCGTCGCGGCAGCCGGCTGCATCGCATGACGCGGATGCATCTCATGCCTCTGGACTTCAGCCTGGAACTCGGGCTCCGTCATCGTCTTGATTTCCTTCTCGCTGACGATGGTCGTCGAGAGCTTCATGCCGGGCTGGAGCTGGAACACGGAGAGTTCCTTGCCGTCGACCGCGAACCTGTAGCCCTTCGGGACGTCGTACGTCCTGTACGTCCCGTCGGCCAGCTTGACGAGCAGGTTCCGGTGGATGGTCTTCACGACCGTTGCGTCCGTGACCTCTTCAACCTGCTCCGTCAGGGGCTCGGTCGTGGTGATGGAAGCCGTGATGACCTGACCCGGCTTGAGGGCGCTCAACGGGACCTGGGTACCCCCCTGGTCGAACATGAAACCGGCCGGGACGTCAAAACCCTTGACCGTGCCATCCGCCAGCTTGACCACGAGGAAGTTCTCTCCCACGTTGACGACGGTGCCATTGGTGATCTCCTGCTTGACGAGAGACTGGGCCTGGGCGGTCACGGTGAAGGTGAGCGCCACGACGGCCAGCACTGCAAGAACTATGAACTTCTTCGACATTGCTGAAACCTCCCTTTCTTGAGCTTGTTCCACACGGAACGGTCGGTACGTCTCGACACGGTGTTGCGACGGCCGGAAGATCCTTGTGCTGTGCCCGCGTCCACCTCCTTTCCGTGCCTCACTCCCTGAGCACGTCCTCGTACGCTGCTGTGCGTTGCCATCACTGACCCTCGGACGTCAGGCGGGCCCGCACGACGTAGCGTGCGGGCGCATTGCCCACGTAGTAGAACGGGTAGCAGGTGACGAGCGTCAGGACGGGCGCACTCGTCGGGTCCAGGACCTGAATCTCCTCCGGCTCCACGATCCGCATGTCCTCCACGGTGTAGCGCATGGTCCCCCAAAGGGTCACCAGCGCGATCGTGTCGCCCTCCGTCACGTCCTTGAGCACGCGGAAGAAGCCGTCCCTGTGGCCGGCGATGCCCACGTTGTCGCACTCGCCCGGGAGCGCCGTGCCCTCGATGTGCCCGACGCCCCGGTCGAGGGTGAGCTCGTCGGTACCCTCGAGTACGGGCACCGTGAGGCCGAGCCGCGGGATCTCGAGCAGGGCGAGCGCCTGGGGCCGACACCCTTCTTCAGCACGACTGTCCTGGTACGACCGAATGCGACCCTCGGACCACAGTGTGAAATCCACGCCGGCAGGGGCGGGTACTTGGTCCTCTACGCTCGTGGCCGATTGCGCCGCCGCCTGATACCCGGTGCGGGCGGCCTGATACCGCACGATCTCCAACCGGCTCGAGACCGCACCTTGCACACTTGCAATCGTGAACACCGCAACGGGAAGGAGGCCCGCTCCCCGCGCAACCCGCTCGAAGAGTGCCGGTCGCTTCATGTTGACCTGGTGCCTCGGCGCGGGGATATCTCCCCGAGCCGAAGCGCATGTCCGGCCAGGCCCCGAACGCCGTCCTACGACCGTCCTCGTCTGCCGTAGTAGTAGTAGCCACCCCCGCCACCAAAGAGGAGGACCAACACAACGATCAAGAGAAGCAGCGTCATGGTTTTGCGCTCCCTTCGAAGCTCCCGGCGAATGGCCCTAGAGGACGCGTCGGCCGGATACGAGTCTGACGATCAGAATGATCACCGCGACCACGAGCAGGATGTGGATGAAGCCGCCCATCGTGTAGGAAGTGATCATGCCGAGCAGCCACAGTACGAGCAGAATGACGAAGATCGTC
>SCRJ01000060.1 GCA_004298115.1 Acidobacteriota bacterium
CCCAAGCCCGAACTCGCGGGTTCCCGACGCCCTCAGCCGCGTTCTCCTCCTCCGACTTGGAGCCAGGAGGCGGCGACGGACCCGGCACTCATCGCACGCATCGCTGCGTCGGCGGTCCGTATCATGCCCCCCTGGACTGACGGTCGGCCCGGATACCGCGAAACCCGGCGCGCCGTTCCTCGTAGACGGCACGAGTGCGGTGCACGGCGGGAGCGCCGCCCTCCCGGGAGGAGCAACGCTCCCACCGGAAGGTGGGACGGCGACCACACCAACTCACGTCACGACACGGTCCGCCCGATGCCGTGACCCTTTTGCGCGCGCGGCACGCGGAGAAGCGTGGAGGCCCCGATGGAGTTCATTCTGATCGCCCGTGACGGAACCGACGACGGCGCGATGGCGCGCCGTCTCGCGGCGCGGGAGCGCCACCTGGCGACGTTCGACAAGTTCCGGATGGAGGGAGTGTTCCAGTACGGGTGCGCCATCCTTGACGAGAGAGAAAGGATGATCGGTTCCGTGGTGGTGTGCGAGTTCGCGTCCCGCAAGGAGCTCGAGGAGGTGTGGCTGGCGCAGGAGCCCTACGTCCTCGGCGGCGTGTGGCGCTCGATCGAGATCCACCCGATCCGCACACGCGTCACTCCCGGCCTGACCTGAACCTCCCGACCCCGGTACCGGGTCGCCGCCCGAGTCTCACGCCGCCCTCGCGGAATCGCGCGGAGGCGCTGCGCCACTCACTTCGCGACATGTGTCGCCGCATGCAGGCTTCCCTGACGGGGTGACGAGGCCGGTCTCGCGATTTGCGGCGTCGCGGGGGGCTCGCCAGGTCGACCGTGCAGGCTCGAAACCCAAGGACGAAGGGCCACCGCCTGGGGAGAATTGTGGCATCGACCTGCACCTGAACTCGAGCGAGGTCTGCGCGGTTGACGAGGAGATAGACCACCAGGCGCGCCGAGATCCCAACCACCGAGAAGTCGTTCGTTCGGTGGTTCGGGGCCGGGAAGAGGTGTCAAGTTCGCAGATGACCCGGCGACGCGTTGTGCGCCCCCGCGTCGCGACCGGCGCCCTATCCGGTCTTTCTCCTCGGTTGCTTGTCCTGTTTGGCCTTGGCCTCGTGCTGCTTGTGGTCGGTCTTCTGCTTCTGCTCCTTCTGCTTGTCCTTCTTGCCGCCCTTGTCGCCCATCGTCTCCCCTCCCACTGTTTGACCGCAGAATTCGAGAGATTCGGGTGCCAGCGTAGCAGATGGACTCCGTGATGGTGCGCGCCGCGCAGGCACGGAGCTGAGTCGTCTCAGATCTTGCCTGGACTGGCTTCAGGGGTGCAGATCAGGGCAGGTCAGGGCCAATCGTATGGGATCTCCACAGGCCGCCCACCCTCTGTGCCCTGGTACGTCGGCCACTCCCTGGAACCCACCGGCGACCTCGCGGCCCAACCTAGCCGGTGGCCTGCCGGTGCGCGCGGCCCCGTGAGGCCAGCACCGCAAAGGCGCCGTTGAGGACGAACAGGTAGGCCACGAACGCCGTGTTTTCGAAGTTGTAGGTTTGCACCGACAGGAAGCTCGTTCCGAAGCCGATCGTGCTGATCGCATAGGCGATCCAACTCTCGGAACGGGGATGGCGATACGACTTGATGAGCGTCGGGATGCCCGCCAGCATATCGGCCAGCAGCGAGAAGAGCAACGCAATGTTCGGATTGGCGGTGACGGCCCAGAGGATGATGCCGACGAAAGCCGCTGCCATCAGGACGTAGTCGCGCGGTTCGCTCTTCCAATACGCCTTCTCGTTGAAGAACGATGCGGTGACGACGAGCAACGGCGTGAAGCCGGCGACGAACGACGCCCACGACAACCCCTCGACGCCCTGCGCCCTTTGCGCCACGAAGATGACCATCGGGAAGATCCCCCAGAGCAGCCACGTGATGCGGTTGGGCTGGGCCTTGCCGGCGATGGTTTCGTACAAGTAGTAGAAACCGCCGAGCGAGCCGATGATGGCACCGATGATCGCGAAGTACTCGGGAAGCATCGTTCCACTCTAGCAGTTCGTGCTCCCCCGATGCTGCGCGCCACCGGCAGGAGATGGGCGACGGGCGTGGGCTGAGATACGCTGAATGGGGAGGCTGACACCGGGCAGCTCCACGCACGAGGCAGACCGAATTGGGGGGCTCCCGAGCTCCCCGTCCTGAAGCCGACGTTGCTCCGGCTCTCCGGACCGGGCCAAGGACCGTCAGGCTGCTGAACGAGGCGATCCCCGGCCGGTGTCAGGTGCGGAGGTAGCGGACGCTCAGATCGGCGCCATGTCCGCATTCCCGGTTCTGCGGGAGGAACGGCGCAGGCGGCGGCTCGGCGACGCCGTCATCCGACCCGATCGCATCGCGTCGCGTACGCCGACGCGATGAACACGGTCAGACGGTGACACCTCGACCGATCACGCCCGCCGGCTCAATACGGGAACTTCTTCGTGAACTGGTTGTTGCCCTCGACGGCTTCGGCCACGGCGTTGTGGCTGTCGACCGTGGCCCGATACGTCGGGGCCGGGCCGGTATGCTGATACGACGTCGACACCTTGGTCACGCTCTGGCCGGCGTTGACAGCCGGGATGCTGATCTCCGGACCGGCCTGCTCGAACGCGCCGCCGCGTCCGGAGTTCTGTTCCAGGCGGATCATGCAGGGTCCGGCGTTCCCCGGCCCATGATTGGTGACCGTGAATTCGATGTCCGCCCAATAGATGTAGGCCCCGTCCGCGTTGGGATCTTTGCGGATGACGTTCTTGAAATCGAACGACGCGGTCAGGTCGGGCTTCGCGGCGACGGGCTGGATCGAACCGGCGACGGCCGCCACCATGCAGGACAAGCTCACCTCTTTACTGTTGTTGGCCTCAATGAGCTCAGGCAGGACGTTATCGGCGTCGATGAACGCCCTGACCTTCCTGTGCAGGCCGGAGATCTTCAAGCCGGGGTCCGCGCCGACTCCGTGGGCGAAGACGGCGCCGGGCTCCAGGACGTAGTGCATCCTGCTGTCATCCTTGAGCAGTCCATCCACCCAGACCTGCTCCCGCAAGACCTTGTCGATCTTGACGTTCCCCCTGTTCGTGACCCGGATCCAGACCCGGCAGTGGTCGGCGAAGACGTCGGTCATCTCGATATCGAGAACGTGTTTGGCCGTCCCCGTGCCTTGACCGGCGTTCAACCCGCGCGTCGGGAGGACCACGGCCAGGGCGAGGCCGGCGATCAAACCGGAAACCGGGATCTTCTTTGCCATGTTGCCGCTCCTCAATCCCCAAGTTTGAACTGATCGTACCCCCGGCCGGAGCGTAGTGTAAAGACGTCGTCAGTTCCAGGTGCCAACATCTCACCTTCTTTCGCGTGTGTGGATCGGATCGGTGCCGATCGGTACCACGTCCACGCGTATCGACAATGTTGGAGTCAGGGTTGGGCTGCCCCGTTGCTTTCGGCCAACCAAGGGGTTGCTGATGCCTCACAACCCAGCTTGCGGCGCCCCCCGCATCGGCACTTGGTAGCGCCATCGCTCCTTCTTGACGTGAAGGAGCCCCCCGACCGGTGGCCACGACTGTCGGAAGGGAATGCATCGGCGATACGCGTGTTGTGATAGACAAGCACCAAGAAAGTCGAGGGATTACCGTGCATACGACTCGATCCATCAGTGCCGGCCTGGGTCCGGCGATCCTCTTGGCCTGCGCGGCCACCGCGAGCATCACGGGCATCGCGACCGCTCAGGACCAGGTGAGCGGCACGTTCACGGTCAACGGCACCAGCACCGCGTTCGCCTACGCCTACGCGTACTGGAAGCCCAACTTCTTCGACGAGACCAAGAAGGACCTCTTCGTGCTGTTCAGCGACGTCGCGCTGCCGGCGAACGCGATCCCGAAGGACGACGACGGGGTCTCCGCGATCGCCGGCCTCGTGCGCGACGGCAAGGTGCACGCGCTCGAGCTGCACCTCGATCCCAGGAGCAGGCAGCTCGACGCCGCCGAGAACGCCGCCGTTTACCACATGGCGCTGTCGCCGGGCCGCCACGGGATGTCGGGGATGCACGCGTTCACGGCGACGACGTTCACGACGTCGCTCCTCGAAGGCACGGCGCACACCGACGGCCCGCAGGAGAGCGACGGCGTGAAGTGGCAGTACGACGTCCGCTTCAAGGTCGCGCTGCCGCCCCAATAGGGAAAGGATCCGTACCAGGAATCGCCTTCCCGCCATCTCGGGAGCAGCAATCGCCTCGACCTCGACGAGGCGCTCCTCGAGGGCGAGCCGGCGCTCCCGGACCCTCTACCCCGGCAGCGCGATCATCGGGCGCGTCAGGCTCGGCGCGATCGTCGGCCGCGCGGAGCGCGACGCCCAAACGCGCCGACGATTCCGGCGGGCGGACGTTCCCGGACGCCCCAGCCGCGAGCGGATCACCGGCCGCGCCTATTTGGTCGCCTCCTGCAGGCGGGCGCGGGCGTCGGCGTGGTCCGGCGCGAGGGTCAGCGCCTGGCGGTAGCACGCGCGCGCCTTCTCCCCCTCGCCGCCCAACCGGTACGCGTCGCCGAGGCCGACGTGGGCGTCGGCGGAGCGCGGGTAGCTCTCCACCCGGTAGCGGCACACCTCGACCGCCTCCGCCGCCCGCCTCTCCTCCAGCAGCGCCCCCCCCAGCGACCGCAGGGCGCTCTCCGGCAGCTTCTCCACGACGCCGTACTGCGCCGGGCGCCGCTCGACCCGGTCGCGGATCTCGCGGAAGCTCTCCGCGGTGAGCGGCCGGCCCAGCGCCCACCCCTCGAACAGGCGGCGGACCCCGGTCAGCAGGGCGTCGGCCGGGACGTGCTCGCCGTGCTCGACCACGGCGAGCCCGCAGGTCAGGCCCGCCGGGGCC
>SCRJ01000001.1 GCA_004298115.1 Acidobacteriota bacterium
GTCAGGCAGGAGACCTTCAACCCATCGCCATTCTTCCTGTACGAGAGCGCATTCTTCCATACCCACAGCATATTCACCCGCTCGCCAATGTCAACACTAAAGTTAGCGCCTATGCCCCCGTGCCCCCCGCTCGGCGCGGCGGAGCCGCTCCTCGCCTTACCTGCCCAGGCAGGTGACCCAGAGTTCGCGCTTCCGCGGCCCGTCCAACTCCAGGAGGTAGACGGCCTGCCAGCGACCGAGGGCGAGCTCCCCGCCGCTGACCGGCACCGTCACCGAGTGTCCCACCAGCGAGGAGAGCAGGTGCGCGTCGGAGTTCCCCTCGACGTGACGCCAGGCGACCGCCGGGAGCATCGCCGCCAGCGCCGCGAGGATGTCGTCGCCGACCGCCGGGTCGGCGTTCTCGTTGAGCAGGACGGCGGCCGTCGTGTGCGGCACCGCGACGTGGCAGACCCCGTCCGCGACGCCCGAGGCGGCCACCGCTTCCTGCACGAAGCTGGTGACGTCCACGAGCTGGCGCCGGCGCTGCGACGACACTCCGATCACGTCCATGGGTACGGCCTCCCCTCCGGCCAGTACAGGATCCGGTAGCCCTCGGCCAGGAGCACGACGCGGTGCACGTAGTCCCAGGTTTCGGGGATCTCCAGGCTCTCGACGAACTCCGGCCCGTCACGGCGCCCGCACCGGTTCCACGCCTCCAGCACCCGGTTCGTCCCAGCGTTGTAGCTCGCGAGCGCCGCGGTCCAGGAGCCTCCGAAGACCGGCCGGAGGTGCGCCAGCAGCGCGGCACCGAGGGTGAGGTTGCGGTCGGGTTGGAAGAGGTCGCCGGGCGGCGCCCCCCCCGGCACCGTACGCGCCGCTTCCGCGGCGACGTCCGGCAGCACCTGCGCGAGGCCGAGCGCGCCGGCCCCGGAGCGCGCCCGCGGGTTCCACGCCGACTCCTGCCGTACGAGGCCCGCGAGCACCCACGGCGGCACCCCCGTCCGCCGCGCCG
This sequence comes from Acidobacteriota bacterium, assembly GCA_004298115.1. Taxonomy (GTDB): domain Bacteria; phylum Acidobacteriota; class Thermoanaerobaculia; order Thermoanaerobaculales; family Thermoanaerobaculaceae; genus RBG-13-68-16. The sequence goes on from SCRJ01000001.1 coordinate 992, forward strand.
CCGCCTCGATCTCGGCCCGCCACGGCAGCGGCAGGTAACGCTCCAGCAGATCGCGGCTGACCCCCTGCCACGGTCCCGCGAGCAGCCTGGGTTCCCCCCTCACCAGCAGGGGGATCGCTTCCAGGGGCGGCATCGCGGCCAACGCCGCGAGGCCGAGCCACCCCCGCGTGTCGGCGCCGCCCGCCTCGAGCTCGGCCCGCCACGCGAACACGACGTCGGCCACCCGCCCCGCCGCCATCAGGTCGCCGGCCCACGGCGGCGGCGGCGGCACGGCAAGCCGCTCCTCCGACGGGGTTGCGGCCACGCCCGAGCGGCCGAGCGCCTCGGCCGCCCACTGCGCCGGAAGATCGGGAAACCCGCTCCCGGCGAGCGCCGTAAGGCCGCTGCGGTCGCCGCCCCGTGCCTGCGCCAGAGCGCGCCAAAAGGCCGCGAGGCGCCGGCCCCGCTCGCTCCGCGCCGGCACCGCGATGCCCGCGGGCCACACGCGACCCTCCCGCGACTGCAGCATGACGAGCCGGCGGCACACCCACTCGAAGCGCGGCTGGGCGGCCGCCGCGTCGCCCGCCAGGTGCGGCAGCGCGTCGGAAAAGCGCCCCAGCTCGACGAGCGCCTCCGCTTCGAGCACCTCGCCGCGGGCGTGCAACGGGTCGGAGGAAGGCACGATCTCGTCCGCCCGCTTGGCTGCCCGCAGCATCTCCGCGAAGCCCCGCGCCCGGAGGGACGCCGTCGCCCCCCACGCGAGCTGGCGCTCCGCCTGCGCGTACTCCACCAGGCACGCGCCGCAGCGGTTGCCGCCCCGCTGGGCCCACGCCAGCGCGGCCGCGGGCCGGTGCAGGCGAATGGCGGCCCGCGCGGCGATCACGAAGCCGGCGGGCCCGGCCCGTCCCGCCGCGCGCAGCGCCGCCTGCGGCTGGCCCGCCTCGAGCCACGCCGCCGCGTTGGTCGCCCACTCGGCGGCGGAGAACGACGCGGTGAGGGGCGCGGCGCCGCCCGGACCGGCGAGCGCGTCGAACAGCTGCGGGAACTCGACCGCGAGCCTGCGCTTGGCGGCGGCCGCGGCGCTGTCGCCCGACCTCGCGACGACCCCGAGAGCGCGGGCGCGTGCCTCGCCGGCGAGCTCGTTCGGGTCGGGCGCCAGCGCGCACGCGTCGCCGGCGGCGCCCCGGGCGAGGAGCGTTTCGGCACCCCGCAGGCGCAGGCGGGTGCGGTCGTCGGCCGCGAGCCAGGGCGCGCGCACCGCCGCCGTCCACCCCGCCAACGGCGAGCGCGACGCGGCGAGCGCGTCCTCGAGCCGGCGGGCGGCCAACCGCGCCAGGCCGCCCGTCGGGCGCGCCAGGTTGAATCCCGCGAGGCCCGCCAGGGGAGCGCGGGCGTCGCAGGCGTACAGACCCCACAGCAGCGCCGCGCGCGCTCGTTCCGCCTCCCGCCCCTGGACCGCGACCCGCATGAACGCCTTGGCCCGGGCGGCGGCGCCCTTCGCGGCCGTCGCGTGCGCGAGCGACGGAGGAGGGGCCGCCCTGCAGGCGCCGAGGACGACGAGCAGGAGGGTGAGGACCGGCCGGAGCGGGGAGCGCTTACATGCCGAGAGCGTCAGCGTCGCCATCCGCCAGGATGCGCACCATCTCGTCGTGGAAGTAGTTGCTGTCCGCGCGCACCTCGGGGGAGACGCGCTGCTCGTACATCTCCCGCGAACGGTCGATGTCTTCCTTCAGGCGCCCGTAGATGTCGCGGGCGAGCTTGCCCGCCTGGACCGCCTGCTCGTTGTAGAGGCGGACCTCGGACACCAGCAGGCGCGCGAAGCGGCGCGCCTCCTCGTGCTTGCGTTCGTCCTCCGGGGCGCGCAGCGCGGCGCCGGAGACGCTCGGGGCGACGGGCACCTTGAGCTCAACGGTTTCCGAACCGTCCGCGGCTGCCGGGCGGACTTCCGCCACTGCAACCTCGGCTTCCACCGCCGCGGCCGGAGCTTCCACGGCCGCCACCGGAACCGCCTCGAGAACCGCCGGCGGAACCTCGACGGCCGCCGGCTCGCCCGCCAGGATTTCGGGCTCGGCCAGCGTCGGCGTCGGCACGCTCGGGCGCGCCGCGAGCGTCTCGAGCACGAGTCCGACGGTGTAGGTGAGCTGCTGCACCATCGGGACGTTCAGGCCGGGCCCACCGTCAAGCGCCAGCAGCACCCCGACCACCTTGCCGCGCAGCGCCATCGGCACCACGAACAGGCGTTCGTCGCCGCCGCCGAACCACTCGGACAGCACCGCATCGGCGCGCGGTTGCACGATCACCGGCGTTCCCGCGGCCGCCTTGGTGAGCGCCGGCGAGGCGGCCACCGTCCCGTGCCAGGCGCGCGCGGGGTTCCCCGTCGCGAAACCGGCGCTCGACCACCCCTGGGCGTTGCCGTCGCGGAAGACGGCGATGGCGCGGGGGCCGCACCACGCCCCGAGCTGGCGCAGCAGTTCCTGCAGCACTTCGGACTGGGCGCGACCGGCGTCGAGCCGGCGCAGGACATCGAGGTCGAGCGCGAGCACCGGCGCCGGCGGGGGCGGGGGCGGCGTCGCCAGGCTCTTCAGACGCTCCGCCAACGAGGCGATCGGAAGCAAGGCCTCGAGATCCGGAGGCACCACGACGCTGAGGTCGCCCGCGACCCGGGTCGCCTGGTCGCGGATCTGACCGGCCATTGCGTCCATCTTGGCGCGCAACAGCGCCGCGGCACCTTCGCGCATCTGCTCGAGTTCGGCGAATATTGCTTCGTGCGTCTCCATGGTGCCTCCGTGTGCTCGATCCGATCGGCATTATCCGCGTCGCGCGCGAAGACTGTCAAGGAAAGCTCGCGTTGCCTCGAGGGCCGCCTCTCTGCTAGCGTCCGCGTTCCGGGAGGGCCGTGAAGACCTGGTTTCGGCGTGCGGGAGGCGGTGTGGTGCTCGTGCTCGCCGCCGCGTGCGGCGGGCGGCCCGAGCCTGCCTCCGCGCGGTTCGACGCCGGCGCCGAGTTCGTCAAGGTGACGGCCGCTCACGCCCAGTACGTCACCGCACGCGACCGCATGGAGCGGGCGCGGGCGTCCGCGCCGGGGGTGGCGCCGCCGGCGGCCGCGCGCGAGGCCGAGGCGGCCTACGAGGTTGCCTACACGCACGACCAGCTCGTCCTCGCGACGTTCCTCAACCAGGCGCTCAACCTCGCGCCCGACCGGCCCGAGACGCGCCAGGCGCTCGCCATGTACGCGGGCGCCGCGGCCGCCAACGCCCGCCACCTCCAGGAGCGCGGCGGCGACGCGCGGCAGGCGCTCGAACCGTTGACCGCGGCGGCGCGCGCCTACCGCACCCTGGGGATCCCGATCCCGGCCGACCTCGCCGCGGCGCTGGCGCTGGCCGGACGCCCTCCGGCGCCCGCCTCCACGCCCGCCGCGGCGGCGCCGGCGCCGCGCCCGGCCCGCCACCGCCACCGCCGTTGACCGCGATCCCCCGCGGTGTGGTACCATTCTCTCCCTTTGACGAGCGCGCTCGCGCCCACCCCTGGTGGCGCGACAAGACCAGCGCAGAGGGGGGGTGAGATCGCGCGATGCCCACGATGGTGCATGTTCGGGACAACGAATCGTTCGAGCAGGCGCTGCGCCGCTTCAAGCGGAAGTGTGAGAAGGCCGGAATCCTGTCCGAGATCAAGAAGCGGCAGCACTACGAGAAGCCGAGTGTGCGGCGCAAGCGGAAGTTGATCCAGGCGCGCAAGAAGCTCCTCCGGAAGCTGGCCCAGCAGCGCAAGGCGGGGTTGCTGTAACCCCGCCGGTACGGCCTTGACCTTCGCCTCACTGGAGTTCGACCGGGTTCTCGAGCTCGTCGCCTCGTTCGCGCGCAGCGAGCGCGGGCGGCGGGAGGTCACCGCGGCCCTTCCCCGTTTCACGCCGGGGGAAGGGCCGTCGGCTTTCCGGCTGACCCGCGACCTGTACGCCCTCGTCGCCGAGCACGGCTCGCTGCCGTTCACCGGCCTGGACGCCGCCGATCTGCTCGCCCACGACACCCCGGGAGCCGCGGACGCGGCGGACCTTTCCCGCCTGATCGCCCTCGTGCGCCGGGTCGTCGAGGTGCGAGCGGCCCTGGCGGCCGCCGGCGTCGGTGCCGAGCTCGCCGTCATGGCGGCCGAGCTCCCCCAGTTCGACCCTCTCCTCGCCTTCTGCGAGCAGCGCCTGGGGCCGTCCGGGGAGGTCCTGGACAGCGCGTCGCCCGCGCTCGCCCAAACCCGTGCCGCGCGCGAGCGCCACCGCGGGGCGATCGTCGCGGCGGTGGAACAGGTCCGGAGGGCGCACACCAGCGCGCTCGGCCCGTTCACCCTCCGGCGTGACCGCTACTGCGTCCCGGTCCCCGCCGCCGAGCGTTCCACGATGCCGGGCCTCGTTCTCGACGTTTCCTCGTCCGGGGCCACCGTCTTCCTCGAGCCGTTCGCCGTCGTCGAGCTCAACAACGCGCTCGCCGAGGCGACGGCGTTGGCGCGCGCCGAGGAGGAGCGCGTTCTCGCCGAGACCGCGGCCGCCTTTCACCGCCACCGCGACGAGCTGCTCGCGGCCGCCGACACGCTCGCCAGGCTCGACGCCGCTCAGGCGCGCGTCCTGTTCGGACAGGCGTGCGGCGCCACCCTCCTCGAGCCCGGCGCGGGCGCCGCGATCCGCCTCGCCGGCGCGCGCCACCCGCTGCTCGAACCCGCGCTCGCCCCGCTGCGCGCCGAGGTGCTCGGGAACGCCGGCAACGTCCGCCCGGTCGTGCCGCTCGACCTCGCGCTCGCGCCGGGCCAGCGCCTCGTCCTGCTCTCGGGTCCCAACGCCGGCGGCAAGACCGTGGCGCTCAAGACCGTCGGGCTGGCGGCCCTGATGGCGCAGGCGGGGATCCCGGTGCTCGCCGACGCGGGGAGCGCGCTGCCGCGTTTCTCGCGCCTGTGGTGTCACCTCGGCGACGAGCAGAACCTGTTCTCCGACCTCTCGACGTTCACCGGTGCGATGCACGCCACGGCCGAGCTGCTCGCCGCGGCGGACGCCGACACCCTCGTGCTCTACGACGAGCTCGGGTCCGGCACCGACCCGGAGGAGGGGGCGGCGCTCGCCGCCGCGCTCGTCGAGGATCTCGCCCGGCGAGGTTGCTGGACGGTGGCCACCGCGCACCTGATCACCGTCGCGGCGCACGTGGAGGAGGTCGCGGGCGCCGTCAACGCCGCGATGGGCTACGACGAAGCGAGCGGGCGCCCCACTTACCGGCTCCACGTCGGCGCGCCCGGCCGCTCGCGCGGGCTTGCCATCGCGAGCTCGTGCGGGGTCCCGGCCGCGGTGCTCGCCCGCGCCCGCGAACTGGTTTCCCGCTCGTTCCTCGCCATCGACGCCTACCTTGCGGCCCTCGCCGCCGAGCGCGAGCACCTGCAGCGCCAGACCGAAAGCCTGCGCGCCGCCGAGCGCCGCAGCGCGGAGGAGCGTTCGCGCCTGGAGCGCGAGGTGCTCCGCCTCGACGAGGAGCGCGCGAGGGTCAGGGCGCGTCTGGACCAGGAGCGGGACGCGCTCAGGCGGCGGGCTCGCGAGCAGCTTGCCGCGGCGCTGGTGGAACTCGAGCAGGCGCGCGAGCGCGGCGAGTTCCCCGGCAAGCGGCGTCTGGCCGCGCTGCGCCACCGGGCGCTGGCCCTCGAGCCCGAGCACCCCGCCCCCACCCCGCCCCTCGTGCCGCTCGCGCCGGGCGCGACCGTCCGTCTCGTGGGCACCACGACCAGCGGGCGGGTGCAGCGCGTGGTCGGCGAGCGGGTCGAGGTGCTGGTCAAAGACAAGCGGCTCTGGATCGAGGCCGCGGGGTGCGAGCCGGTGGCCCCACCCGCTTCGCGGCCCGCGGCGGAGGTCGAGGTCGTCGCCGCCGACGACGCCGCAACCGAGCTCAAGCTCATCGGCATGACCCAGGAGGAGGCCCGGGACGAGCTGGAGGCCTTCCTCGACCGCGCGATGGTCACGGGGATCGCACGGATCAGGGTCGTGCACGGGCACGGCACCGGGGTCCTGCGCCGGGTGGTCCGCGAGGTGCTCGCGCGGCACCCGGCGGTTGCAAGCTTCGCTCACCCGCCTCAGTATCGTGGGGGGACCGGCGTGACCGAGGCGGAGTTGGAGGGCAAGTGAGGGCCGCCCGCAAGGCGTGCCCAGGGCGGCGCCCCAGCGGCGAGGCGCGGAGCGCGGCCGGCCTCGGGGAAGGGTGGCGATGAGCCAGTACGACCTGTCGCGGCCCGTGCTCGAGCAGGTGCGCGAGGCGGCGGACATCGTCGCGGTGGTGGGCGAGCACCTGACGCTGCGCAAGACCGGCCGCAACTACGTGGGGCTGTGCCCGTTCCACGGCGAGAAGACCGGTTCGTTCAACGTCTCGCGCGAGAAGGGCACGTACTACTGCTTCGGCTGCAAGCGCGGCGGCGACGTGATCGACTTCGTCATGGAGATGGAGCGCGTGGCCTTCGCGGAGGCGGTGGAGCGTCTCGCCGACCGCTTCGGAGTGAGGCTCCCCCCCGCCTCCCCGGAAGCGCGGCGGCGCAAGGACGAGCAGGAGCAGCTCGCGGACGTCATGGAGGCGGCGCAGGCGGTGTTCGCGCGCCAGCTGAGCCAGGACCGCCCGCGCGCCTTTCTCGAGCGCCGCGGCGTGCCGCTCGACGTCGCCGCGGAGTTCGGGCTGGGCTACGCGAGGAACGAGTGGCGCGCGCTCTACGACGAGCTGCGCAGCAAGTTCTCCGAGCGCGCCCTCGTCGGCGCGGGCCTGGTCGTCGAGGGCGACGGCGGGAAGGTCTGGGACCGCTTCCGCGACCGCGTCACCATCCCGATCCGCAGCGCCCGCAGCCGCATCATCGCCTACGGCGGCCGCGCCCTCGGCGACGAGAACCCCAAGTACCTGAATTCGCCGGAGACGAGCCTGTTCTCCAAGGGCCACGTCCTGTTCGCCCTCGATCGCGCGATGCGCGCGTTTTCCAAGGCCAACCGGGCGATCGTCGTCGAGGGTTATTTCGACTGCATCGCGCTGCACCGGGTCGGCCTGACCGAGACCGTCGCGACCCTCGGCACGGCGCTTTCGGAACACCACGCGGCCGAGCTCGCCCGCCGCGTCCCGCACGTCGTCGTGTGCTTCGACGGCGACAACGCCGGCCGCCAGGCGGCGGTCGCGGCCCTGCGCACTCTGCTCGCCGCCGCGCTCGAGGTCAGCGTCCTCGTCCTCCCGGACGGACAGGACCCGGACGACGTCGCCAGGCGGGAAGGCGCCGAGGGGTTCGGCCGCAGGGCGGCGGCGGCGCTCCCGGCCGCCGATTTCCTCCTCGAGCTGATGGGCTCCACTCGCCAGGAGCGCCGCCGCAACCTCCTGCACTCGCTCGAGGTGGTCAACGCCTGCCCCGACCCGGTGCGGCGGTTCGAGATGCGGGAGACCTTGGCCCGCGGCGCGGGTATTCCGCTCGAGGAACTCGGCGGTCTCGAGTCGACGCGCATGGTCGCGCGCCAGGCGGCCGTCGAGGGCCTTCCCGAGAACGCGGAGCTCGCGCTGTTGCGGGCGTTCCTCCACGACCTGGAGCCGGCGGAGAGCGCCGCGCACCTGCGCGCCTTCCCGATCGACGGCATCTGCCATCCGGGGGTGCGCCGCGTCTTCGAGGTCCTGCAACGGCGTTTGGCGGGCGGCGGAACCCTCGAGATCGCCGGGGTGTTGTCGGAGGTCGACGATCCGGGTGACCGCCGCCTGCTCGCCGGGCTCGAGCTCGAGGCGCCGCAGACGCCTCGCGAGCGGATTCCGAGCCTCATCGAGCTCGTCCGCCGCCGCGCGGATCGCCTGCGGAGCAGTGAGATCGTCGTGCGGATCCGGGCCGCCGAGCTGGCCGGCGACAGAGACGCACTCGCGCGGTTGCAGGCGGAACAGAGCGAGCTCATCAAGCGGCCGAAGCGGGGGACATGAACGGGGTCTCGAGGCGCCCGGGGGGTTGCGCTCGGTGGTACCCTTGAAATTTCGTCACCGACGTCCCACATTGAACAAGGTGAGGGGTGGCGGGTGGCTTCGACCCGAGCTGGAGGCGCCGGGAACGAACGTGAGCGCTCCAGACTCACCAAACCGAGGGAAACTTGCGAAAACTACACGACAAGAAGAAGACTCGCGCGACGAGATCCCGCGGCAGCGAGCACACAAAGGTACGACCGTCCTCGCCCGCCCGTACGGCAAGGGCTGACAAGCGGGCCGCTTCCGGGCGTTCCGGCGCCCGCACGGCGGCGCGGGTGGCCACGGCCTCGGCGCGACCGTCGCGGGCCCCGCGCGCGGCCGCGGCCAAGAGCCGCCCGGCCGCGCGCCCGGCCAAGCCGGTCGCCCGTCTCCGGCCGACCCGTCCCGGCGGCCCTGCGGCCAAGGCCGGGCATGGCAAGCTCACCGCGAAGGCGGGCGCCAGACCGAAGCCGGCGGTCCGCCCCGTCGCCCGAGCCGGCAAGGCCGGGCCAGCGAAGCGCCCGGTCAAGCCCGCCGCCCGCGTGAAGCTCGCGGCCAAACCCGGCAAGGGCACAACGAAGCCGGCGCCGGCCAAACGCCCGGTCAAGGCGGCCGCCAGGCCCAAACCGCAGGCCAAGGCGGTACGGGGAGCCGCCAAAGCGACGCCGGACAAGCGTCGCGCCAAGGCGGTCGCCCGTCCGGTCCCGCCGGCCAAGGGCGCCGCCAAGGCGAAGCCGCAGCGCGTCGCCAAGGCGAAGCCGCAGCGCGTCGCCAAGGTGAAGCCGCAGGGCGTCGCCAAACCGAAGCCTGCGGTTGTCGCCGCGCCCGCCAAGGGCCGCCCGGAGCGCGCCAAGGCGGCGCCGGCCGTCCGGCCGGCGCAGGCCAAGGACTCGCGCGCGCGCCGTGAGAGAGAGCATCAGGGCTCCGACGCGGCGGCGCCGGGCGTCCGCGACGCCCTCGCCCTCACCGTCGAGGAGAAGTACGTCGAGCTCGGACGGCTGCTGGGGCTCGGACGGGAGCGCGGCTACGTCCTCGTCGACGAGATCCTCGAGGTCCTTCCCGAGGAGGTGGCCTCGACCGCCGAGGAACTCGACGAGATCTACCTCCGCTTCACGGAAAACGACATCGAGATCGTCGAGAGCATCGAGAAGCTGGCGGCGCTCGAGGAGGAGGGCGCGGTCGGCGAGCGCGCCGAGCCCCCCGAGCCGGTTCCCGGCGCCGGTCTCGTGGACCCCGCCATGCTCGAGAAGACCAACGACCCGGTCCGCATGTACCTGCGGGAGATGGGCACGGTCAAGCTCCTCGACCGCAACGGCGAGGTTGCGATCGCGATGCGCATCGAGTCGGGCGAGGCTCAGGTCTTCGCCGGCCTCGCCTCGAGCCCGCGGGTGTGCGAGCTGTTCCTGCGCGCCAACGAGATGGCGCGGCGCGACCGCCGCATGATGCGCGACATCCTCGCCGGCTTGAATGGCGAGCTGGACGAGCGCGGGCAGCAGCGCGTCGCGGAGACGATGAAGCTGTTCGCCAGGATCCGCCAGCTGGACGAGCAGTCCAAGCAGCTCAAGGAGCGCTTGCGGCGCTGCAAGCGGGGTACGCGCCGCGGCGACGAGCTGCTGCAGCAGATCGACGCGCTCTCCGGCGACACCTCGGTCATGGTCCGCTCCACCGACTTCACGACCACCACCCGCAACCGCCTGGTGCGCTTCCTCAACGAGGTCGAGCGCCAGTTCTCGATCCCCATCAACACGATCCGCAAGGACGACGCCAAGCTGAAGGTCGAGCGCAACGCCGAGCGGCGCACGTTCTACCGGGAGCGCGTCAAGCGGTACAAGGCCGAGCTCGCCGCGCTCGAACAACGGTTCGGCGTGTCGTACGAGGAGCTCCGCCGCGTCCTCGGCGAGGTCAGGCAAGGCGAGGCGGAAACCGACGGCGCCAAGCAGCAGCTCATCGTCGCCAACCTCCGCCTGGTGGTTTCGATCGCCAAGAAGTACACCAACCGCGGCCTCCAGTTCCTCGACCTCATCCAGGAGGGCAACATCGGCCTGATGAAGGCGGTGGACAAGTTCGAGTACCGCCGCGGCTACAAGTTCTCCACCTACGCGACGTGGTGGATCCGGCAGGCGATCACCCGTGCGATCGCCGACCAGGCGCGCACGATCCGCATCCCGGTGCACATGATCGAGACGATCAACAAGCTGACCCGGACGCAACGGCAGCTCGTTCAGGAGCTGGGGCGCGAGCCGACCGCCGAGGAGGTTGCCGAGAAGATGGAGATCCCGGTGACCAAGGTCCGCAAGATCATGAAGATCGCGCAGGAACCGATCTCCCTCGAAACGCCGATCGGCGAGGAGGAAGACTCGCATCTCGGCGACTTCGTCGAGGACCGCTCGGCGGTCTCCCCGATCGATGCGGTGATCGCGGCTTCGCTCAAGACCCAGGCGGAGGGGGTGCTGCGCACGCTCACGCCGCGCGAGGCTGAGGTCCTGCGCCGCCGGTTCGGCATCGGCGACGGCACCGAACACACCCTCGAGGAGGTCGGCAAGGCGTTCAACGTGACGCGCGAGCGCATCCGCCAGATCGAGTCGAAGGCGTTGCGCAAGCTCCGCCACCCGACCCGCGCCAAGCTGTTGAAGCCGTACCTCGACATGATCGGCTGAGGGACCGGGTTCCGGGCACCGGGCACCGGGCACCGGAACGGCAGGACGCAGCGGCAGGCGAACGGGCTACGGCGTGCGGCCACCCCGATGCGACAGCCGGGCAGCGGACGACGTGGTCCGTGGAAGCAGGTAAAGTGAAGAAGGAAGGCACTCGAGCCGATGCACGGCGAGTCCCGCCTTGCCTCTTCCCCCTTTCCTTTTCTTCTCCTGGCTTTCCGCCAGCTTCTCCCTCGCACGTCGCAACCCTCCACCCGCCCAGCCCGGCGTCCGCTGCCCGGTCCCCGGACCCCGGTGCCCGGTTCCCGGTCATCCCGGTTGCGCCAAGTCTCATTAGCGCCTAGAATTCGCGGCGCTGGGTCCATAGCTCAGCGGTCAGAGCTGCCGGCTCATAACCGGTTGGTCCCAGGTTCGAATCCTGGTGGACCCACCACGCACCGATGGGGCTTGCGGCCTGCCGTGGTCGGCCAGGCCGGGTTCGGGGTGCTTGACAAACGGGAGGGGCGTTGACGGCGAGGGACCTACTGGCAGGTTATGTCGCGCTGCAGCGGTTGCTGGAGCGCCGCGCAGCGCTCCGACGGGAGCGGGACACGCCCCCGGAGGCGTTGGCGGCGTTGCGCACGCAGTTCTCCGAGCGGCACGACAAACTCGAGGCCGCCCGCGTGCGGCGCGAGGCGCTGGCCGCGGAGCAGGCGACGCTTCAGGGCGATGCCGATGCGCTGCGCGAGGAACGCGAGCACTTCCGCAAGCAGAAGAGCCACGTCACCAACATGAAGCAGCTCTCCGCCGTGGTCTCCGAGTTGGACCACGTGGAAACCCAGTTCAAGGCCAAGGAGGACCGCCTTCTCGAGATCCTGCAAGCTCTCGAGTCCACGGATGCCGCGATCGCCACGCTGGGGGAGGAGAGCCCCGAGGAGAAGGCGCTGCGCGAGCAGGCCGAGGCCGCGTGGGCCGAGCGCCGCCGGGCGAGCGAAGGGGAGTTGGCCGGGCTCGAGAAGGAGCTGCGCGCCGTCCAGGCCGGGCTCGGCGACAAGGCGATGGAGCGCTTCAAGAAGCTCTGGGCGTCGCGCAAGCCCAACGCGGTCGTGCCGATGGACGGGACGGCCTGCTCGGCGTGCCACGGCGACCTGCGCCCGTCGCTCGTGCAACTCGTGCGCACGGTCGAGGAATTGCAGTTCTGCGACCACTGCCGCCGCCTGCTCTACGACCCCGAGCAGTTCCCGCCCTCCGCATGATCCCCTCCCCCGCCGCCGCGGCCGCGATCGACGGCGGATCCCGCGGCAACCCCGGCGAGGCCGGGTGCGGCGTCGTCATCGAGCTTGGGGACAGGCGCGAAGAGCACTGCCTCTACCTCGGCACGGCCACCAACAACGTGGCCGAGTACGCCGCGCTGCTTGCCGCGCTCGAGCGCGCCCGCACCCTCGGCGTCGAACGCCTCGAGGTCCGCTCCGACTCGCAGCTCGTCGTCGAGCAGATGAAAGGCGCCTACAAGGTCAAGGCGACGCACCTCAAGCCGCTGTGGCTGCGGGCGCGTGCGCTGGCCGCCGGTTTCCGGCGGTTTGCCATCGTGCACGTCGCGCGCGAAGCCAACCGCGCCGCCGATGCGCTCGCCAACCGCGCGATGGACGAGCGCTCCTCGACGTTGCCGCGGCCGGAGGGGGTGTGAGGACCGTGGACCGTGGTCCGTGGTCCGTGGTCCACAGGACGGGACCGTGAGCGTCGCGGAGAACCTCGCGGCGGTCAGGGAGCGGATCGCGGCGGCGTGCGCCCGGTCGGGGCGCGATCCGGCGGACGTGCGCATCGTTGCGGTGTCGAAGACGCAGCCTGCGGCGGCCGTGGTCGAGGCGATCGCCGCCGGAGTCGACGCGATCGGGGAAAACCGGGTCCAGGAGGCGGCCGTCAAGCGGCCGCTGGTGACGGGGCCGACGCCGTGGCACCTGATCGGCCCGCTGCAGCGCAACAAGGCCAGGGCGGCGCTCGGGCTCTTCGATCTGATCGAGACGATCGACCGCCCCGAGCTCGCCGATCGGATCGAGGGGATGCTGGCCGGGGGCAGCCGTACGCTGCCGGTCTTCCTCGAGGTCAACGTCGGCGGCGAGGCGGCCAAGAGCGGCGTCGCCACCGGGGACGCCGCGACGCTCGCCGACCACGTCGTCCGGCGGTGCCCGCACCTGCGTCTGGCCGGAGTCATGACGGTGCCGCCGTACGATCCCGATCCCGGGCGCTCGCGGGGGCACTTCGCCGCCCTGCGCACGCTTGCCCAAGGTCTCGCGGCCCGCCTCGGTGTTGCCGCGCTCGAGCTTTCGATGGGGATGAGCGAGGACTTCGAGGTGGCGGTCGAGGAGGGCGCGACGCTGGTCCGACTCGGCCGGATCGTTTTCGGGGAGCGCCGCCCCGTGGCGTGAGGCGCGTCACCGCGTGCGCCCGGGAGTGAGGTAAGCTTGCATGAGGCAGGAGGCGTCGCGATGAACAGGTTGACACCGCTGGAGATCCAGCGTGCGACGTTCGCACGCAAGCTGCGCGGTCACGACCCCGACGCGGTGCGCGAGTTTCTCGGCGAGATCGCCGAGCAGCTCGAGGAGGAGGCGCGCGCCCGCGGCGAGCTGCGCGCCCAGGTCGCGCGCCTGAGTCAGGAGGTCGAGGAGTACCGCCAGCGCGCCGGCGCGGTGGACGAGGCGCTGGCGACGGCGCAGCGCACCGCCGAGGCCACGGTCGCGCGGGCGGAGGCCGAGGCGCAGCGCATCATCGCCGACGCCGAGGCGCTGGCCGACAGGGTGGTGGACGACGCGGCGCGGCGCGCGGAGAACATCGAGTTGGTGGTCGGCCAGCTGCGCGGGCGGCGGCGAGCGGCGCGCGCCGAGCTCAAGCGTCTCGTCGAGGTACTCGGCGGTGCGGCCCGCGACGACGAGCTCGCTGAGCAGAGGGCGAGCGAGTCTCCGACCGTCAGCTTCCTGCGGCGCTGCTCCGGCGACGCCAAAGGCGAGCGCTGAGCGGCCCGCGACCGGACGTCGCGCCCGGGGTCGGAGATCCGCTCGTGAGCCTGCTCATTCAAGGCGCCACCGTCGTGGCAACGCCGCGCGGGACGGCCGCGCTCGCGGGTCCCCGCCAGGGCGCGCTCGAGTTGTTCCCCGGCGCCGTGGTGCGCTGCGAGGGGCGCGACATCGCCTACGTCGGCGAGCCCCGCGAGCACGATCGCCTCTTCCCGGCCCCGGATGAGGTCCTCGACGCCCGCGGCGGCACCGTGCTCCCCGGCTTCGTCGACCCCCACACCCACCTGCCGTTCGCCGGCTACCGCGAGGGCGAGTTCGACCGCCGTCTCGCGGGGGCAAGCTACGCCCAGATCGCCGCCGCCGGAGGCGGCATCGTGGCGACCGTTGCCGCGACGCGGACGGCGACGTTCGACGAGCTGCTCGCGCTCACGCTGCGCCGCCTCGACCTCCAGCTCGCGACCGGCACCACCACCACCGAGGCCAAGTCGGGGTACGGCCTCGAGCTCGACGCCGAGCTCAAGCAGCTGCGCGTGCTCCGCGAGGCCGCCCGCCGCCACCCGGTCGAGATCGTGGCGACGGCGATGCCGGCCCACGAGGTGCCCCCGGAGTGGCGGCACGACCCCGAACGCTACGTCGAGCTGGTCGTTTCCGAGATCTACCCGGCGATCGCCGCCGAGGGTCTCGCCGAGCAGGTGGACGTCTTTTGCGAGCGCGGCGTCTTCACCCCGGACCAGACCCGGCGCCTGCTCGCCGACGCCGGCCGCTACCGCTGGCGGATCCACCTCCACGCCGACGAGCTCTGCGACCTCGGTGGCGCCGGGCTCGCCGCCGAGCTCGGCGCCGCAGCCGCCGCGCACCTGCTGCACGCCTCACCCGAAGGGATCGCGGCGATGGCCCGACGCGGCGTGGTCGCGATCGTGCTGCCGGGGGTGTCGTTCTTCCTGCGCGAGCGGTTCGCCCCGGTGCGGGCCCTCGTGGGCGCCGGCGTCCCGGTCGCCGTCGCCACCGACTGCAACCCCGGTTCCTCGCACACCGAGTCGATGCCGGCCGTGGTCGCCCTCGCCTGTCTCGGCGCCGGGTTGTCGTCCGAGGAGGCCATCGTCGCGGCCACCCTCAACGCCGCCGCCGCGCTCGGGCGGGCCGATCGTCTGGGCAGCGTCGAGACCGGCAAGCAGGCCGACGTCGTGGTGCTCGACGCCCCGTCCCCGAAACACCTCGCCTATCACTTCGGGGTCAACCTCGTGCGCCACGTCGTCAAGGCGGGGCGCATCGTCCTGCGCGACGGCGTGCGGACCTAGACCTTCTCGAGCTTCGCGAGCGACGGAATCAGCGTCTTGCGGCCGGCGCGGTCGAAGAAGCAGACCAGACGCGTCTGGGCGCCGGTCCCCTGCACCTGGAGGATGACCCCCGAACCGAACGTCGCGTGCCGCACCTTGAGCCCGGGACGCCAGCCGTCGGGATGCTTCGGGGACGGCCGTGGTCCGTGGTCCGTGGTCCGTGGTCCGAACGGCGCGGCGGCGAGGGAGGCCGCGGGGCCGGCGACGTGGCGGAACGGGTGGGGGGCGTGGGCGCGGAACGGGTCACGACCGAACGCCGCGGCGCGGTCCTCCACCA
Organism: Acidobacteriota bacterium; assembly: GCA_004298115.1. Classification (GTDB taxonomy): domain Bacteria; phylum Acidobacteriota; class Thermoanaerobaculia; order Thermoanaerobaculales; family Thermoanaerobaculaceae; genus RBG-13-68-16. The sequence goes on from SCRJ01000001.1 coordinate 16,187, forward strand.
CCTCGCGCGGCACCTCGAGCAGGAACGGCGACGGCCGGCCCGCGAGCAGCTGCCCGTTGATGCGGCGCACCCTGGCCGAGGTCAGGATCAGCCGCCGTCGCGCCCGGGTCATCCCCACGTAGGCGAGGCGGCGCTCCTCCTCCTCGTCCGCCTCGCTGCTGCCCTCGCGGCGCAGCGGGAGGAGGCCGTCCTCCATCCCGACGAGGAATACGGCGTCGAACTCGAGCCCCTTGGCGGCGTGCAGGGTCGAGAGCTGCACCGCGTCGCCCTCGCGACGCATGTCGGCGTCGGTGAGCAACGCCACCTCGTCGAGAAACGACATGAGGTCGAGGCCCCGCTCCCCCGCCTCCGCTGCGGCCGCGACGAGCTGGTCGAGGTTGGCGCGGCGCGAGCGGTCGTCCTCGTCGCCGGCCGCGTACTGCGCTGCCAGGCCCGAGCGCTCCAGCAGCTCGCGGACGACGTCCGCCGGCGGGGCGCTGCCCGCGAGCGCCCGCAGCGCGTCGAGGAGCGCGAAGAACTCCGCCAGCGCCTGCCTCGCCCGCGGCGAGAGCGCTTCGGGGAGCCGGCGCGCCGCCGCCGGGAGGGCGGCCGCGAGCGCCGCCGCGGCGGCCTCGAGGTGGTCCATCGCGACCTGCCCGATCCCGCGCGCCGGGACGTGGATCGCGCGCCGGAACGCGAGCGCGTCGTCGGGCGCCGCCAGCAGGCGCAGGTACGCGAGGGCGTCGCGCACCTCCTTGCGCTCCCAGAATCTGGTGCCGCCGACGACCACGTACGGCATCGCCCGGCGCACCATCTCCCCCTCGAACGGCCGCGACTGGGCGTTGACGCGGAACAGCACCGCGATCTCGCCCGCCGGCACCGAGGCGCGCAGGCGGGCGATCTCGTCGGCGACGAAGCGGGCCTCGTCGGCCTCGTCGGCGGCGAGGTACACCGCCACCGGAACACCGTCGCCGACCTCGGACGAGAGGCGCTTCGGGCGCCGCCGCGAGTTGCGCTCGATGACCGCCGCGGCCGCGCGCAGGATCGGCTCGGTCGACCGGTAGTTGCGCCCGAGCGTCACCACGCGCGCGCCCGGGTAGGCCTCCTCGAAGGCGAGGATGTTCTCGACCTCCGCGCCGCGCCAGCGATAGATCGACTGGTCCTCGTCGCCCACCGCGGTCAGGTTCGGCGTCTTGCCGCCGAGCAGCCGCACGAGGCGCGCCTGTGCCAGGTTGGTGTCCTGGTACTCGTCCACCAGCAGCCAGCGGAAACGCGCGGCGAGCCCCTTGCGCAGCGCCTCGTGGCGCTCGAGCAGCGAGACGGCCAGCTGCAGCATGTCGTCGAAGTCCACCGCTCCGGCCGTGCGCAGCTCGGCTTCGTAGGCCTCGTACACCTCGGCGAGCAGGCGTTCCGCGTCGCCGCGCGCGCGGCTCGCAAGCGCGCCGGGGCCGACGAGCGCGTTCTTGGCGGCGGAGATGCGCGAGCGCGCCGCCCGCACCGACAACCGGCCCGCGGGGATATCGAGCCGCTTGAGGATGCGGTCGAGCAGGAGGCGCTGCTCGTCCTCGTCGGCGATGGCGAAACGCGGCGGCAGCCCGGCTTCGGCCGGATGGTTGCGCAGGAGTTGCAGGGCGAAGCGGTGGAACGTCCCGACGAAGCCGCCGCGGAGCCCGCCGCCGACGAGGCGCTCGACGCGTTCGGCCATCTCACGCGCCGCCTTGTTGGTGAACGTCACCGCCAGGACCTCGTGCGGCTGCGCGAGGCCGCGCGCCAGCAGCGCGGCGATCCGGTAGGTGAGCACCCGCGTCTTTCCGGACCCCGCCCCGGCAACGACCAGCAGCGGCCCCTCGCCGTGCAGGACGGCCTGCTTCTGGTCTTCGTCGAGATCCGCGAGCAGCTTTGCGAGTCGATCCAACGTCCCTCCCCGGAACCGGTGATTGTACCGTGCGCCGGCCGCAGCGCACAGAAACGACGTGGTCCGTGGTCAGTGGTCGGAGCCGGCTGCGCCGGCCGCAGCGCACAGAAACGACGTGGTCAGTGGTCCGTGGTCAGTGGTCGGAGCCGGCGCGCCGGCCGCAGGCCGCGCAGCCTCTCGCGCCTCCCTCGAAGACGAGAATCTCAACGCGAGGCAGGACCTCCGAGCTTGGGGCGCGTAGCCGCGCCGCGAAGATTGGGCCAGCCGCAAGGCGCGCGAACCCCGCCGCGCCGGAGTGTCGCCGGAGGCTACATGAGGACGCGAGCGGGGCGAGCGCAACGCTAGGCGAGACGCGGCTTGGCCGCGGCTCGCGGGGGGCTCGGGGGGCAAGAGCGGCCGGTCGGGCGGTGGAGTCCCGCCGCAGGCGGGACGGGACCCCCGACAGGATTGTGGTCCGCTATCGGCGGCGCCCTATTCGACGGTGACGGACTTGGCAAGGTTGCGCGGCTGGTCCACATCGCACCCCCTGCGCACCGCCACTTCGTACGCGAGCAGCTGCAGCGGCACCGCCGCGGCGATGGGCTGCAGCGGCCACGGCAGGGCGGGGAGCGGGATGACCGCCCTGGCGAGCTCGCCCAGGCGCGCATCGCTGGCGTCCCCGATCACGTAGACCGGCGCGTTGCGGGCGCGCACCTCCTCGATGTTGGAGCGCACCTTCTCGGCGAGCTCCCCTGCCGGGCACAGCGCGATCACCGGGAAGTTCTCGTCGAGGAGCGCGATCGGGCCGTGCTTCATCTCGCCGGCCGGGTACCCCTCGGCGTGCAGGTACGAGATCTCCTTGAGCTTGAGCGCCCCTTCGAGGGCGAGCGGGTAGAGCGCGCCGCGCCCGAGGTAGAGCGCGTCCGTGGCGCGCCGCAGCTCCTCCGCCACGGCCGCGAGCTCGTCCGCATGACCGAGGGCGCCTTCGATATCGTAGGGGAGCGCCCAGGCGCGTTCGAGCAGCGCCCCGGTCTCCGAGGCGGGCAACCCCTTGGCGTCCCGCCACGCGAGCGCGAGCGCGAGCAAGGCGACGAGCTGCGTGGTGAACGCCTTGGTCGAGGCGACCCCGATCTCCGGCCCCGCGTGGGTGCCGAGGCGGAACGCCGCGAGGCGCTCGGCGAGCGAGCCGCGCACGTTGCACACGGTTGCGAGCGACGCTCCGGCGCCGCCGGCCAGACGCATCGCGGCGATCGTGTCGGCGGTTTCGCCGGATTGCGTGATCCCGACCACCAGCGTGCCGGCCGAAAGCAACGGTTCGCGATAGCGGAACTCGGAGGCGTACTCCACCTCGCAGGCGACCCTGGCCAGGCGCTCCAGATAGAACTTGCCGACCAGCGCGGCGTGCCACGAGGTGCCGCAGGCGACCAGCCGCACCGCAGTGAAGCGGCGCAGCGTGGCGGCGTCGAGGCCGAGGTGGGCGAGCGACGGCGCGCCGGCGTCGGGAAAGAGCGCGTGCAACGTCTCGGACACGGCACCCGGCTGCTCGTGGATCTCCTTGAGCATGAAGTGGCGGAACCCGCCGCGCTCGACCTCGCCGGGCTCCCAGTCGAGGGTCACGACCGCCCGCTCCACCGGGCTCCCCGACGCGTCCAGGAACGCGGCGCCGTCCGCCCGGACGATCGCCACGTCGCCGTCCTCGAGGTGGATGCAGCGCCGGGTCATCGCGATCACCGCCGCGGGATCGGACGCGACCAGGTTTTCCCCTTCGCCGAGGCCCACCACGAGCGGCGGCCCGTTGCGGAACGCGACCACCGTCCCCGGATCGCCGAGGGCGATCGCCGCCACCGCGTACTGGCCGCGCAGCCGGGAGCGCACCGCGACCGCTGCGGCCGCCAGGTCGCCGCCGGCGCGGGCGAGCAGATGGGCGATGACCTCCGAGTCGGTGTCGGAGGAGAAGCGCACGCCGAGGCGCTCGAGCTCGCGTTTGAGCTCACGAAAGTTCTCGATGATGCCGTTGTGGACCACGGCCACCCGGCCGGCCTCGTCGGTGTGCGGATGGGCGTTGCGCTCGATCGGCGCGCCGTGCGTGGCCCACCGGGTGTGCCCCAGCGCGAGGTGGCCACGGAGCCCGGCCGCATACGCCTTCTCGGTGAGGTTGGAGAGCTTGCCCGCCGCCCGCAGCACCGCCAGCCGGTCCCCGCAGTGGACGGCGACGCCGGCGGAGTCGTAGCCGCGGTACTCGAGGTGGCGCAACGCCTCGAGCACCACCGGCACGCCCTCGCGCGGGCCCACGTAGCCGACGATCCCGCACATACACCCTCCAGACCTGACTGGGCCGGGTCGGCCGCCAGCCGCTCCCCGCCGCCCGGCACTCGACCCGAGCCAAAACCGTCCCCAATTCTAACCGTTCGCGCCGGGAAGCCGCCCCGGCCGGCAGCGAGCGCGGCGCAAGGCGTGGCGAACCCGCACCCGCCCTGCGACCGCTAATCCCCGCGCCGGTACGTCAACGGCGCGACCGTCGCCCCGGCCGCGAGCGTGACGTCCTCGAGAACCGCGTGCGCGCCGATCCGGCAGCCGGCGCCGATCCGACAGGCGCCGCGCAGGTGCACGCCGGGCTCCAACACCGTGTCGCGCCCGACTGCGCACGAGGCGTCCACCCAGGTGGTCGCGGGGTCGAGCGCCGTGACGCCCGCCGCCTGCAGCGCCGCGATGACCCGCGCACCGAGGAGGCGGTGGACCTCGGCGAGGTCCGCGCGCGAGTTGACCCCCGCCATCTCGGCCGGATCCGCGAGCGGCAGCCCGACGACCCGCATCCCCCTGGCGGCGAGGATGCCGACGACATCGGTGAGGTAGTACTCCTGCTGGGCGTTGGCCGGGGAGAGGCCGGCGATGGCGGGGCGCAGGGCGGCAAGATCGAAGACGTACGTCCCGGCGTTGACCTCGCGGATCTCGCGTTGCTCGGGGCTCGCGTCGTTGGCTTCCACGACCGTCGTCACGTCCCCGTCCGCGCCGCGGACGACCCGCCCGTAGCCGCCGGGCTCGGGGAGGTGGGCGGTCGCCATCGCCGCCGCGGCGCCGCGGTCGCGGCGCAGGTCCACGAGCGCCGCGAGCGTGGCCGCTCCGATCAACGGCACGTCGCCGGAGAGCACCAGCACCTCGCCCTCCCGCGGCAGGAGCGCCAACGCCCGGCCGACGGCGTCGCCGGTGCCACGCGGCGGGTCCTGCACCGCAAACAAGGCCTCGCGTCCCGCCAGGTGCCTTTCGACCTGGTCGCGCAGGTGCCCGACCACGATCACCAGCGGCCTGGGGACGAGCGGCGCGAGCGCGTCGAGGACATGGTCGACGAGCGCCCTGCCCCCGGCCTCGTGCAGCACTTTGGCCTTGTCCGTCTTCAGCCGCTTGCCCTCGCCGGCCGCCAGAACCACCGCCGCGACGCTCACGCCGCCACCTCCCCGCGCCTCATGGTAGCCGCGACTGCGGGCGCCGCGCAAAGCGCCGCCTTGCCGGCCGGCGGCTACTTCTTCGAGAGCTCGTGCAGGACCTGTTTGGCGACCGCCTTCAACGTCTCGAAAACGCCGATCCCCTTGGGCGCCACGGCCTCGAACGTCGGCTCGCCCTTGATCTGGAGCGCGCGCAACATGAGGTCGTAGGGAACCGCGCTGGGGAGGTCGCGCTTGTTGAACTGCAGCGCGTACGGGATCACCGCGAGGTCGAAGCCGTTCTCCCGCAGGTTGTGCTGGAGGTTGTCGAGCGACTCGAGGTTGGCGTCCATCCGCGCCTCCTGCGAGTCGGCGACGAAGATGACCCCGTCAACCCCCTTGAGGATCAGCTTTCGCGAGGCGTCGTAGAACACCTGGCCGGGAACGGTGTAGAGGTGGAAGCGGGTGCGGAAGCCGCGCACGCTCCCGAGGTCGAGCGGGAGGAAGTCGAAGAAGAGGGTGCGGTCGGTCTCGGTGGCGAGCGAGATGAGCTGGCCCTTGTTCTGGGGGTTGGTGCGCTCGTAGACGTACTGCAGGTTCGTCGTCTTCCCGCCCAGACCGGGGCCGTAGTAGACGATCTTGCAGTTGATCTCGCGCGAAGCGTAGTTGATGAAGCTCATTCGGTAAACAGAGCATCGATGTCGTCGTCGGTGATCTCCGCGAACGGCGACGCCGGGGCCTCCCCCTGTTCCGCCGCCTTGGATGCCATCTGCGTCAGCACCTCCTCGAGTTCGGCGGCCGCCTTGCGCACGCGCAGCCGCACGAGGCCCAGGGACGAACGCTCGTCGAAGATCAGCACCAGGATCAACCTTTGCCCGACGATGGAGATGTGGATGTTGTCCCGCTCTCCCTCGTGGAACAGGATCGAGAACTCCTTCTCGCCGATCAGCTTCGCGAGTCCGTCGGTGGCCGCGACGTTGCCCGCCGTGAGGGACGCGAGCGAGGTGGCATCGACCTTGTCGAGGTCGCCCTTCGCGGCGATCTGCTGGCCGTTCTTGTCGACGAGAAACACGATTTTCGCGTTCGCGTCCATCCACAACCGTGCGAGGACCGCGTTGATGCGATCGAATTCCTCCTCGTACAAGACCAGATTCGACCCGAACATCGTCATGCCTGCCGGCCTCCGCTCATCGAATATCGAGTATATCCTTCAAGTTCCCGTCAATCCATCCCCCGCCGCCCGGCGAGCGCCCGGGTCAGCGTCACGGAGTCGGCGTACGAGATCTCGCCTCCGGCCGGCAGCCCGAACGCGATCCGGCTCACGCCGCTGCCGGTCGGCCGCAGGGCGCGGGCGAGGTAGTGCGCCGTGGCTTCGCCCTCGACGGTCGGATTGGTCGCGAGGATCACCTCGCGCACGCCACCCGCCCGCACGCGCCCGAGGAGCGCGGCGATCGTGAGCTCCTCCGGCCCGATTCCGTGCAGGGGGTCGAGCGGCCCACCGAGCACGTGGTAGAGCCCGTGGAACTCCCCCGTCGCCTCCACCGCCCAGGCGTTGAGCGGGTCCTCGACGACGCAGATGACGGCGCGGTCGCGGCCCTCGTCGCAACAGACCGGGCAGGGGTCGTCCTCGGTGAGCAGGAAACAGGTGCTGCAGTGGCGCACCGCCTCCGCGACATGGGCGAGCGCGCCGGCGAGGCGCCGTGAGAGGTCCGGGACGCGCACCATGTGCTGCACCAGGCGCGTCGCCGTGCGCGGCCCGACTCCGGGAAGCTGCTCGAGCTGCTCGAGCAGCGAGCGCACCGCGGGCGGCCGCAGTTCCATCAGAACAGGCCCGGCATCCCGGCCGGCAGCCCCATCCGGCCGAGGAGCTCGCGCGAGCGCTCCTCGAGCTGGCGGGAGGCCTCCTGCCAGGCAGCCACGATCAGGTCCTCGACCAGGCCGGGTTCCTCCCCGGCGAGCGCCTTGGCGTCGAGCGTGACACCTTTGAGCTCCTTGAGTCCGGACAGGCGGACCCGCACCAGACCGCCTCCGGCCGAGCCCTCCACCTCGAGCTCGCCGAGCATCTTCTGCATCTGCGCCTGAGCCTGTTGTGCCTGCTGCAGCAGCTTCGCGACGTTCATGGCTTCTCCTCGACGCTTTCCACCCTGCCGCCGAACACCTCGAGCACCCGCTGGACGCCCTCGTCGGCCTCGACGCGCGCGCGCACGCCCTGGTCGCGCGGCCGCGCCGGGGCGCCGTCCTCGTCCACCTCGACCCGCTCCCCGAGGCCGGCGCGGCGGGCCGCGCCGGCGAGCGTCTCCACCGCGTCCCGGAGCGACTTCCGCGTGGACGCCGGGAGGCCGCCGCACCGCAGCACGACCGTATCGCCGACGACCGCCACCTCGCGCACCGAGGAAACCCGACCCGCGAGCAGGTGCTCCCCCATCGCCTCGAGCGCCGCCGCCAGGCGGGCACCCGGGGCGCCGGCCGCCGGAGCGGGCGGCGGTACCGCCGGGGGGGCGGACCTCGCCGGCGGCGCAGGCGCGCCGCCGGTGCTCGCCGCCGGCTCGCCGGCGAGAAGCGCCTCGACCCGTTGCAGCCGCGGCCACAGCGCCAGCCGCCCGATCGCCACGGCGACGGCCACGCCCGGCTTCTCGGCGGCGGCGACGAGCCCTTTCCCTTCCAGGGCGAGCGCCAGCAGGCGCACCAGCAGCGCCGGGCCGAGCCGCGCCGCGCTCTCGGCGATCGCGGCCCGGTGGGCGGTCGGAAACGGGGCCGGCGCGGTCGCATCGGTCGCCAGCAGCAGCGCCGCATGCACCAGCTGCACCAGTTGTTCGTAGAGCGCCGCGGGGTCGCGCCCGGAGCGCTCCTCGGCGCGGACGAGGCCGAGCGCGGCGGCGACGTCGCCGCCCTCGAGGGCGCGCCAGAGGGCGAGCACGACCTCGAACGGCGGCAGGCCGACCACCTCGGCGACCGCGTTCTCGTCGACCGTTCCCTCGGCGAACGCCCGCACCCGGTCGAGCAGCGAGAGCGCGTCGCGCAGCGAGCCCTCGGTGGCGCGGGCGATCAGCTGCGTCGCGCCCAAAGTCAGCTCGAACCCCTCGCTCTCGGCCACCTGGGCGAGGCGGCCCGCCACCAGGTCGGCCGGAATCGGGCGGAAGTCGACCTGCAGGCAGCGGGAGAGGATCGTGGCCGGGAACTTGTCCTTCTCGGTCGAAGCCAGGATGAAGACGACGTGGGCGGGGGGCTCCTCGAGGATCTTGAGGAGCGCCGCAAAAGCCTCACGCGAGAGCTGGTGCGCCTCGTCCAAGATGAAGACGCGGAATCGATCGCGCACCGGCAGTACGCGCGCCACCTCGCGCAGCTCGCGGATGTCGTCGATGCCGCGGTTGGAGGCGGCGTCGATCTCGTGCACGTCGAGGGAGGAACCGGCCGCGATGTCCTGGCAGGCGCCGCACTCGCCGCACGGCTCCGGCGTGGGTCCCTTCTCGCAGTTGAGCGCCTTGGCGAGCAGGCGCGCGACCGTCGTCTTGCCGACCCCACGCAGGCCGGAGAACAGGTACGCATGGGCGATCTGGCCGGACGACAGGGCGTTGCGCAGCGTCCGCACGACGACGTCCTGGCCGACCAGGTCTTCGAACCGTTGCGGCCGCCAGCGCCGTGCGAGCACCTGGTACGCGGTCATGCCCGCCCCCACCAACGTGGTCCGTGGACCGTGGACCGTGGTCCGTGAGAGACGAGGCCGCCGTTCTCGGACCACGGACCACTGGCGACGGGCCACGGACTCTCGCCGTGGCGAAGCAAGGAGCCCGGGGGGACCGCGGCGCCCGTTGCGTTCCCCTTATCGCTGCTCCCTTCCGGGCCTGACGAGGTTCGGGGGGCACCGTCGCGCGGGACCCGGGCTCCTTGCTTCCCACGGCGCCCGCGGGAGCGGGAAACGCCGTCGGCACGCTCGCGTGGCATGGCGGAGAGGGCGGGATTCGAACCCGCGGTACGGTTACCCGTACACACGCTTTCCAAGCGTGCTCTTTCGGCCACTCAGACACCTCTCCGCGCCACCACGATCATCCGTCGTTCTGTCAATCCGGTGCGCCGGCGTCGCACCTCAAGTTGCTTCTGGCGGAGAGGGTGGGATTCGAACCCACGGACCCCGTGAGGGGTCAACGGTTTTCGAGACCGTCCCGTTCGACCACTCCGGCACCTCTCCGCACCGGGAGCGGGAGTCTACCCGCGGTCACGCAACTTTGCAAAGAAACCCGCCAGCAGCGCGGCCGCCCCCGCCGCCATGAGCCCGGAGCGGACGGCGACCCGGTGGTTGAGACGGGGATCGTCCAGCAGGTTGCCGAGCGACCCTGCGAACCCCGCCTTGGGGTCGGGCGCCGCGAAGACGACGCACGCCAGGCGGGCGGCCACCGCGGCGGCGGCGCACATCGCGCACGGCTCCAGCGTCACGTACAGCGTGCACCCGTCCAGGCGCCAGCCACCGAGCGCGCGGGATGCCGCGCGCAACGCCAGGATCTCGGCGTGCGCCGTCGGGTCGCCGTCGGCCTCGCGCCGGTTGTGCGCCCGCGCCAGTACCGTCCCGTCCGGCGCGCAGACGACCGCACCCACCGGCACGTCGCCGCCCGCCGCCGCGGCTCCCGCTTCCGACAGGGCCGCGGCCATCGCCGCCCCGTCCGCGTCGGTGAACGCCCAGTCGGGCGTCGGTTCGGTCATCGCCCACCGTCGCGCCCGAACGCGAGGACGCCGACGCGGCACCGGACGAGCCGGAAGCGCGTCGCGAGCTCGTCCAGGCGGTAGTACGGCCGGTACGTGTCGGCCAGCATCACGGCGCCCCGCTCGAGGGCGCGGCCGATCTCGCCGGCGAGGGCCGCCGCCGGGTCCGGGGCGGCGAGCGCCACGTCCACCGCGACCGGTCGGATCTCCAGGTCGCGGCGCCAGCCGCGCGCCACCTGGGCGAGGCGCAGCGGCGCACCGGGGTTGAAGTCGGCGACGACCACCGCCCCCGGCGGCGCGCACTCGCCGACGGCGGCGACGTAGCGCTCCGTGCCGGGATCGAGCAGGGCCGCGGGCTTCCAGCTCCCGACCGCGGCCGGCAACCCCTTGAGCGGGCAGAGGAAGTAGAAGGCGTTGTTGCGGTATGGGATGGCCCGCACACCGAGATCCTGCCGCCCCGCGATCGTCAACCCCGCAGGAACGGCGAGGTAGACGAGCGCCTGGACCGCCACGGCGGCCGCGCGCGCGGCCGTTCCAAGTTGCACCGGCAACGCCACCAGCGCGCCGGTGATCAGGAAGGCCGCCATCAGGTGAAGGCGGTACGGCGCGTAGGTGGCGAGGAGCAACGCGAGCGCGGCGAGGGACACACCCCACAAAGCCCCGCCACGTGCCCCGTGCCGCCCCCGCCACAGCGCCGCGACCCCGATGACCCCGAACCCGTAGAGGACCATCGCCGCAAGTACGGCGAGGCCTCGCGGCGCCCGGGCGAGGGCGACGAACGCTTCCCAGTGCCAGCGCCATGTCGAGCCGCCGCTCGCGGCGAACCCCGTGAGCGGGTCGAGCGGTCCGCCGCCGGCGAACGCCAGCCAGACCGGCGCGGCGCCCGCCAGGACGCCGGGCAGCAGCCGCCATGCCTTGCGGCCCCCCGCCTCCCAAGCAAGCGGCACGATCAGGAAAACGGCCAGCGCGTGGCAGGCCAGGGCCAAGCCCCACAACAGCCCGGCGCCCGCCCACCGCCACCCCCGCCCCGAACTCGCCAGCACCACGCCGCCCCCGAGCGTGAGGGCGAGCGCAACCGCGTACGTCTCGGCCACGTTCGCGGCCCACCACGTCGGCAGGGCGACGAGGAGCAGCGCGGCCGAGGTGGCGGCCCGCTCGCGGTCGCCGCCGCGGGCGCGCACCAGCACGGCCAGAAGCGCGACCGCCGCTGCCCCGGCAACCGCCGAGAGGCGGTGCGCCGCCACGACCGGATCGCCGCCGACGAGGTGCAACCACCCCCACGCCAGCACGGTCCAGCCCGCGTGGTCGCCGGGGTTGAGGCTGGGGAAATAGCCGGCGAGCGCGTACAGCGTCAGCTTGGACGAATCGGCCCACACCAGGCCGCGGGCGCCGGTCGCCAGATACAAGGCGAGCGCGCCGGCGAACCAGAGCAGCGCCGAACGGACGTCCGCGCGAGTGAGGCCGGCAGCCATCGTTCCCCGAGGATCATAGTCCGACCCGGCC
>SCRJ01000061.1 GCA_004298115.1 Acidobacteriota bacterium
CGGGCGAGAAGCCGCTCGACGGTTCGCTCCTGTTCGCCCGCGTCGGCAAGGGGAGTTACGTCGAAACCGGCCTGGCGTTCTTCCGCCAGCTGCCGGCCGGCGTGCCGGGGGCGGTCCGCCTGTTCGCCAACCTGCTCGCCGGAGGCCGCCCGCATGCCTGACCCCGCCGTCCCGCGCGGCCCCGCTGGCGCCGTCTCTCCGGACCCCGGACCCCGGGCCCCGGACCCCGGTCTTTCGGACCACGGACCACGGACCACGGACCACGCCTCTCCCGACGAGCCTCCCCCCTTCGGCGGCTCCTGGAACGCGCTCTACGCCGCGGTCGCGGGCACCCTCCTGACGCTGATCGCGCTGTTCGCGGCGTTCACGAGGGCGTTCGAGTGAGCCAACTCGACTGGGCGGTGCTCGCCGCGGCGCTCGCCGCCATGGTGGGGTACGGGATCTGGAAGGGCGGGAGGAGCCGCGACACGCAGGGGTACCTGCTCGCCGGCCGGGAGATGCGCTGGGGCACCGTGGCGCTCTCGATCATGGCGACGCAGGCCTCCGCGATCACGTTCCTGTCCACGCCCGGGCAGGCCTACGCCGACGGGATGCGCTTCGTGCAGTTCTACCTCGGGCTGCCGGTCGCGATGATCGTGCTGTCGGCCACCGCGGTGCCGATCTACTACCGCCTCAAGGTCTATACGGCGTACGAGTACCTCGAGGGCCGCTTCGACCTGAAGACGCGGGCGCTGACCGCGTTCCTGTTCCTGATCCAGCGCGGCCTGGCCGCCGGCCTGACGATCTTCGCTCCGGCACTGATCCTGTCCGTGATCCTGGGTTGGGACGTCCGCGTGACCGTCCTCGTCATCGGCGCGCTCGTGGTGGTCTACACCACCTCCGGCGGCGCGCGGGCGGTCAGCCGGACGCAAACGCTGCAGGCGGCGATCATCCTCGCGGGGATGGCGGCCGCGTTCGTCGTCCTGGTCGCCTCGCTGCCGGCCGGCGTCTCCTTCCTCGACGCCCTGCGCGTGGCCGGTAAAGCCGGGCGCCTGCGCGCCATCGACCCCTCGTTTTCCCTCACCGACCGCTACACGCTGTGGTCCGGCCTGATCGGCGGCGCGTTCCTCGCGCTCTCGTACTTCGGCACCGATCAATCGCAGGTGCAGCGCTACCTCGCCGGCCGATCGATCACCGCGAGCCGGCTCGGCCTGCTCTTCAACGGCATGGCGAAGGTCCCGATGCAGTTCGGGATCCTGTTCATCGGCGCGAGCCTGTTCGCCTTCTACCAGTTCGAGGCGCCGCCGGTGTTCTTCAACCCGGTCGAGGTCGCGAAGGTCCGTTCGTCGCCGCAGGCGCCCCGCTTCGCCGCGCTGGAGGCGCGCTACCGCGCGGCGCGTTCCACTCAGGAAGCTCGCGCCCGCGAGCTGGCGGCCGCGTTGCGGGCGGGGAGCGTTCCCGCCGAGCAGGATGCGACGGTCGCGTACCGGGCCGCGAGCGCCGCCTCCGATGGGGTGCGCGCCGACGCGATCGCGGTCATGCGCGCCGCCGACCCCGGGGCCGACGCCAGCGACACCAACTACGTCTTCCTCTCGTTCGTCGTGCGCCACCTGCCCTCCGGGCTCGTCGGCCTCGTGCTCGCGATGGTGTTCGCCGCCTCGATGTCGGCGTCGTCGGCGGAGTTGAGCGCGCTCGCCTCGACCACGGTCGTGGACGTGTACCGGCGCCTGCTGCGACCCGGGGCGGGGGAGCGGCACTACGTCCTGGCGTCGCGTCTCGCGACCGTGGGGTGGGGGGCGTTCGCGGTGCTGTTCGCCGAGTACGCGAGCCGGCTCGGCTCGCTGATCGAGGCGGTCAACATCCTCGGATCGCTGTTCTACGGCACGATCCTCGGCGTCTTCCTCGCCGGGTTCTACGTCCAGCGCGTCTCCGGCACCGCGGTGTTCGCCGCCGCGATCGCCGCCGAGGGGCTCGTGCTCGCGTGCTTCGCGTTCACCCCGATCTCGTTCCTCTGGTACAACGTGGTCGGATGCCTGGCCGTCCTCGGCCTCGCACTCCTGTTCGAGTCCCTTCGACCGGCGCCGCCGATAGCGCACAACAATCCTGGCGGGGGGCCCGTCCCGCCTGCGGCGTGACTCTAGCCCCCCGGCGAGCCGCGGCGGAGCCGCGTCTCGCCCGGCGTTCGGCGCTGCGCTCTCGCCGCCCGCGTCACGGGTTTTCGGCTGCGCTCCGCCGCGGCCGGCTCGGATGACGGACCATGCTTTCCCGCTGCCCGGTGTCCGGGACGTGCGGATCCAACCTCAGCGCTCCGAGCCTCTTGCCCGACTGGGCGACGTGTGGTAGTACTCGTGATACGAACAGATCGTTGTGTCGGCGCCACCGGGGACCGGGCCTGTGGGACGACGCTTCGCGGTCGTCTGCGCGGAGGTGCCTCCGCTCGCAGCACCCGCCGTAGGCGCCGGGAGTTGAGCGGCGCACCCTGGAAAGGAGGAGAGCGTGAGCCTCATCGCGGTGCTGGTCCTGGCCACGGTCGTTGCGACGCCCAACCCGTGCCGGGTCGAGATCACGCTGGATGCCGCGAGGTCCGGGTTCGCGACGGCCAAGGGGTCCAACGAGGTGGTCGTTCGCGCGACGCCGATCGGCGGCCGGCAACCGGAGCGCGCCGCCCCGGTGGAGACCCCGGCAACGGTGCCCGGGAAGGTTTCCCTTTCCTTGGCCCGCGACGTGCTGTGGCGGTTCGAAGTGGTCTCCGGGGCATGGTGGGCTGCCGCGGCCACCGCGTATCTGACCGACGACACGTTTGCGCTGCGATTGCGCGCCTGGCCCACGGCCACCGTCACCGGGGCGCTGAAATGGCCCTCGTCGGAGCAGGCGCCGACCGTCGTGAAGCTCGACTTCCAAGCTCCCGCGAAGGCGCAGCGCTCGGCCGGGCCGATGATCGAGGTCAAACCCGGAGGCGAACCACGAGGCGCGACCGAGTGTCGCGTCGCAGCAGGGCGGTTTCGCTGCTCACTGCCGGCGGCGCTCCTGGATGTCAAGCTCCGCTGCAAGGGGTACGTGTCGATCTTCCGTTGGGCGCAACGGCTCGACGAGTCTGCTCCCCTCGATCTCGGCGAGATGGTCCTCATACCCGGTGCCTCGCTCGTCGGCTGGGTCACGACGGCCGAAGGCCCCGCCAGTCCGGAGAGCTGCACGGTCAGGCTCCGTCCGGCCGCGGCCGCTCAGGCCGCGTCGCAGGAGGAGGTCGCACGCTGGGCGTCGCTGACCCAGACGACCACGATCGACGGCCGCGGGTTCTTCACGTTCGAGGGCCTCGGCGCCGGCTCATACGAGGTGGTTGCCTCCCAGCCGGGGTTTGCGCCGTTCTCGACCGGGCGTCTCACCATCATGGCGCGCTCGGAAACGACCCTCCGCGAGACCCTGGTTCTCGAGCGTCCCGCCCAACTGCGAATCTCGGTTCGGCCGCGCGTCGATCCGTCGGGGCAACCGTGGAGTGTGGCCGTGTTCCGCGCGGGGCTGATCCCAGGGGCGTTCGAGCCAGCGGCCCACGCCTCGGTGAACGAAGATGGGACCCTGGCGATCGAGGGGCTCACCCCGGGAACGCTGCGCGTGACGCTGTTCGACAGTGCCGGTTCGCAGTTCGCTCAGCAACGGTTCGACCTATCGCCGGCGACGTCGGACCTGCTCTTTGACGTCCCCGCCGTGCAGGTGTCGGGGCGGGTGCTGCTCGGCCGCAAGCCCCTGGCTGCCAAGGTTTGGTTCGGCCGGCGCGCCGGGAGCGTGAGCGTGCTCCTCGAGTCCGACGCCGATGGCGACTTCGTTGGCGTCCTCCCGCGTGCCGGGTGGTGGGACGTGCAGGTGGTCAGCGATGATCCGGTGGTGGACCGCGTGCTGAGGAAGGTGGATGTCATGGCGGACCCCGAGACGCGCCGCGCCGAGGTCGAGCTGCGTGTCCCGGCAACCCGGCTCGAGGGCACGGTGGTCGATGAGCACGGCGGTGGCGTTGCGGGCGCGACCGTACGGCTCCTCGCCACGGCCACGGACTCACTCACGCAGATTCGGTCGAACGACGGCGGCCGATTCGAGATCCATGGGCCCGCGCCCGGTCGCATCTCGCTGCAAGCCAGAGATGTGACGCCCGACGGCCCGCGAGAGTCGGCCACGGCGTACATCGACGTACCCTCCGAGGGGGACGCGCCGCAGATCCGCCTCACCCTCGTCCGCAAGCGGGAAGTCCGCGGCGTGCTCCTCGGGGATGGCCAGCCCGTCCCGGGGGCGCAGGTCTCCGTCGCGGTGTTCCCGTTGCAGCCTGCCTCGTTGGCGAACCAGGACGTGACAACCGACAGTGCCGGCCGGTTCGTCGTCCAGGTGCAGGGGGATGCGCGTGGGCTCCTGGCTTACGCGTTTCCTCCCGGCTACGCGTTCAAAGCCTTCGTGGTCGACGTGACGGAAGCCAGGGACGTGGAGCTGAAGGTCACCGCGTTCGGGGGTGATCTCGAGATCGGGCTGCCGGAACCAGCCGACTTCCGCGACCCGACCAAGCCGAAATGGGCCCTATGGCAGGACGGGATCGTCGTCGGTCCCGCACACCTGTCGCTTTGGGCCCGAATCAACGGCCAGCTCCCCGACCCGTCCCCGACCTACGTGCGGTTTCCGCGCCTGAACCCGGGGAACTACCGAGTGTGCTTCTTTGGCGACAACACGACTCTATTGCGGGCGGTGGGCACCGGGCCGGCGCCCGACGTGCCCTGTGCCGAGGGATATCTGCCGCCGTTGGGGCGGCTCCAGCTTCGCCCCGGCGGCGGCAGGTGAGGGCTTTGCACCGCTGATCCCGACGGGAGCGCGACGTCCGCCCGGGGAACGCCGGTTTCCCGCTCCCCGGGGGACGACGACGACATTGGCCACTCCTCCGGCCGCGGGCCACGGACCACGAGTCCTGTCTCCTCGCCACCCCGCGCCCGGGAGTTCAGGCCGTTTGGGCTCGGCGGGATCCCTCGCCCTCGCTCCGCTCGGGTCCGGGAAGACCTCCCGCCGCGCCCGCGCGGCCGGACGTCACTTCTCCCACTCCTTGATCAGGTTGTCCACCATCCCGGTGTCGACCTTGGGGTCGGCGGCCTTGCCGACGGCGATCGCCTTCTTGGCGAGCGCGATCGCCTCGGCCTTCTTGCCGTCGAGGGCGAGGAAGCGCGCCTGACCGGCGAGGTTGTACATCGTCTCCTTGACGGCGACCGACTTCGCGAGCCAGGTCCGCGCCTCGGGGAGGTTGACGTTGTTGTCGAGGCAGAACGCGGCGGCGCGGTAGCTGGTGCGCCAGTCGTCGGGCTTGGCCTCGGCGATCGCCTTGCGCGCCTGGGCGAGCACCTTGTCCACAGTGTCCACCGTGAAGGTGAACGGGACGGCCAGTTTGTCCCAGACGATCGCCACGGTCGCCGAATCGGTGGCGACGGCGGGGAAGCAGAAGGTGAGCAGCTCGCGGAACGGGGCCTCGCGCGGCTTGACCTTGATGCGGAGAACGTCCTCGGCCTGCTTGTACTGGTACGCGCCCCACTGTTTCGCGCCCTTGTTGAAGATGATGGTCCACTCGTCCTTGCCGGGGATCGTGAACAGGCCGTAGGTGCCGGCCGGCAGCTTCGTGCCGTCGATCGTGACGTCGTCGGCGAAGGTGATCGTGGTGGCCTCGTTGGCGCCCGTGCGCCAGACCTGGTCGTAGGGGACGAGTCCGCCCCAGATGGCCCGCCCCTTCACGCCGGGGCGACAGTAGGTGATCGTCACGTTGGTCAGGCCGACGGTCTGCGAGATCGTAGCCTGGGGGCTGACGCGCGGCAGATCGAGCTGCGCGCGCGCCGGGGCGGCCGCGGCCAGGGCTGCGGCGGCGAGCGGGGCCGCGATGGCGAGAAGGCGGGAGTTGCTCATGGCTGTCCTCCAGTGAAGGCAAGGTTAAGACGGAGTCGCAGGTACGTCAACCGGCCTGGTCGTCGCGGAGGTGGCGGCCGATGAACTCTTCGATCGCGGCGCGCTCGGCGGCGGAGGTCTCGACGAACTCGACGCCGAGCTGGCTCTTGTGGCCGCCGTCGGCGCTGCTGAGCTCGTGCGTGTGGGCCACCCGTCCCTGTCCGCGGAAGGTGTGGCCGTTCATGTGCATCTCGACCTCGATGACGGTGCCGATCGGCGGCGAGGCCTCAGTCTCGATCAGAAGGCCGACCGTGCTGATGGTCTTGACCACGAAGTCGTAGTCGGAGCGGACGCTGACCGGCTCCGCCACGTTGACCTTGAAGCGGCCGGAGATGCGCTTCTCCACCGCGATGACGGCCGTCGCTTCGAGCATCCGCGCGAGCTCGGCGGCCTGGTCGGTGAGCGCCTCCTGGAAGCAGATCCCGGCTTCGTAGACGGTCCTGGTGTCGCCGCCCTGGCTGCGGCGCAGGCCGCGCAGGTGACACCAGACCACCGATCCGGCGAGGCGCAGGCCGCGGTCGCTCCCGTGCTTCAAGGTCAGCGAGTAGGTGCGGCCGACCTTCATCTGGGCGTCGGTCTCGACCGCCATTCCGGTCAGGCTCATGTTCAGGATCTTGGCCTCGGCGGACAGGTGCAGCATGCCCTTGACGTCCTGTACCGGATGTCGAGGGCTGCGGCGCCTTTCTCTCCCGGGGTCGCCTGGGCTCACCATCGTGCAGAGATCATACCAAAGGGTGGCGTGTTCTGTCTGGCGACGCAACAGGCGCGTGTGTCGGGCCCGCGACCGTTCAGTTGACCGGTCCGTCGCCGCGGTCGTCGTCGCGGCGGATCACCCGCATCCCGCGGCGTTTGGCCAGGCGCGCGAGCCGGCGCTCGATGCGGCGCGCGCGCCACGACAGGTAGCGCCGTCGCAGGCGCAGGCGCGCGGACGACCCCGGAAGGATCAGCACGGTCGCCCCGACCGCGGCGCAGATCCCGGCGAACCCGGCGAGGTCCTTGCTGGAGAGAAACGCCACGAAGGCGAGCGCGATCTCGAGCCAGAGGAACCAGCGGGCGGGCATCGGCAGCACGAAGAAGAGCAGGATCGTGGCGCCGCCGTACAGCGTCGCGAACGCCGCGACGAGGATCGCGAGCAGCACCCGCTGGCCCTGCATGATCTGGAAGGGGAACGGCGTTCCCGCCCCTCCAACCGCGTCGAGGCCGAGTTGCACCCCGACCGCGACCACGGCCGCCGCGAGCGCGGCCGCCGCGACGAGCGTCCAGAACGCGCGGCGCCCCAGGCGCGTCCGGACGTCCTGGCCGAACCAGAGGACGACCAAGAGCTCGAGCAGGATCCATGGGCTCGGCGGTCCGAAGCCGACGAACGGGTAGGTAACCAACTCCCAGAGGTACCCGGACCGCCAGACGGCCGGCGTCAGGCGGAGCCACGCCGCGAGGGGAGCGGTGGCGGCAAAGAACTGCAAGGCCCAGGTGGCGAACACCACGGCCAGCAGCGCGATGATGTCGGGAGACGGTTTCCCTGGCGCCCAGCCCCCGCCACCGAACCCCGTCGCACCACGGTACCTTCCGCTCGGCTGCACGTGCCCTCCCGGCCGCCCCATCTTTTCCGATTCGGCGCGACCGCGCAACCGGTGTGAGGCGGATCACACTCTGCGGCCACGGAACGGGGCATTCTAAGACGAGGAAGAGGGCCGATGGTCGAAGCGGGCGCCGTGACATGGTACACCGTGCTGCCGGTGGGGCTCGACCCAGAGGCACGGGAGAGGGTGCGCGGCTCGCTCGCGCCGCTCGAGGCCGCGGTCCTCGCCGGCGCCGACGATTGGACCGAGGCGCTCGAACTTGCCGCGAAGGGGAGGTACGACGGGCTGCTCGTCGCCTACCCCCTGGGCGACGCGCCGATGGCCGGCTTCCTGGCCACGCTGCGCCGGCCCGCGTGTCCCTGCCGCCGCGCCGCGATCGTGCTGGTGACCGAGACGCGGCACCGGGCCGAGGCCGAGACCTACCTGGGCCGCGGTGCGAACCGCGTGATCACCTGGGCCGAGGCCGAGCTTCGCCTGCCGAGCATCCTCGAGGACCTGTTCAAGGCCGCGCCGCGCGTGCCGGCCGAGCTGTCGGTCCGCGTCAAGCCGGTTGCCGACGATCCGGCGCCGTCGATCGCGTGCCGGACCGTCAATATCTCCACCTCCGGCATGTTGCTCGAACTCCGTGAGGGGTACCGGCCGGGCACGGTGCTCGTGTTCGAGATGCTGTTGCCCGGCGTGCGCCTTCCGATTCGAGGGCACGCCCGCGTGGTGCGCCGGACCTCGGTGCGGCGCGAGCCGTTCCCCGGCGTGGGGGTGACGTTTGCCGGGTTCGACGACAATACCCAGGCCAGCCTCAACTCCTATCTGACCCGCGCCTCGGCGTAAGGCTCGCAGGGACGGGGCGCGGCTCAGCTCGAACGCGGGCTCGCCGGCGCCGATCCCGCGAACGGGAGTTCGACCGTGAAGCGGGTCCAGCGGCCCGGCTCGCTCTCGACCCCGATGCGGCCGTGCAGTTCCTCGACGATCTGCTTCGAAATGGCGAGTCCGAGCCCGGTGCCGCCGCGTCGCTTGGTGGTGAAGAACGGGTCGAAGATGCGGTCGATGACGTCCTTCTGAATTCCGGTCCCGTTGTCCTCGATCTCGATGCGCATGCAGCCGCCGGAGCGCCGCAACCGCACCATCACCAGGTTCTCGCCGCGCGGGCGGTCGGGCAGGGCCTGCAGCGCGTTGATCAGGAGGTTCATCACGACCTGGCCGAGCTTGTTCGGCGACCCCTCCACCGGCGGTCCCGGCTCGATCTCGACCTGGATCTGCGCCCGCTTCGCCACCTCGGCACGGACGGCGCGCAGGGAGAGCTTGAGGACGTCCTTGAGGTCGGAGGACGTTTCATCCTCGCGCCGCCGGTTGCTCAGCTCGATCCCGGAGGTGATCTCCGCCATCTGAGCGACGGCGTGCCTCGCCGCCCCGATCCGGTCGGCCGCGCTCCGACCGGCCGCCACCTGTTCCTCTTTCTGGGGGGTCTCGCGCTCGAGCGCCGCAACCAGGTTCGCGATCCGCAGGCCCGCCAGCTCGAGCGACGTCGTCAGCGTCTGCAGGGGGGTGCGCAGCTCGTGCGCCACGCCGGCGGCGGCGACCCCCAGCGCGTACACGCGTTCCACGTCGAGGAGGCGCTGCTCGAGCTCGTGGACCTTGTGGCGCGTTTCGTGGATCTCGATCGCGCCGCGCAACGTCGCCTTGAGTTCTTCGGGCTCCCACGGTTTGCGGATGTAGCCGCGGACCTGGCCGCGGTTGATGGCGTTGACCGCGTCGGTCAGGTCGGAGTACGCCGTGATCAGAAGCCTGACCGTGTCGGGGAAGTCCTCGCGGGTGGCCTCGAAGAACTCGACGCCGCTCATGCCGGGCATGCGTTGGTCGACGAGCAGGACCGCGACCTCCTGGCGCCGCAGGATCTCCATCGCCGCCTCGGCGCTGGATGCGGTCAAGACCGTGAACTCCGGGGCGCAGGCGGCCTCGAGGACCGTGAGGTTCGACTCGTCGTCGTCAACGTAGAGGATGGTGCCGTCCATCGTGGTCTCCCTCACCGCCCGCCCTCGCCCGCCAGAGCCCGCGGCCCCTGCGCGAATCGCAATCCGGTTGCGCCGGAGG
The DNA here is from genome assembly GCA_004298115.1 of Acidobacteriota bacterium. Classification (GTDB taxonomy): domain Bacteria; phylum Acidobacteriota; class Thermoanaerobaculia; order Thermoanaerobaculales; family Thermoanaerobaculaceae; genus RBG-13-68-16. The sequence goes on from SCRJ01000061.1 coordinate 9,600, forward strand.
AAGTCTCGCCCGCCTTCCCCCGGAACGCAAGCCCCCGGGGGCGGCGCCCGCGGCGAGGTCGCGCCCCTCAGTGTTTTCTGACCATCAGGAAATAGTAGGCGTTGCCCGGCTCGATCTCGACGCTCACCTCGGCGCTCTCGGGGAGCCGCTTCGCCAGCCGCAGCATCTCATCCCGCGTTCGGTACAGCATCGTCCAGTCGAGGATGAACTCCGGCGACCAGAAGTGGTCGTTCGGCCCGAGCGCGTTGCCCAACACGACCAGGCCGCCTGGGGCCAGCTGGTCGAACAGCGTGCGGACCAGCACCTGCGCGACCGCTTCGCCGAGGTAGTCGAAGAGGCCGGTGGCGAAGATGAAGTGCTGGCCGCTCTCGATCGGCAGCAGCGACGGGTCGCGCATGATCTGGACGAACGACAGGTGGAGACACTGCAACGAACCGTCGGCCCCCGTCGCCTGGAGTTGGCGGTGGCTGTCGTTGTAGGCGATGGAGAGCGCTTCGTCCTCCTGGTCGATCAGCGTCCAGGCGACGTGGCCGGGCCATCCCCGGCGCCGCGCGATGAAGTCGGACACCTCGCGGGCCGGGCCGCAGCCCAGGCTCGCGACGCGAAACGCGGGGGAGGCCTCGGCGCGATCCAAGTAGCGCAAGTGCTCGTCCTCCATGAGCCGCACCACGTAGTCCTTCCGCGTCCGCACCCCGGCCGAAAGCGGGTGCTCGACGCCGAGCTTGTGGAAGACCCGCGCGAACACGGAGTCGCCCTCGAGCGCGTTGTTGTAGTAGTACTGCATCACCTTGTAGTCGCCCGCGTAACCGAGCGGTTTCGTGTAGGCGCGCTCGACCAGCGGGCAGACCGAAAGTACCGGCGTCACCAGCGTTTCGGTCAGGCGCTTGGACGCGAGCAGGACCTGGCGGTCGCCGAGACACTCCACCGCGGCGCGCGATGCGCTGCGCTGGATCTCGGCCCACGGCTCCCGGAGCTCGGCGAGCGCCCGGTCGGCGAGGCTGGCGATGGGGTCGCCGGCCCTCGCGCCGCGCGCGCGGTAGCGGGCCTCGTTGCGGTCGAGGACCTGCCGGTAGAAGTGGAGAAAGTGAACGGCCCGGCCGACGGATTCCTGCAGCGGCTGCGGGATCCGTTCGCGCCAGAACTCGGGTCCGGCCCGGAGGTCGGTCTCGAGCTGGCCTTCCTCGTCCTGGTGCAGGATCTCGGGCAGGTCGAGGAACCCACCGACGAGGGCGACGCCGATGCGCACGCCCTTGCGCGGGCCCGGTTCGACACGAGCCACGCGGCCCCGGCCGCGAAACGCCTCCCGGCCGTGCAGGAACAGGGTGACCTCGAGCTCCCTGCCGGCGGCCCAGCTCTCGGCGCTGTCCTGAGAGAGGAACGAGACGCCGTTGAGCGATACGTCGAACAGCGGGTGCTCGTCGCCGTCGACCAGGAGCTGGGGGTGAGCTTCGCGCGACAGGAGGTCGCGGACGCGCTGCCGCTCCGGACGGAAGAACACCGCGCGGCCCAGGGCGCCCATCAGCTCTTCGTACGATTTTGCCATTCCGTTCTCACCTCTTTCATGGTCGATGTCCGTGGCGTGGGGCCAAACGGTTGCATGGCGCGCCGGCTCGCCGCGCCGGCGTCTCGTTCACCCGACGCCGCTCGCCACCGGCGCGGCCGGCGCCGGCGGCGCATTGGCGGCCGGTATCTCCACGACGAACTCGGCGCCGCCCCCCCGGCGGCCCTGATACCGGATCCTGCCGCCGCAATCTTCGACGATCTTGCGCGACAAGTAGAGTCCGAGGCCCGTCCCGTTGCCGACCTTCCGGGTCGTAAAGAACGGGTCGAAGATGCGTTGCACGACCTCGACCGGAACGCCGGGCCCGTCATCGCCGATCCGAACCGTGACCGTCCGCGCGTCCGAGGCGGTCGTGACATAGACATTCTTCGCGCCGGAGCGCAGCGCATTGTCGATGATATTGAGGAAGACCTGGTTGAGCGGCCCGGGAGGGGCCGCGGCGCGGGCCGTCGCCGCGAAGTCGCGGTGCACCGGCACGCCGGCCATGCGGTGCTCGAGGAGCAGGAGGGTGGCGTCGAGACCCTCGTGCACGTCGCAGAGCGCGGTGCTTCCGCTCTCGGCGGGACGGGCGTGCGACTCGAGCGCCGAGGTGATCCCCTGGATGCGCTGCGCCCCGTCGGCGATGACCGCCAGCAGCTTGGCCGCGAGATCGGGCGCCGCGATGCCTCCGGCCAGCACGCGCGCGGCGTTCAGGATCGAGTTGACCGGGTTACGTACCTCGTGGAGGATGCCGGCCGCGAGCGTGCCGACCACGGCCAGCTTCTCGCGTTCGGCGAGCTGCAGTCCGAGCGCCCGCAATTTGAGCTGGGCGCGTACGCGCGCCAGCAGGACGCGGGGGTGGAACGGTTTGGCGACGAAGTCGTCCGCCCCGTGGGCGTACCCTTCCAGCGTCGCCTCGGACCCGACCCGGGCCGTGAGCAGGATGACGGGGGTCGCCGCCAGCGCCGGATCGGTCTTGATGTCGTTGCACAGCCGCGTGCCGCTGCGCCCCGGCATCATGACGTCCGAGATGACGAGGTCCGGGCGCTCGCGGTTGATCACCACCCATGCTTCGTCGCCATCGTCGGCCGTGTAGAGGTCGAACTCGGCCTGCAACAATCCGCGGATGAACTGCTGCAGCTCGACGTTGTCCTCGGCCAGGACGATCCGAGCCCGCCTCGCGCCGGCCGACAGCTCCGGCCCGGCCGCGGCGGGTGTATCGGTCGGACCGTTCCCCAGCGCGGGCGTGACGCCGCTCGGGTCCTCGGCCCGGCGCCGGCCGTGCGGCAGCTGGACCGCGCTCTCGCGGCGCTCGATCGTCTCGGGGCGGATGTGGTCTTTGCCGAACGGCAGGAATACGGTGAACGTCGTGCCGGCGCCCAGCGTGCTCGTCGCCTCGATCGTGCCGCCGTGCAGCTCCACCAACTCCTTGGCGAGTGCGAGGCCGATCCCGACGCCGCCGTGACGGCGCTGCTCCGTGCCCGAAACCTGGAAGAACCGCTCGAACACTCTGGGCAGGGCGTCCGGCGGGATCCCCGGGCCGGTGTCGCGCACCACCACCTGGACGCCGTCGGCGAGGTCCTCGACCCGGATCTCGATCGCGCCCCCGTGCGGCGTGAACTTGAGGGCGTTGCCGACCAGGTTCGTGAGGACGATTTCGAGACGGTGCGCGTCGGCGAAGATCCTCCTGGGCGAAGGCTCGGCGGCGAGCGTGAAGGTGATCGACCTGGCGAGCGCGGCGGGCATGCTGTTCTCGTGCACCGTCGCCGCCAGCGCGCGGATGTCGACATCGGCGAGGTTGAGGCGCAGGCCCCCCGCGTCGAGGCGGGAGAGGTCGAGGAGGTCGTCGATCAGCCGGAGCAGCCGGTACGCGTTGCGCCGGATCACCCGCAGGTACTGCATCCGTTCGGGGTCGGTGGTGGTGGCCGCGAGTTCCTCGACCGGCGCGAGGATCAGCGTGAGCGGCGTCCGCAGCTCGTGCGAGACGTTGGCGAAGAACTTGCTCTTGAGCCGGTCGAGATCCTTGAGCTGATCAAGAGCCCGCTGCAGGTCCGCCCGCGCGGCGTCGAGCCCGCGCCGGGCCTCGGCCTCCAGGCGCGCGACCTCGGCGAGTTCCGCGCGGTTGAAGTAGTCGCTGCGCGCGAGGTTGTACTTGAAATACGCTGCCGCCAGCGAGATCCCCGCCGCGGTGAGGACGAAGAACGCGCTGCCGAGGATCTCGCGCAAGGGGACCGAGGTCGGCCAGACCGCGAAGGCGCCGGCCGCGGCCGCGAGGTTCGCCGCGATGTTCGTGAGCGACCAGCTCGGCGGCCAGGCGGGGAGCAGCCCGACCCCGAGGATCACGACCGAGAAGCCCATCACGTATGCGGCGAAGTGGTCCCCCGCAAGCGGCAGCATCGGCGCGATGAACGCGCCGAAGAAGAAGGCGAGCGCCCACAGCGCCTCCCACGCGTAGCGGCGGAAAGCCGGCCGGTGCGCGGTGATCGCGACCGCGACGTTGAGGACGACCGCAGCCAGGCGGAGGGCCAGGAAGTACGTCCAGTGCGCCGGCGCGAGCACGAAGTCGAACACCGTCCATGTGAGGTAGGCGGGGATGAACGCCGTCGCCGCCCAGAACACCATCCGCAGGTTGTTGCGGCGCAGCTCGTCGTGAAACGCGCGGAGATCGGCGGCGCGCGCCCGCCTGCGGGCGTCGTTGCCGGGGAGGGGCTCGACGCTGCGGGGAGGCGTTCCCCCGGCCGCGGGAGAGGGCTCGGTGTTCGGCGATGGCTTCGGTGTCGCAGCTGTCATGAGACGTTCGCGCAGCGGTGTCGCGGTCGGAGTCTACCATCTCCGCAGCCGTTCGGCAGGGGCGCGGCGCACCGTGCCCGGATCCCCGGAGGTACACTGAGCCGTCGAGGAGGTGTCGCGATGGCGCAGTCCACGAAGCGGGGGACGGGGCGCGGAAACGGGATGAGCCGGCGAGAGCTGCTGCACGCCGGAGTGGCCGGTGGCCTGGCCGTCGCCGCGGGCCGCGTCGTGCCGGCGGCGGTTCGCGAGCCCGCCGGTCCGGCGCCCATGGCGGCCGCGCCGTTCGAGCTCGAGGAAGCGACGATCGCCCAGCTGCAGGCGGAGATGGACGCGGGCACGCACACCGCCAGGTCGCTGGCCGAGGCGTACCTCGGGCGGGTCGAGGCGATCGACCCGAGCCTGCGCTCCGTCATCGAGGTCAATCCGGACGCCGTCGCGATCGCGGTCGCCCTCGACGCCGAGCGCAAGGCGAAGGGGCCGCGCGGGCCGCTGCACGGCGTCCCGGTGGTCATCAAGGACAACGTCGCGACTGCGGACCGCATGGCGACCACCGCCGGCTCGCTGGCTCTCGTCGGCGCCAAGGCGCCCCGGGACTCGGCCGTGGCCGAGCGCCTGCGCGCCGCGGGAGCCGTCATCCTCGGCAAGACGAACCTCTCGGAGTGGGCGAATTTCCGGTCGTCGCGGTCGTCGAGCGGCTGGAGCGGCCGCGGCGGCCAGTGCCGCAACCCGTACGCGCTCGACCGCTCGCCGTGCGGCTCGAGTTCCGGCACGGGGGCGGCCGTCGCCGCCAACCTGGCGGCGGTCGGGGTCGGCACCGAGACCGACGGCTCGATCGTGTGCCCGTCGGCGATCAACTCCCTGGTCGGGATCAAGCCGACCGTCGGCCTCGTGAGCCGCGCGGGGATCGTGCCGATCTCGCACACGCAGGACACCGCGGGGCCGATGGCGCGCTCGGTCGCCGACGCGGCGACCCTTCTCTCCGCGCTCGCCGGCGTCGATCCGCGCGACGCCGCCACCGCCGCAGGCCGCGGCAAGGCGGCGGCCGACTACACGGCGTTCCTCGATCCGGACGGGCTCAAGGGCGCCCGCATCGGTGTCGCCCGCGCCAAGTTCTTCGGCTACAGCCCCGAGGCCGACGCCCTCGTCGAGGCCGCGCTGGCGGCGATGAAGCGACTCGGGGCGGTCATCGTGGACCCGGCCGACATCCCGCACGCCGGCGAGTTCGACGATGCCGAGTTCGAGGTGCTGCTGTACGAGTTCAAGGCCGACCTCAACGCGTACCTCGCCGAGTGGGCGCCGGGCGCTCCGGTACGGACGCTGGCGGACGTCATCGCGTTCAACGAGCAGCACCGCGACCGCGAGATGCCGTACTTCGGCCAAGAGACGATGGAGAAGGCCGAAAAGAAGGGGCCGCTCACCGAGAAGGGATACGTCAAGGCGCTCAAGAGGTGCCGGGAGCTGTCCCGGGCCAAGGGGCTGGACGCGGTCATGACGGCCCACCGCCTCGACGCGATCGTGGCGCCCACCGGCGGTCCTGCGTGGACGATCGACCTGGTCAACGGCGACCACTTCCTCGGCGCCAGTTCGACGCCGGCCGCCGTGTCCGGGTACCCGAGCGTCACGGTCCCGGCCGGGTACGCCTTCGGGCTTCCGGTCGGCCTCTCGTTTCTCGGCCGGGCCTGGTCCGAAGGGACGCTGATCCGCCTGGCGCACGCGTTCGAACAGGGGACGAAGCTGCGGCGACCGCCGCGGCTGCTCGCCACCGCCGACCTCACAGTCCGCTGACCCCGAGGCGCCGCCGCTGGGCGGTGCCCACGGCGGACAACAGTGATGGCGGGTGGGCCGGTCCCGCCTGCGGCGGCTCGCGTGCTCACAGAGCCTCCGGCGACGGCCCGGCGCCGCCGGCCCGGACCACGGACCACGACCACGCCCTTCCTGACCCCGAACCTCCGAACCTCGGTCTCTCCGACGGCGTCGACCGGGAACGCCCGAGCTGACCGCGCAAAAAAATGATCCACCCCGCTGCCCTTCGGGGTGGATCTAGGGAAAGGAGGTAACGTGCTCGAGCTGGACTATCCAACCCGACAAGCCCACGATCGACCCCCGACGCGCCGCTGTCCTTCCGGCAGAGGTCATTTCTCGTTGAAGGCCCGTTGAGTTTCCGTTGAAGGGACTCGCCGCCCGTCGGCGCAAGCCCGCCTGTCCGATCCCCCGCGCGTCCGGGCCCTGAGTTCGAGCCAACGGTTTCTCAATGCGGTAGGCACCAGGAAAGAACAACTTCCGCGGCGCCGGTCGCGAAGCTACAGGTGATGAGGAATGCGGCCGCGACCTCTGCCGAACGGATCCACCGGAACGCTCACCTGCAACCGGCGCCGCCGACCTCCGGCGCCCGCGCGCAGTGCGGCGTTGCGGAGCTGCGCGGCCGGATGCCGTCCCGGGCGCGCCTTCGTGGGACAGCGCTGACCTGCGCTTGGTCAGCTTCTCTACGATCATTATTACTGGCGGCGGCGCTGTCGCTGCTCGTTGCGTCGGCCGCGGCTCAAACCGGGCCGATCGATGCGCGCCAGGCGAAGACGATCCCCGCGAGCGACTTCGCCGGGGGCGCCGGGGCCGAGGCGGCGGTCAACCCCCTGCTCGCCCCGCTGCGCCGGCCGGCGTGGTCGCCGCACATCGACGACTCGGTATCTCCGGCCCTCCGGTTTCGCCTGGTGGACGCGTACCAACTCGCGCTCGGTGCGGTGCGGACGCGGCCGACCTGCGGCGCCCTGTTCCGCCGCCTGGGCGCGGTGGGGGAGGAAAGCCTCGCGCACACGGTCTACCGCGGCGGCGGCGAAGTCGGCGCGTGCCTGCGACCTGTCCCGGCGTTCACGTGCGTCGGGTGCCCGCAGACGGTCCTGTGTCCGACCTTCCTGCGCCTCGGGACCTCCGCCGGGGCGACGATCCTGATCCACGAGGCCCTGCACTTCGCCGGCCTCAAGGAGCGGCCCACCCACCCCGGCGAGATGAGCGCCGCCGAGATCACGGCGATGGTGAAGACGAGCTGCCACCTCTAGCCCTCCCGCCGGGCGGGTCGCTTCCCCGGGGCCGGGACGTCCGCGTCCGCGAGACGCGGTCGCCGGGCGTGAGCTGCTCTTTGAACCTTCCGGCGCCTTGGCGCGTATAAGGCAGCAGTCATGGCCTCCTTACCGGCGCTCTGCGGGCACGGCAGCTTCCGTGTTGGCGAGTGGGCGGCGTACCCGAGCCTCAACCAGCTCGTCCGCGGGGAGTTCGTGGTCCGCCTGCGGCCGAAGGTGATGGATGTCCTGGCTCACCTCGCGTCCCGGCCCGGAGATGTCGTGTCGAAGGACGAGATCCTGGACGCCGTCTGGGCCAAGAAGTTCCTCGGCGACACGGCTCTCTCTCGTGCCGTCTTCGAACTGCGCGAGGCCCTCGGCGACGACCCGCAGCACCCCGTCTACGTCGAGACGATCCCAAAACGCGGGTACCGGCTGGTCGCGTCGGTGCAGCCCCTCGAAGCGGCGCCACTGGTGGCGGTGCCCGGGGCCCCCGAGCCGCGCGCCCGCTCGCGGGCCCGGGCCGCCGCCGCCGCCGTTGGGGTAGTCGTAGCGGTGGCCGCCGGCGTTCTGGCGATGGGGCGAATCGGGCCGTTCCGCTCGGCGACGGCGCCGGTCAACCCGAAGAAGATCGTAGTGCTCCCGTTCGAGAACCTGGGCGCCCCCGACGATGCGTACTTCGCGGCCGGCGTCACCGACGAGATCACGAACCGTCTGGTCTCGGTCCAGGAGATCTCCGTGATCTCGCGCGGCAGCGCTGAGAACTACGCCGGCTCGAAGTTGGGCCAGCGGGAGATCGGCAGGGAGCTGGGCGTCGACTTCGTGCTCGGCGGCGCGGTCCGTTGGGAACGGGGTGCCGCCGGCCGAAACCGCGTGCGCATCACGCCGAGGTTGGTTCGCGTCGCCGACGACACGCAGGTCTGGGCCAGCGTGTACGACCGGGTCCTCGAGGACATCTTCAGCGTCCAATCGGAGATCGCCAGGAGCGTCATCGCGGAGGTCGGGATCGCCCTGCAGGGGCCCGCACGCTCAGCGGTCGACCGGAGGCCCACCGCGAACCTCGAGGCCTACCAGGCGTTCCTGCGCGGGAGATACCAGGCGGCCAACATCTACCGGTCGGAACAGGATCTCCGGCTCGGGTTGCGGATGTTCGAGCGTGCGGTCGCCCTGGACCCGGGGTTCGCGGTCGCCTGGGCCGAGACCGCCCGCGTCCGGGCGATGCTGCACCACGTCGGCTTCGATCGGACCGATGTCTCGCGCACCGAGGCCAGGCGGGCGCTCGACCGCGCGTTGAGCCTCGACGCCGCGTCGGCGAGCATTCACTTCGACGCCGCCCTCTATCACTACTGGTTCAACCGCGACTACCCGCGTGCGCTCGCCGAGTTCGCCCTGGCGCGCAAGGCGGGGGGCGACACGGCCGGGTTGCTCTCCGCCGAAGGCTACCTCTTCCGCCGCCAGGGCCGGTGGGAGGAAGCGCTCAAGACCTTCGAGGCCGCGGCGCGGCTTGACCCGCGCGGTTGGACGGTGCTGCGCGAGCTGGGCACCACGTCGTTGTACATGGGCCGATACGCCGATGCCGAGCGCCACCTCGAGCAGGCGATCGCGCTCGCGCCGGACGAGGCGGACCTGTACGGCTTCCTGGCCGAGACCTACTGGACCTGGCGGGCGGACACGGGCGCGGCGGAGCCGGTCCTGCGGGCCATGCCGAAATCGCTCGAGCCGAGGCAGGTGCGGTGGCGCTTCTGGCAGGAGGTCTACAGGGGCGATCTCGGGGCCGCACTCGACCGCCTGCAGGCCGGCTCGTTCGACGTCATCGACAGCTCCGAGAACTGGGAGTCGCGAGGGCTCCTCCTGGCCAGGGTGTACCGGATGCTCGGCCGCACGGACGATGCGAGACGGGAGTTCGAGCAGGTCCGTGCGGAGATGGAACGCCTCCTCGGCCAGCGTGCGGACGATCCCAGCCTGCATTCGACGCTCGGTCTCTGCCTGGCCGGACTCGGACGCAACGACGATGCGGTCCGCGAGGGGCGGCGGGCCGTCGAGCTCGTTGCGCTCCGACACGATTCGGTGGCCGGCCCGGGGATGGCTCTGGCCTTGGCCGAGGTCTACACGATGGTCGGGGAACCGGAATCGGCCTGCGCTGTGCTCGAATCGACGCTCGCAAAGCCGGCGGCGATCTCCGCGGCGAGACTGAGGATGGACCCGACGTGGGCGCCGCTGCGGTCGCAACCGTGTTTCGCGGCGTTGCTCGCGAAGCCCCGGGACGCGAAGGGCGAGACAAGAGAGAGCGGCGCGTCATGAGGTGTTCGGGCGTCCCAGTCCGCGGCACTGGCCTGCCCGGGGGTGAGCGGCCATGACGGAGCTGCGGAGCGACCGGCTCGCCGATGCCGGGGAGGCGGGTTTCGGGGTGGGCGACTGGATCGTGAGGCCCGGCCTCAACCAGCTGTCGCGCGGCGCCCAGGTCGTCCACCTTCGCCCCAAGGTCATGGACGTCCTGGTGTTCCTCGCCGATCGCGCGGGAAAGGTCGTGTCGAAGAGCGAGTTGACCGGCGCCGTCTGGGCGAAGGAGTTCCTCGCCGATACGGCCCTCACCAGGGCGGTCTTCGAGCTGAGGGAGGCGCTGGGCGACGACCCGCAGCGACCCGCGTACGTCGAGACCATCTCCAAGCGGGGGTACCGGCTGATCGCCGAGGTCTCCCGGCCCGCCCGCGCGGCGGCTCCCGATCCTGCCCCGAGGCCCGCGTCGCGCTGGCGCGGCCGCTCCTCCGCCGTCGGTGGGACCTGGATGACGGCGCTCCTGCTCTGCTCCCTGTGTGCGTTCGGACGATCCAGCAACCGCCCGGCGAACGCCGCGCCGCCGACCTCCAAGCGCGTCGCGGTGCTGCCGTTCGACAACCTCGGGGACCCCGCCGACGTCTTCCTCGCGACCGCTCTTGCCGAGGAGATCGCGACGCGGCTGGCGACGGTGAACGGGGTGGCCGTGATCGCCCGGTCCAGCGCGGAACGGCTCGCCCGTTCCGGTCTCAGCTACAAGGAGATCGGGGAGGCGCTCGCCGCGGAGTACGTCCTCGCCGGAACGGTTCGTTGGGACCGGTCCGGCGCGCACGGCGGGCGCGTACGAATCACGCCGAGCCTGGTCCGCGTCGGCGACGGGGCGCAGGTTTGGGCGTCGGCGTACGACGAGGCGGCCGGGGAGGTCCTTCGGGTCCAGTCGGATGTGGCGACGAACGTCATCGCCGAGCTCGGGGTCAAACTCACCGGCCGCGCCCGGGAGAGCCTGCGAACGCCGCCGACGGCGAACGCCGCGGCGCACCAGGCCTACCTGCGCGGGCTGTACCATGCCAACAACCTCTACAGACCCGAGGAGGATCTCCGCTTGGGCCTGCAGATGTACGAGAGAGCCGTCGAACTCGACCCCGGCTTCGCGCCGGCGTGGTCGGCCCTCTCCATCCTCCGGTCCGGCATGTTCCACTTCGGGTACGACCGGAGCGACGGATTCCGCGCCGCGGCCAAGATGGCCGCGGACCGGGCGATCGAGCTCGATCCCGGATCCGCCGTGGGCCACGCGAGCATGGGTTTCTACCTCTACTGGTGTCGGGGCGAGTTCCGGCGGGCGCTGGACGAGTTTGCCTTCGCCAGGAGAACCCAGGGCGAGTCGACATGGCTCTGGGCGGCCGAGGGGTACGTGCTCCGTCGCCTCGGGCGGTGGGACGAGGCGCTGGCGAGCTTCGCCAGGGCGGAGACGCTGGATCCGGTGCTTTCCAACTCGGCCAGGGAAGGGGGACTGACCTCGCTCTGCGTGAGGAGGTACGACCAGGCCGAACGGGATTTCAAACGGGCGATCGGCCTCGAGCCGGACCAGGCGTCGGCGTACGAGTTCCTCGCCCAGACGTACTGGCTCGCGCGCGGGGACACCGCCCAGGCGAGGTTGACGTTGGAGGCCATTCCCCGCCCCTCGGACCCCTGGTTGACGTACTGGTGGTTCTGGCAGGAGCTCTTCGAAGGGAAGTTCCAGGCCGCGCTCGATCGCGTCGAGACGAGCGACATCGGCGTCATCACCACGAGCGCCGTGACCACCGGTCGGATGTGGGATTCTCGGGAGCTGATGCTCGGCCGGGCGTACGCGCTGGTCGGGCGCCCCGCCGACGCGGTGCGGGCGTACGAGGCGGCCCGGGTGGAGATCGAGGGGTTGCTGCGGGGCGACCCCGACGACTTCGCACTGCAAAGCGCGTACGGCCTCGCCCTCGCCGGCACCGGACGCGGGGCCGAAGCGGTTCGCGCCGGACGGAAGGCCGTGAAGCTCATGCCGCTGGCGAAGGACGCGGTCAACGGCACCGGGCCGATCCTCGCGCTCGCCGAGGTACAGACAGCGGCCGGGGAGTTCGACGGCGCCTGCCGCGAGCTGGGGACCCTCCTCTCGGCGCCGGGCGGTCTCTCGGTGCCTCTGCTCAAGATCGACCCGCGATGGGCGCCGCTCCGCGGCCGGCCGTGTTTCGCCTCGCTCGTAGCCGGCAACCGCAGGTAGGAGCGTGACGCGGGGGATCGGCCGGGATCCCGATCGCCCGAGCCCAATCCCGCGCCGTCCGTCCGGTGGTCGCCCAAGGTGCGAGGAAGGCTCAACGGCGGGACCGGCCGACCGGCGCGCGGATGCCGGAGGGTCCCAGGCGTCGTGGCGGGCGCGGACCGGCCGACGAGCGTCGCCGCAGGGGCCCGTCCGGTCGCTACGCCCCAGGCCGTCACTTCCGGGGCCAAGTAGAAGGCGGCCCCCGCAGGGGCCGCCCCTTCGTAACCTTCCGCCCAGCGACTAGAACGAGAACTGGATGCTGGAGTGGATGAAGCGGCCGTAGGCGTCGTACGTGTTGTAGAAGCCGGGGCCGTAGTCGTTGGCGCTGCTGTTCGCCCCCAGCGGGGGCTCCTTGTCGGCGATGTTGTTGACGCCGAACGTGAACTGCACGTGGTTCTTCAGTTTGTA
>SCRJ01000062.1 GCA_004298115.1 Acidobacteriota bacterium
GGCCACGATCGCCAGGAGGGGCCGCTGCGTCACGACCACCGCCAGGACCATCCCCGCGAGCCACAGCGCGCGCGCGAACTGCCGCCGCGCCGCCTCGGCGCCGCCCTCGCGCCACGAGAGCTCCCAGCCGACCACCATGATCGGGATCAGGGCGCCGCCGAGCAGGAGCAGCATCTCGCTGGTGCGCGTCGGCGTCGTGACCAGGCCGAAACCCTGAGCGGGGGGGTGGAAGTTGAGCCAGAACGGGAGGAAGAGCGCCCAGCCGAGCGCCCCCACCCCGGCGACGCCGGCCCAGAGCTTGAGCCCTCCGCCCGCCGGCCGCACGAGCCCGGACTCGCCGCCCACCGCCACCAGGAGGATGGCGGCGCCGAGCGGAACCGCACACCAGGGGTTGGCGGCGGCCGCCGCGCCGTAGACCAGCGCGGTCACGAGCGCCGCCGGCACCCAGGAGGACCTGGCGGTGGCGAACGCGCGGCCGAGGAAGACCGCGGCCAGGAGTAAGGGGATGCACAGCAGGTGCGGGTGCAGATCTCCGAGCTGGAACGTGAACAGCGGGAACTCCGTGATCGTGCCCTTGATCGCCCGCGAGGACGGCCAGAGGTCGAGCGCCCGGACCGCCACGCCCGAGACGAGCTGGCGCCAGCCGTCGAACGTCCCGGCGAAGACGACGAGGAAGCCGGCCATGACCCCGGTGCGGCGGCTGCCGCCGAGGGCGCGGGCGAGCGCCCACGCCCCCTGCGCGCTCACCATCGCGAGCGTCGGCACCAGCAGGTTGAAGACGACGTCGGGCGCGAAGCCGATCAGCTTGGCCGGCAGCAGCCACGGCACGAATCCCCAGTAGTAGTACGGCAGCGCATGGCCGGCCAGCCACGGGTCGCTGGGAGGGATCGTCCCCGGGCGGAGGAGCGTCGCCAGGATGGCGAGGTCCATCGGCTTCTCGGTGCCGGTCACGGCCATCGCGGGCAGCCTGAGGAAGGCCAGCAGGACGAACGCGCCCAGGCCGACGAGCTCCGCTTCCACGAGCATCCGCGGGCTCACCTCGCGCCATCCCTTCCGCCCCCACCAGGCGAGGGCGGCGAGGACCGCGAGGCCGACCCACCACCAGGACGCCAGCCCGAGCCAGCCCGCGAGCCACGCGACGTACGCCGGCAGCGTCCAGCCGATGACGCGCGCCACCGCCCAACTCGCGCCGACGCCGACGCCGAGACGCCGCAGCACGCCCGTCATCACCGCGCCACCCGCCGCCACCACCAGGTACCAGGCCAGCGCCTGCACGATCATGGAGCTCGATTGTAGCCGGTTTTCCGCGCTCCCCGGAACCCTCGGCCAACGACGGGCGCAATCCGGGGTACACTCGCAGAGTCGCGAACCGGAGGCTCGACACGATGATCACCCTCGCACTCCCGTTCCTCGCTGCGGCGGCCACGCTTCCGGCGGCGAGGACGTTCTGGGCGGTGGAACCCGGCCCGCGCCCGCAGCCCAACCAGGTCGAGGTCCACGCCCGCCTCGTGCGCGAGGGCAGCACGGTGGCCGTGTACCAGGAGGAGGGCTACCGGTTCTCGAGCCTCGGCCCCGACGACGAGGCCCGTCAGCTCGATGCGGTCGTCAGCGAGTTCGACACGACGATCTACCCCCGCGAGGTCGAGTTGTTCGGGCCCTGCCCGGACCGGGACCACAACGGCAAGGTCATCATCCTGGTGACCCGCGCGGCGCCGAGCGGCGGCCTCTTCCTCGGGTTCGACGAGATGGCGGAGGCCGAAGCGCTGCGCTACGGGTTCCACTCGAACGAGGGCGAGGTCCTCTTCCACACCTTCGATCGGCAAGGCAACCGCGCCGACCTGAACGTCCAGGAGGTCGCCGAGACGTTCCACCAGCTCTTGCACTACGGCCGCGACCCCGGCGAGACCTCGTGGAGTCGCCTGCTCGCCAACTACACGCCCTACCTCTGCGGCCTGGCCTCCGCGCGGCTGTTGTGGGGAGACATCGATCCCGAGGGGCGCGCCCACGCGCCCACCGACCACTGGACCTCGCGCGGCTGGGCGCTCCTCTTCATCCAGTACCTGCGCGAGAAGCTCGGGGAGCAGAGCCTGCGCGACCTCGTGTCGCGCCCGGAGCACGGCCTGGCGGGGGTCGCTCGCCTGCTGGCCGACCGCGGCGACCACCGGACGGAAGGCGATCTCCTGGCGGACTTCGCAATGGCGTGCTGGCTCGACGACCCGACCCTCGCGGACGGGCGCTGGGCGTTCTCGGGCGTCGTGCCGCCGCGGCCCCTTCCCGCGGCGAGGGCGACGGCCTCCCGCCCGACTTCCGGGGCGATCGACATCGGCGCCGGCGGAATGGCGTTCATCGTCGTGGACGGCAACGGCGAACGGCCTTTCCCGTTGACGCTGCAGGGCGACGCATCCGTGCGCTGGGTCGCGCGCGCCGTCCTGCTCCGCAGGCTCGGCCCCGACGCGGAGCTGCCGCCGATCGCCTTCGCCCCTTCCGGCGTCGCCAAGGTCGACCTTCCGGCGCTCGCGCTCGGCGAGAGCGTCGTGGTGGCCGCGGTCGCGGTGCCGAGCGAATCGCCCCTCTTCGACCGGCGCACCCTGCTCCTGCGCTGGGGGATCGGGTGGGTGCCGCACGCCCCCGCCGACCAGGGGCGCGTCGCGCTTGCCGAGCTGGTGAAGAAGGCGCTCCCCGACGGCGGCGCCGCGGCCCGCACACGGCTGATGCTGACGGTGGACCGGCTCTCGGGAGAGGCGGCCGCGGGCGTCGAGGGGCCAGTGATCTCGACGCGCTACGCGTGGGCGCCGGCGGCGGCGGACGTCCTCGAGGTCCTCCGCCAGGAGGCCCAGCGCCGGGGCCTGCCGGTGCGCGCCTCGCGGTTCGTGGAGCGGGCCCCTGACGGCGTCGAACAGACGTGGTCCAACGTTCTGGTCGAGCTGCCGGGAAGCGACCCGCGCCGCTGGCCCGTCGTCGTCGCCGCGCACTGGGACGGCGCCCGCACTCACCTCTCCGACTCGTACCAGCGCGCGCTCAACCTCAACGACGACGCGTCGGGGGTCGCGGTCGCCATGGAGGCCGCGCCGGCGATGAACCGGGCGGCGCACCGCGCCCCGATCGTGGTCGCGTTCCTGGCCGGGGGCTACCACGACGCGGCCGGAGCGCGGGCACTGCTCGACGAACTCGGGGGGAAGGTCAGCGCGTGGATCGAGCTCGACCGGGTGGGGATACCGGACCGCTGGCCGCGAACCCTGTCCGTCACGCTCGAAGGCGGGGGCAGCCTGCCGAAGTTCCCGTTCAGCGTCCCGCAGGCGTTCCGCCGCGCCGGCCTCGTGCCGAAAGGCCAGTCGGAGATCTCCGACGCTCATACCGGGGCCGGCCTGGCCGCCGCCCGCGGCATCCCCTCCGTCGTCGTGTGCGCGCGACCGGACGGCGATGACGGGGACCTCGACGCCCCGTCGGCGGTGGAGCGCGGGCTCATCTCTCCCGATCTCATGGTCCTGCTCACGAAGGTCGTGGCCGGCGCCGCCGTGAACCTCGCCGGAGCGTCGTAAGCGCGCCGGCCCGGGGTCTGGGCGGGGAAACCAGGAGGTACCTGGCATGAACATCTTCACCGTCGCGGTCGAGAAGCCCGAGGCCGCCAACTTCATCCTCGGGCAGTCGCACTTCATCAAAACCGTGGAGGACATCCACGAGGCGATCGCCGGCACCGCCTCCCAGATCCGCTTCGGCATCGCGTTCTGCGAGTCGTCCGGCCCCGCCCTCGTGCGCCGCTCCGGGAACGACGAGGGGCTCGCCGACCTCGCGACGCGAAACGCGCTCGCCGTGGGCGCCGGGCACTCGTTCTTCGTCTTCCTCGAAAACGGCTTCCCGGTCAACGTCCTCAACCCGATCAAGGCCGTCCCCGAGGTCTGCCGGATCTACTGCGCGACCGCGAACCCGGTCGAGGTCGTCGTCGCCGAAAGCGGGGCCGGTCGCGCCATCCTCGGAGTTGTGGACGGGTGCTCGCCCAGGGGCGTCGAGGGCGAACAGGACGTTCTGGCGCGCCTGCGCTTCCTGCGCCAGATCGGCTACAAGCTCGGATAAGCGCGTTGTCCGGGCTGACCGTCCCCCTGTCGTTGCCGGCTCTGGTCGTGGCGGGTTTCCTCGTCTCCCTGGCCACCGTCGCCGTGCCCGGCCCGATCACCCTGGTGGCCAGCCGCCTCGCCATCTCCCGCCACATCGCCTCCGCCGTCTGGTTCCTCGTCGGCGTCACCACCCTGGACGTCGCGCTGTTCACCGCGCTCGCCTCCGGCGCCGCACCGGTGCTGCGGGAGATCGGAGCGTTGCCGGTCGTCGAGCTTTTCGGCGGGATCGCGCTGCTCTGGGGCGGCATCACCTCGCTGCGGGCGGCGCCGGCGAAACGCAGGCACGGGCCGGCGCTCGACGACGTCGAGGAGCGTCGGGCGCTCAGCAGCTTCCTGCTCGGCCTCCTGGTGGCGGCGGCGAACCCGCACTACTGGATCTGGTGGGTCACGGCCGGCCTCGCGTTCGTCGAGGCGGCTCGCGCCCAC
Source organism: Acidobacteriota bacterium (assembly GCA_004298115.1). Lineage (GTDB taxonomy): Bacteria > Acidobacteriota > Thermoanaerobaculia > Thermoanaerobaculales > Thermoanaerobaculaceae > RBG-13-68-16. Next base: position 4,539 of record SCRJ01000062.1, read on the forward strand.
GGGGCATCGGGCCTGGCGTGGATGTTGGGGGCGCTCGTCGGCGGCGTCGTCGCGTGGTACGTGCCGTTGCTGTGGGCCTTGTCCCACGGCTCGAAGCTGCTGCCCGAGCGCGCCGAGCGGATCGTCGTCCGCGGCATGGGGATCGTCCTCGTGGTGCTCGGCGCCGGGCTCGCCGGGCTCGGCGCCTGGCGCTTCTACGCCGCCTACCTCTGACGTCGCCCCGCCGTCCCGCCTCAACCGGACGGCGGGCCGGACGGCGTGCGGGCCCAGAGTCGGGCCGCGATGAACAGCCGCACGAGATCTCCATCAAGAGAACCGCCGGCCGCTTCGCCCTCGAGGATCGCGAGCGCGCGCTCGCGCGGCACGGCGCGTTTGTAGGGGCGGTCCCCCACGGTGAGGGCATCGTAGATGTCGGCGACCGTCATCATCCGCACCTCGAGCGGGATCTCCCCGGCGGTCAACCGATTCGGGTAGCCGCGGCCGTCGAGCTTCTCGTGATGGCCGTACGCCAGCGCGGGCACGCCCGCCAGCCGCTTCGGCCACGGGATCGTCAGGAGGAACTGATACGAGTGGACGACGTGCGACTCGACCTCGTGACGCTCGGCCTCGTCGAGGGAACCCCTTGCGACCGAAAGCGCCCTCGCCTCCTCCGGCAGGAGCAGCGGGGTCTCGGCGCCGTCGCGGTCGCAAAACGTCAGCCGCTGCAGGCCCGCGACCGCCCGCGGGTCGCCGCCGCCGAGCAGCGACGGCTCGTTGGCGGCCACCAGGGCCGCGAGGTGCGCGTCGAGCTCGCGCTTCACCTCGCCGACGGCCGTCTCGCACGCCGCGAGGTCGTCGGCGGCCGGGACCCGCTCCTGCGCCGCCAGCGTCGCGAGCAGACGCCGCAGCAACCGCACCTCCTGCGCTCTCGCCGCGTGGCGAAAACGCTCCTGGACGAGGGCGAGGCGGTCCGGGTGGAGCTTCTTGGCCTTCGTCAGGACGGCCTCGCGAACCCCGACCTTGCCGAAGTCGTGCAGCAGCGAGGCGTATCGCAGCCGCGTGATCGCGTCGCGGTCGAAACGGACGCCGCGGTAACGCGGCGGCGGCGACGCTTCGAGCGAGCGTGCCAGCGCCACCGTGTAGTCGGCCACCCGGAGCGAATGCCCGGACGTCGTGGGGTCGCGCTGCTCGATCGCCACGACGGCGGCACGCACGAACCCCTCGAACAGGTTCTCGATCTCCTGCACGAGGCGGGTGTTTTCGATCGCGACCGCGGCCTGGGCGGCGAGCGCTCTGATCAGCGCCACGTCGCCCTCACCGAACGATCCCACCGACGCGTCGGCGGCCGCGGCGGAGAGGATGCGCGCGGCGGCGTCGGTCTTCCGGTTGATGAGCTGCAACACCCCGATCACCTGCCCGCCCCGGGTGGCGATCGGCGCGGTGAGGACCGAGCGCGTGTGATAGCCGATCGCCAGGTCGAAGCTCGGGTTGAAGCGGAACGGCGCGTCGGCGGGCAGGCGGCGAACGTCCTCAACGGTCACGGGCTCGCCCGCCGCGGCGACGTAGCCCGCCAGCGAGTCCGCGCTCACCGGCATCGTCGCGGCGACCATCCCGGGCCCCACGGAGTCGTTTTGCGCGAGCGTGAAGCGCAGCACCGGCCGCCCGTCGCGCTCCTCGATGAGGTAGAGCGAGCCGGCGTCGGCGCGGACCAGCTCCCGCCCGGTGGTCAGGATGAGGCCGAGTAGGCGTTCGAGATCCCGCTCGGCGGTGAGCGCGATGCCCACGCGCACCAGGTCGAGCTGCCGATCGCGGGCCCGCGCCGCCTGGCGCTGGTTTGCGGCGAGCCCCTCCCGCAGGCGAAGCACTTCGGCCGCCGCGTCGATCGCCGCGTCGAGCTGGGCGCCCGTGCAGTCGGACGGCAGCAGGAGGAAGCACCTGCGGGAGCCGGGCCCGTCGCCCAGGACGATCCAGATCGCGTCGCCCGTCGCGGCGCCCTCCCAGGCGGAGAGCGACGCCGCGCTCGCCACCACGACGCCGCGCGCGACGGGCGCCCCGGGTCGGATCACCGTGCACGCCCGCGCCGTCTTGGGGGCCACGTCCTCCGTGATCAGGACATCGTGGGGCACCTTGGCCGGAGTATAACGCCGGGCCGGAAGACGCGGTCCGCGCGGCGCGAGCGAGCCGAGGACGTGGACGCCCGCTTGTTCACTCGGCCGGGTAGTACCCCGCGATCGTCCGCGCCGTCAGCCCCCGGCCTGCGACCTCGACCCGCACCGTCCGGAAGGTGTCCGGGCCGCGCGTGGACGGCGACCGGTAGGCGAGCAGGTACTGGGCGCGCAGCTCCTCGTCGATGCGGCGGTAGACGGCCTCGAGATCGCCGCCCTTCTTCGCCGCGTAGAAGACCTGCGCTCCGGTCGCGCCGGCGAGGTCGTCGAGCTGCTTGCGGACGACGAACTCCAGCTTCGAGATGCCGTAGCCGATCGTGAAGACCGGGACCCGCGCGGTCTTCGCGTAGCGCAGCGCCGCGGACCACGCGGTGCGCGACGTCGTGTCGTCGCCGTCGGAGAGCAGCACCAGGGCCGAGCGGCCGCGGCGGCCGCGGAACTGCTCGAGCGCCCGCACCACCGCGTCGTACAGCGAGGTGCCGCCGTCCGGCGTGACCCGCCCGAGGGCGCCGGCGAGCCCCTGCGGGTCGCCGTTCCACTCGACCTGCATCTGCGGCTCGAACGAGAACGTCATCAGGAAGTAGCGATCGCCGGGCCGCAGCAGGTGGGTGGCGAAGCCGGCCACCGCCCCGCGGACGTCCGCAAAGACCGGGAGCATCGAGCCGGAGGTGTCGACCAGGATCCCGAGGGCCAGCGGCAGCTCCGACGTCCTGGCGAACGCGTCGAGTGGGACCTCGATGCCATCCTCGAAGACCTTGAACGCGTCCCGCGACAGCCCGGTCACCAGCTTGCCTTCGCCATCCACTACCGTCACCGGCAGCTCGACGACCGCGACCTGGACCGCTTCCTGGTAACCGGCCGTTCCGAGGACCTTGACCGCCTCCCCGCGCAGCCCGTCGAGGTTCGTGGCATCGGCCGAGAGGACCTTCGCGGCCGCCATGGTTGCGGCCGGGACGGACACGACGCACGGGCACTCGGTCCAGCGGGCGATCGCCCGGTCGTCGGCGCGCAGTACCACCTCCGCCAGCCGCGTCGCGCCGCCGACGGAGACCGTCACCTGCCGCCCCCGGCCGCCGGCCGCCTCCGGTCCGAGGAGGATCTCCACCGGGAGCCGGTTCCCCGCCGCGTTGAGCACGATGGCGTCCTCGCCGAGAAAGCTCCCGTCGGCGGCGTACGCCACCGCCTTCACCGTCGTCTTCCTCGCCGCCGTGCCGAGCGCGACCGCCACGGTCCACGGGCGGCGCCGGCGCTGGAAGAGAAGCTCCCCGTCCCGGTAGAACTCGACGCGGTCCGTCGCCGCCGGCGCCTCCACCTCGAGCTCGAGCCCCTCGATCCCGCCCGAGCGCCCCGGAGGCTTGAAGCGCACCGCGCCGGCCGCCGGCACCGACGGCGCGAGGGCGACCGCGTCGGGCGCCGAGCCCGCGGCCGGCTCGAACCGCCGCTCCATCGCGGGCACCACCACCTGGCCCGACCACCCGCCGCGCGCCGGGCCGTCGAGGCTCGTCACCTGGAGGCGCAGCTCGCCCTCCCCCACCGGCCAGTCGCGGTAGACGATGGCGCTGCCGTCGGGCTGGAGATCGACCACGGCGTCGCCGGCGTCGACGGCGGCGCCGTGGTGCAGCAGCGCCAGCGCCACCCGCAGCCGCTTGCCCGCCCGCGTGAGGTCCTCCGGCGCGACCTGGATCGCGACCCCGACCACGGTCCCTTGCGGCCCGCGGCCGAGAGGCTCCACCTCGACGCACAACCCCAGCGGCGGCGGTACGACGGCGGCGAGGGCGACGAGCATCGCGAGCATCTCACTCCTTCCCTGGCGGAAGAGCCTCGCTACCCATTCTGCCACGGTCGCCGCCAAGCCGTTGAGTTGCTTGAATATGAGCAATATGTACTAAGATATCACCCGATGACATACAACAGGACTTGACATCTCGCTGCTAAGATGTTAGATTGTCACTGGACCTGGGAACAAGGTCCTGAAAAGGAGGCAACCGCCATGAGCACCATCGTCCGCTGGGACCCGATCCGTGAGATCGCCACCTTGCAGAACCGCATGAACCGGGTGTTCAACGACGTCTGGGGCCAGACCCACCGGCCCGAGGAGGACTACATCTCAGGCAGCTGGATGCCGGCCGTCGACGTCCGCGAGACCAAGGACGCCCTCGAGATCGCGGCCGAGCTGCCGGGCCTCGATCCGAAGGACGTGGACGTGTCGGTGGACAACGGCGTCCTCACCCTCAAGGGCAGCCGGACGTTCGAGAAAGCCGTCGAGGGCGAGACCTATCACCGGGTCGAGCGCGCGTACGGGTCGTTCGAGCGCTCGTTCAGCCTGCCCACCAACGTCGATCCCGAGAAGGTCCGCGCGAGCTACCGGCACGGCGTTCTCCACCTCACCCTGCCGAAGCGCGAGGAAGCCAAGCCGAAATCGATCTCGATCAAGGTGGAAGACAAGTAAGGACCGGGGCGCGGCGGCGCCGCGCCCGATCCCCACGCGCCACGCGCCGGTGATCCCGGCGCGTTTTCATTTGCCCGCGGTCCCGCCCCTTACTCCGTGGCCGTCGTGATCATGCCGCGCAGCGCCCTCGCGATCACCATGCGTTGCACCTCGCTGGTTCCCTCGTAGATCGTCGTCACGCGGGCGTCGCGGTAGAGGCGCTCCACGGCGAACTCGCGGGAGAAGCCGTAGCCGCCGTGCACCTGCACGGCCGCAGCCACGACCCGATTGACGGTTTCGCTCGCCAGCAGCTTGGCCTGCGCGCTCGTCCGGCTCAGACGTCCGGGCCGCTGCGACAGCCACGCCGCGCGGTACGTC
>SCRJ01000063.1 GCA_004298115.1 Acidobacteriota bacterium
TGATCACGCCGCCGCCCTGCTCCCGCATCGCCCGCCCGGCGAGCTGGCAGAGGTGGAAGTAGCCGGCGAGGTTGACCTCCACGGTCTTGGCGAGCATCGAGTCCGGCGTGTCCAGGATGTGGCCGAAGTACGGGTTGGTCGCCGCGTTGTTGATGAGGATGTCGATGCGGCCAAGCTCCTCGACGACGCCGTCGATGAGCGCCCGGCGCTGGCCGGCGTCGCCGACGTGGCAAGCCCTGGCGGCGGCCTTCCCGCCCCCGTCGCGGATGCTCCGCGCGACGTCCTCGCACGACTCCAGCTTGCGCGACGTCACCACGACGTGGGCGCCCTGGTTGGCGAAGAGACGGGCGATCGCCTCGCCGATGCCCCGGCTCGAGCCCGTGATGACCGCCACCTTCCCGTCCAGGCGGAAGGCGCGGTCCGTCGCCAGCGCGGCCATCCGCGCCGGCTTCGAGCGCCCGGCCTCCCATTCGCGGATCACGCGCTGCGCCTGGTCCGCGAGGACCGTCACGGCCTTGCCGAAGGTCGCCACGCGCTGGTCGCTGGTCTGGCCGAGCTTGAAACGGGCGTAGATCTGCTGGGCGATCGCCGCGAGACGGAGAAGCCCGTAGACGTAGTAGTAGGTGAAGTCCCTGATCGCCCGGTCCGTGCGCGCGGCATAGTGGGCGACGACCTCGCTCCGGGTCATCATGCCCGCCACCGTCGTGGGCTGGGTGCGGATCGCCTGCAGCGCCGCGGGATCGTCGCGCTGCACCCAGTACGCGAGCGACGCGCCCAGGTCCATGAGCGGGTCTCCGACCGTCGCCATCTCCCAGTCGAGGATGCCCACGATGCGCGTGACGTCGTCGGGGGCCACGACCACGTTGTCGAATTTGAAGTCGTTGTGGACCAGGCAGCCGCCCGCCTCGGCCGGCATCCGCTCTTCGAGCCAGGCGATGATCCGCTCGCAGCGGGGGACGTCGTCGGTGCGCGCGGCGCGGTACCGATTTGCCCACCCCTCGATCTGGCGCTTGACGTACCCCTCGGCCCTGCCGAGGCTCGCGAGGCCGGTCGCCTCCAGGTCGATGCCGTGAAGGTCGGCGTGCAGGTCCACGAGTCTCTCGCAGAGGGTTCTGGCCTGCCGGGGCGAGACCGGCTCGGGCAGATCCCGACCGATGGTCCTGCCCTCGAGGAACTCCATCACGAAGAACGGGGTCCCGAGGATGGCCGGGTCCTCGCCGACCGCGATCACGCGCGGCGCGAGCGGGAAGTGGGGACGGACCGCAGTGAGCACGCGCGCCTCGCGGACCATGTCGTGGGCCGTCGCGGCCTTCTTCCCCGGCGGCGCGCGGCGCACCACCAGCGTTCGGTCGCCCGCGCGCAGCAGCGCGGTGAGGTTCGAGACGCCGCCGGAGAAGGGCTGGAGGGTGACGCCGGCGGGATCGGCGAAGGCCGGGTCCACACCGGCGAGGAACCGGCAGAGCGCTGTCAGGTCAAAGAGCTCGCTCATATTCGTCTCCTACCAGGCGGGTCATGCCATCCACAATGACGGTCAGGGAATCTTACAGCGCCCCGGCGAACCCTGCGCTTCCGCCGGCGACCGGGCGGTCCCAACCCTGAGCTGATGCGGGCCGTCGGCCGGCGTGCGAGCGGCAGTATTGGGGTCAGGCTTGCGTCGGTGCGTGGTTATGGCGCAGGCAAGGGCAGACTGATGCCTCATACGACTTTGCCATCTGTCGTAGAGCAATGCTTGTCACTGCGGGGAGCGGAGCGACGAGGCGGTCTCGTGGCCCAGTGAGGTTGGTGGACACGGGGTTGGGGACGGGGGGCCACGCGAGGTTCGGGCCAGGCGGTCAGGGCCCAATAGCGCAAAAACGCAAGCCCGACCCCGTTGTGGCGGCCGCGGCTCGGCCCGAACGGATGGGGAGATGGTGATACCCGACATCAATCCGTTGGCGAGTCGGGCACGCGTGGGCCTGGCGCTCAACTGGCGCGCTGGAGCCGGCGCCGTACGCGGGGCGGCGGGGGCGCCTGCGTGCAGTCCCACACGCAGGTCGTAGCCACGCAGCGGTACCCGCCGACTTCGCCCGGCGGGCACTCGCGGGGGGCGAGATCGCTGCAACCGAGGTCGCCCGCGCACTCGTTCGTCCGCTTGGCGAGCTGAAACCCGTCGACGACCGCTCCCGTTTCGGCATCGAATGCGGTGAACCCCAGGGTGCCGCCCTTGACGTCGAGCACGCAATACTCGTAGACGGAGGCCGACACCTCGGTCCACCAGCCGTGGCCGGCGGCGTGGAGGGGGGCGCCGCCGGCCCCGGTCACGACGTACTTGACGCCGTTGACCGTGCTTCTCTCGTAGACGTGGTCGTGGCCCGAGAAGACGATGTCGACGCCGTATCGCTCGAACAGCGGAACCAGGTAGGAACGAACGTCCAAGTTGGATCCGTGTCCGCTCGCGGCGCAGTAGGGGCCGTGATGGAGCACGCAGAAGATGAAGACGATGTCGGGAACGGCCGCGATCTCGGCGAGCTCCTGCTCGACCCACGCGTACTGAAGGCTGCCGGGGGCCACCGACTGCTGGGTGTCGAGGGCGAGGACGGCGACCAGCCCCCAGCGGATCGAGTAGTAGCGTCCGTGACCTGTGCCGTCGTCCGGACGCCGGAAGAGCTGCAGGTAGCGATCACCGTCCCCCTCATGGTTGCCGAGAACGGGGAAGAGCGGGACCCGAGAGATCAGGGGAGCCTCGATCGCGAAGAACGTCCGCCAGAGAGCCTCGGACGGCGATTCCACGAGGTCGCCGACGTTGAGCACAAAGTCGGGTTCGGAGGCAGCCGCCCCGGCGACGACCTGAGCGTGCGCCTCGTGTCCGGTCCGGTTGTCGCCATACACGACCACGCGCAGGGGGCTCGCCCGGTCTCGCTCGGTGGTGAAGGGAACGGCAACGGACGACGTCGAATCGGCGATGCGATACCAGTAGCGCGTGGCGGGGGACAGTCCCGTGAGACGGATCTCGTGCCTGGTGCTCTCGCCGGGCTCCTCGGTGGCGCGGGGACACTCGGGGTTCGTCCCCCATGCGAGCCGCCCGGTCGACGGGCCGGCGGTCTCCCACCGAACCGTCGCCTCGTTGCGGGCGACCGACTGAAGGTAGGGACCGATCAGGACCTGGACGCTCTCCTCGTCGGGCTGCCCGGGGGGCAGCTCCTGGCCAGGCGCCGACGCCGTCCACTCGCCGGCAACCAAGGCGAGCAAGGCGACACCGAGGATCCACCCGACCGCGCGAGCCTTCGCTGCCATTTCGCCCCGTTCCCTCGCACCAGCGCGGCGTGTCGCCGCGCACAATGTTTGCCTTGATTCAATTTACCACGCTCCCGGACGGCGACGACGTCCGTGCTGATTGACGGCGTTGTCAGCGGGGCAGGTCCGACAAGGTCGACGAGTTGGGCGGCGGCGGGCACGTTGGGGTCAAGAGGTCGCCACGCCCCGCAGGGGCGAGCCTTCGTCGATGGTGCGACCTACCACGTCGGCCAAACGTACGCCCCCGGCGGTGGAGTCTTCACCGTGCCCGAGGAGGCGTTCGAACTTCAGGTAGCCGCGGTCGAAGCTGAGCTGAGGCGGCGTCTATGCATGAGCGGTGCGATTCTGAACTTGTCAACTACGCCGGACCTGGTACCTAGTTCAACGTGACCCGGGTGAGCGGATCTCACTTCTGATTCGCCTGGTTCGCGGACGCGAGCGGCCAACTCTGCACCTGCTGCCACGCGTGTTGCACCGCCGGCGGCAGCTTGTCCATGTGCTTCAGGAACAGCGCGAGCGTCCAGATCTGCCGGTCGCTGAGGGCGTATCGGAACGAAGGCATCCCCGTCAGCCGGATGCCGTGCTCGATCTTCCAGAACGAATAGCCTTCCGGATCGTCCTCGACCCCGTCGGTCGCCAACTGGGGCGGTTTCTGGTAGAAGCCCGTGGCGATCGGAGACGGCGCCGCGGCGCCCCTGGCATCGCCGTGGCAGAAGGCGCAGTTCTGCGCGAACAGGCGCACGCCTGCGAGCAGGTTCTCCTCGCTCGGCGCCACCGGGTTCGGGCCCTTCGGCGCCTCGCGCTTCAGCGTCGCGCGCAGGGAGGTGTGCGCCATCCAGGTTTCCAGCCGACTGGGTCTGGCATCGGCATTGGCCGGGATGTAGCCGCTTTGCACCAGAACGTACGCGCCGATCAGGCCAAGGGCGAGCGTGAGAGCGATTCCGAGAACCACGGATTTGAACATGATGGCTCCTCATTTCGGGACACGGATTTCCTGGTACGCGACAAGGGATAGGAACGTCCTTTCCGAACTGGGTCGATGGTACTTCGGTGAGGGACGTTGTCAAGGTTTTGGGAGAGCGCGCGGCGGGCCGCGGCGAGGAGCGAGTTGGCGCGCCCATCGCACCCTTGTCCTGCTCGATGGTCGTCGTCGCGTCCTGCCCTGCGATGGGCAGGGATCACTTCGTCGACGACCGCGGGTGCACGCGGTACGCCTGGACGATCCCTCACCTCACCCCCGGCGAGTTGACGTCAACAACCGTGGACGTGACACCCATACGCAATCCGCGTCCCGTCGGGTCCCGGTGCGATCGACGGTGAGATCCGTCCACCCCCTTTGTCGCTTTGGCGAACTCGTCCGGCTCGTCCGCGGCGGGTTCATGACCCGCACCGCGATCGCTGCAATGGAGGGACCCCTCCGTGTCAAACCGCCGTGGGCTCTTGTTGAGCGCGGTCACGGGCAGGCTGTTGCCGCCGAGGGCCGAGTGCGGGCGAGGTGTGTTGGGGAGACGAATCCAAAGGTCGATCCCCTTGCCTTCCCCCTTTCCTGCAACCCTCCACTCGCGACTCGTCACCGGCCGGGTCGGTGGCGTGGCCGGTCGGGATCGGGCAGGCCGGCCGCCGGCCTGGAGGCCAAGGCCGGTCGGTGGTACAAGGGGGCGGTCAGGGGCCGTGCGCCGGCCGGAGGGACGATGGCGACCGACTACGGGGTGCTGCTCGACAACCTGCTGCGCTTCTACCCGTTCGACGGCAAGGTCGTGCTCGCGGTCGGGGCCGGCGGCGGCCAGCTCGCCGGGTACGGCCGCGCCGCCCAACGGGTGATCGCCGTCGACCCCGACGGCGCCGCGCTGGCGGCGCTCGCCGAGCGGGTCGCCGCGCTCGGCATCGCGGACCGGTTCGCCCTCGTCGCGAACGACTTCATGGCGGTCAACGAGCGGGCCGACGTCGTCCTCTTCGAGTTCGCGCTGCACGAGCTCCCCGACCCCGCGGCGGCGCTCGCCCACGCCGGGGCGCTCGCCCCCGACACCGTCGTCATCGACCACGCCCCCGGCTCGCCGTGGGCACATGCGGCCGACGAGGCCGAGAAGGTCGCCGCGGCGTGGCGGGCGGTGGCCGACCGCGGCGTCCGGCGCGAGGCGGGGTTCGACGCGGTGCAGCGGTTCGCGTCGTACGAGGAGCTGGCGAAGAAGCTGGCGGGCCAGGGGGCGGAGGCGATGCGGCGGATCGAGCGCTGGCGGGGGTGCGCCGAGATCGCGATCCCGATGGGGTACCGGATCGCGCAGCTCTGACGGCGCCGCCGGGCGCGCGGGCGTTTGGTTGGCCGGTCGCGCTCCCCTACAATGGCGAAGCCATGGCCCATCTGACCTTGCTGCTGCCGCTCGTGGGGCTGGCGGTGTTCTGGCTCCTGCCGCTGCCGCTCGCGATCCCCGCCTACCTCGCGATCCTGCTCGTGTCGGTGACCGTGTACGTGCTGGCCTTGCGCGTGATGCGCCGCGCCGTACAGACCGGCGCCGAGGGGATGGCGCACAGGGTCGGAGTGGTCATCGACGGCGACGGAACGCGCGGGCGCGTCGAGGTCGAGGGCGAGATCTGGAACGCGGTCGCGGCCGAGCCGCTGCGCAAGGGCGAGCGGATCGAGGTCGTCGGCCTCGCCGGCCAGCTCACCCTGCGCGTGCGCCGGATCGACGCCGAACCCGACGAGTAACACGGATCGCCGCTCTGGGGTCAGGAGTAGATGTCGGGTAGGCCGGGGAGGTTGCTCTCCCCGGCCTACCCGACACCTCCACCTCCACCTCCTGTGCGCTTTGCGGAATGGCGGCGTTCTAGGTGTTGGGAGGTGGGACCCAGCGCATGCCTTCAGGCGCCATTTACGTCGCGTCTGTGCAGCACGCCACTGCCGAAGGCGGGGGGATGCGGGTCGCGCCCGTCCCCTTTTGGAGAGACTCGCCGGCGCCGCCCGCAGCAGCGCGGAGCCGAAACCGTTCACTGCCCGCGGTACAATTGGCTCAGAAATCACAGGAAGGAGAACCACGATGAGACGCTCCAGCTTCTCTCGTGTCGGCGGAATCACGGACTCCCGCAAGGGAGTATCACGGGCCGCATCGGTTGGAGGGACAATCAAGCGTCAACTCGTCGTCTCGATCGCTATGCTGTCCATTGCACAGCTCGCCCTCGCGCAGACGGCCCTCCAGGTCCGGGAACGGCCGCCCGTCCAAGGGATCGCGCCGCTATTTGGTCCCGCCCCGGACCTGCGCGTGACGCGCGTGCTCGTGAGCAAGGTCGAGTGCAACGAGCCGCTCTGCCTGAGGGTCCGGGTGGAGATCCGCAACCTCGGCGAGGGCACGAAGGGGCCGATCGACGTCCGTCTCTCCTACAAGACGAAGTACGAAGCTCCGTGGATGCAGCTGGAGACGTTCCACTTCGCCGCTCAGGCGCACAACCACGACACGGCCGTCCAGAAGCTCTTCAGCTTCAGGGAGAGTGGGGACTACTGCTTCCTGGCGGAGATCGATCCCGGAAACGTAGCGCAGCCCGCGGCCGTGACAAAATCCAGGGCGTCCGACTGTCAGCACTACGACGCGGGAATCCCGGACCCGGCTGCCCGCCGGATACGGGTCTCCAGGTGTCAGCACGACAACATCAACGCCTCGCACTGCTTCGGAGACCTGGAAGTGCAAAACGTCGGCGACGGGAAGCTCGACGGCACCATCAAGGTCGAGTTCGAGTGCGCCGCGAACGGCCAGAGCTTCCGGAAGCTGGTGAGCGGGTTCGACACCCACTACAAGCTGCAGCCGAACGAAATCTCGAATCGCGGGTGGGTCGTCACGGTCGACAGCAAGGACGTCGAGACGTTGCGATGCCGGGCGACCCTGACGCCGAGCTTTCGCGAGCGCAGCAGCGCCAACAACGCCATCGGGTCCGATCTATGGCATAAATAGAATGAATGAATGGGTACCACCTCCACGCTTATTGGCAGTGTGTTGTATCTGGGGCATGTTGGGGTCAGGCTTCGGCTGTTCTGGCGCCGGCAAAGGTAGATTGGTGCGTCACCACCCGCCTTCGTGCGTCCGCGGTCGCGGTGCCGCACATCATTATTCGATTCACCGGCGACAGAGGGCCTCTGGTGTCGATGCCCCCAGCGCGATTCTGCGCATTTGTCCGCGAAGCCGTCGATCATCGACGCTGGGACCTGTTGGCGCTCCGCCGCCGGGTGGCGGCGCCCAGGGGGAGGCCGGAGGGGTCGGCCGGTCGGGAGGCGACGCGCGGTTCGGGCGCGAGGGTGGGTCCCCATACCGCAGCATCCCAGGCCTGACCCCGCTATATGAGCCCGTTACGCGAAATCGCTTCGTGATTCTGAGGGATTCCAGTCCGGGCCGGTCCCGCGCTTGGGCAAACTGCTATACCATGGGAACACGACAAGGGAGGAATCGATGACTTCCAGGAACGGCCTCGTCCTCACATGCCCGTTCATCCTGCTGGGCGCGAGCCTCATGGCCGCGCCCCCACAACCGCCCACCAGCAAACCGCTCGCGACTGCCAACGTGCCAACGATCAAGGAAACCCGGCCCGATCTCGTCGTCGTCTCGATCAACTTCACGAATTTCACGACCTCGCCGAACTCGACCGGCGGCCTGAGGGGCGCCGTCACACCCGCTTTCACCTACAAGAACCAGGGGCGAAGCCGGACGGGAACGTTCCAGATCGCCTGGGAGTACTGGGACAAAGCGGCCAACACCTGGAGACCCTATCTCGGGCAGTCGTTCACGAACGATCTGGCTGCAGGCCAGAGCTGGACCGAAGGCGGGCAACCCGCCGACCAGTTCCTCTGGGATATCGGGCCCGACTGGCCGAAGTTCCGGGTCCGACTGGACGGGGGCCGCGCCGTCAACGAGTCGGACGAGACCAACAACAGTCTGGTGCGCGAGTTCAGGCCGGCGATGATGCCGCTGCGGACCCCGACACCGTCGCGGTCACTCCAGCCGCCCCCGATCCCGTTGTAGAAATCGGTATCGCCGTCTCACCTTGTTGAGGAAGGGTCAGGAACCTCCAGGTCCGGCAAGGTTGACGAGTTTGACGGCGGTGGGCACGGTGGGGCCGCGAGATCGCCGGGCGCCGCGGGCCGCGACGTCGTGCTCGCAACGACGGGGGCTCGCCGCCGGGAGGTCAGCGCGCCCGCAGCCGCCCGCCGCGGGCGGCCTGGTCTCGGCGCCGGCGGTTTCGTGATTCGTTAACACCAATACAGCACGCTCGCCCGCGGATTGTCCTCTGGCGGGCGGCCATCTCAGCACGATCTCAACAACCGCCCCTTCGCTGCACACGGCGGCCCGGGTCGGGTCGGCGCGCCGGGAATCGGGGGTTGCGCGTCCGTTGTTGCCGTGGCAGGATTTGCGGGCACGTCTGACGAATTGGGGGGTAACTCGAGCCGCGCGGTACCCGGGCGCCGGTTCGGGAAAGGAGATCCAACGATGCGGAGAAGAGTGTTCATGACGATGTCCTGTTCGCTCCTGGCGGTGGGAGCCGCGGCGCTGTGGGCGCCAGTGGCCCTGGCGCAGCAGGTCGGGAACGCCGGTTCGCTGGTCCTGGTCGGGCACGATGTCTCGCCGCCGCTGCGGCGGATCGTCCCGGTGGAGCGCGAGCCCGGACAGCGCAGCATCCCGCTGCGGCCGGTCGGCCCGAGAAGCTCGGCGTTGCCGGACGGCGCACAGCAGTTGCAGGTGCTGCCGCTGGTCTCGGCCGGCGAGTCGCTCGGCTTCGAGGGGGTCGGTCTCGGCAACGGCTACGCGGTCAACGCGGCGCCCCCTGACACCGAGGGGTCGGTCGGCTACGACCCGACCACCGGGAAACACCAGTACGTGCAGTGGGTCAACGAGGCGTTTGCGGTGTTCGACGCCGACACGGGCGCTCAGATCTACCCCGCGTCTGGCGGCGCGGCGGGGAACACGATCTGGAGCGGCTTCACCGCCGGCAACTGCTCGAGCAACAACGACGGCGACCCGATCGTGCTGTACGACAAGGCCGCCCACCGCTGGCTGATGACCCAGTTCTCGGTCACCGGCGGTCCTCCGTACTACCAGTGCGTCGCGGTCTCCCAGACTCCCGACGCCACCGGGGCGTGGAACCGCTACGCCTACTCGTTCGGCAACGGGTTCAACGACTACCCGAAGTTCGGCGTGTGGCCCGACGCCTACTACGCGTCGTTCAACATCTTCAACAACGGGACCACGTTCGCGGGACCGAAAGTGTGCGCCTTCGACCGGGCCGCAATGCTGGCGGGGACGACCGCCGGGTCGGTGTGCTTCCAGCTCCCCTCGAGCAACGGCGCGCTGCTGCCCTCCGACCTCGACGGCAGCACGCCGCCGCCGGCCGGCTCCCCGAACTACTTCGTCGGCCTGGGCAGCAGCACCAGCCTCAACGTGTACAAGTTCCACGTCGACTTCGCGACGCCCTCCAACTCGACCCTCACCGGCCCGAGCGCGATCACGGTGGCCTCGTACAACCAGGCGTGCGGCGGCGGCGCCTGCGTCCCGCAGCCGGGCACGCGCCAGAAGCTGGACTCGCTCGGCGACCGCGTGATGTACCGCCTCGCCTACCGCAACTTCGGCACCGGGCAGGAGTCGCTGGTGGTCAACCACTCGGTCAACGTCGGGAGCAGCAAGCGATCGACGTACACGGCGGTGCGCTGGTACGAGCTGCGCGTGTCCAACTTCACGCCGAAGCTCTACCAGCAGGGCACGTTCGCGCCGAACACGAACTTCCGCTGGATGGGCAGCCTCGCCATGGACAAGGTGGGCAACATGCTCCTCGGGTACAGCGAGTCGAACAGCAAGTCGCTCTACCCCTCGATTTTCTACACCGGCCGCGTGCCGACCGACCCGCTGGGAACGATGGAGACGGAGTCCTCGATCCTGGCCGGCACTGGCTCGCAGCTGCCCAACCTGAACCGCTGGGGCGACTACTCGACGATGAGCATCGACCCCAAGGACGACTGCACGTTCTGGTACACGCAGGAGTACCTCGGCAGCTCCGGCGACTTCAACTGGCACACGTACGTGAAGAGCATCAAGTTCCCGAGCTGCAGCTGAACCGTATCTCGATGAGCGTCCGGAAGTGCGGGCGGGGTTGCCCCCCGCCCGCGCTGTGTTCCGGCGACATTTCCTGGGTGTCAACTGGATCCCCCTCCATCCGCAGGTACCACGTCCGCGCAATCAGGTACCACGTCCACGCGTATTGACATTATCGTGAGTGGGGATAGTCCCGGAGAAGTTGACGCGCTGGACGTCGGTGGGCACGGTGGGGCGAGAAATCGCCGAGCCCCGCAGGTCGCGACGTCGTGCTCGCGGCCGCGGGGCGCGCGGCCGGGAGGTCAGCGCGCTTTCAGGCGGGCGCGCAGGACGTCGAGGTCGGACGGGCCGAGGCGGGGCGCGGTCGAGCGGAGCAACCCGATGAAAGCGTCGATCTCGGCGGGGGTGGCCGGGAAGCCGATGCCGCCGGAGTCGCCGAGCTTGTCGCCGCCGGGCGAGAGCACGACCATGAAGGGCAACCCGCTGCCGCCGCCCCAGCCGGTCATGAGCGTGCCCGCGCCGGGGTTCTCGAGGTTCGCCTGGGCCGGGCGTTCGAGCGCGTCGAGCCAAACCACCTCGTAGCTGGCGCCGATGCGCCGGCTCACGTCGGGCTGCTGGAGGTACCTCTCCAGGCGCTTGCACCAGCCGCACCACGAGGCGTGGAAGAGGACGAGCACGTTGGTGCCGGCGGTCTCGGCCCGGACCTGGGCCGCCTTGAGCAACGCGGCGGCGGGCGGTGGCGCCGTGTCCACCGCCGCCATGGCCGGCGCCGACGCCGCCAGCACGATCGCACCGGCCGCCGCCGCGAGGCGCAACGAGAGTCGCATCCGCGCATCATACGCGCCCCTCGTGAGGCCAGATGGGTGTCGGCAGGGAACGACTAGCGGCAGCGGTAGATCTTGTACGCGAGGGCGGTCGCGCCGGCCGGGTTGCGAAGAGACTGGGCTTCGAACGCTCCGAGGAGCACGACGTTTCCGCCCTTGTTGAAGGCTCGCGTCTTGAGATCGTGCGCGAACTTCTCCGACAGCTGTTGGTTGTGGTAGTCCGCCCGATCCATGTCTCTGGGGGACGGCCCCCCGGCCCAGTAGCTCTCCCCCCGCGCGATCCGTTCCTCGCCGAGGAACGCGCATCCCCTGACGACCCCTTCGTCACGCGTCATCCGCACCTTCTCGACGCTGGCGGTCCGGGCCGTCGTGCACGACGACAAGGCAAATGCGCCGATCCCGAGCGCGACTGCAACGAGCGATCTCATGGTGGCCTCCGATCCCGCAAATCAGAAAGCAAAGGCCGTGCCGGGGACGACGCGTGTCTCATCACCCGATCCGAGGCGGATCCGTCCTCTCGGGAGGCCCGGCTTCTGCAACCGTCCGTCGCGGCGGCCGCCGCGGGTCGGCCGGTCCCGGCGGTGGGTCGGAGCGGACCTGCGGGCCGGCGACGTCCTTCGATCCGGGGCGGCCTCGGCCCAAGGCGATCGATCGCCCTGCGCTCACCGCCCGGGACGCGGGTCCCGCGGGCGACGAACGCCCTCACGATGCTGCTTGACACCTCCCGTCGCCCGGCTAGCATCGGTCGAGATGAAGGAGGAAGCTCCAATTCACTCTCGCAAACACGGCGGTGCGAGCAGGGAAGGACTGCGACCTCGTCCCCTGCACCGGCCGAACGACGGCCTCCGCGACCCGGCGGCCCGCCTTTGCGCGGAGGAGCGGATCCCGCAATTCTCCGAGAAGAACCTGTGAGCGGCGGCCGCCCGCGCGGCGCCTGGAGGACACGATGGCCCACCCCGTGAAGGACCCCCTCACCTGGCACTACCCCGAGATCGAGCCGTACCGGACCGGGAGGCTCCCGGTCAGCGGCGGCCACGACCTCTACTTCGAGGAGAGCGGCAACCCGAAGGGGAAGCCGGTGGTCTTCGTCCACGGCGGGCCGGGCGGCGGGACCGAGCCGAAGATGCGGCGCTTCTTCCACCCCGAGCGGTACCGGATCGTCCTGTTCGACCAGCGCGGCTCGGGGAAGAGCACGCCGTACGCGAGCCTCGAGAACAACACGACGTGGGACCTCGTGGCCGACATGGAAACGCTGCGCGAGCGCCTCGGGATCGAGCGGTGGCAGGTCTTCGGCGGCTCGTGGGGCTCGACGCTCGGACTCGCCTACGCCGAGACCCACCCCGAGCGCGTCAGCGAGCTCGTCCTGCGCGGCATCTTTCTCCTGCGGAAGAAGGAGATCGACTGGTTCTACCAGGCCGGGGCGTCGTTCCTCTTCCCCGATGCCTGGGAGCCCTTCCTCGCGCACATCCCCGAGGCCGAGCGGGGAGACCTCCTGACCGCCTACCACCGGCGTCTGACGAGCGACGACCCTGCCGTCCGCCTGGCCGCGGCCAAGATCTGGAGCGGATGGGAGGGTGTGACCTCCAAGCTCCTGCCCGACGCCGGATTTTCGAGCCACTACGAGGAGGACGAGTTCGCCCTCGCCTTCGCCCGGATCGAGGCGCACTACTTCGTCAACCGGGGCTTCTTCGCGGTGGACGACCAGCTCCTGCGCGACGCCGGGAAGATCCGCCACATCCCGGGGGTCATCGTCCAGGGGCGCTACGACGTCGTCTGCCCGATCGACAGCGCCTGGGCGCTCCACCGCGCGTGGCCGGAGGCGGATCTCGTGATCACGCCGGACAGCGGCCACAGCGCCTACGAGCCGGCGAACAGCCGCGCCCTCGTCGCCGCGACGGACCGGTTCGCGGGGGCCTGAGGCGCGACGGGCTGGCCCGATAAGTACCTGCGCGCGCTGCAGGCGCTTACGTGATCCGCAGGGAACCGGCAAACCGGTTGTAGAGCCACGCGAAGGCGGCGCCGCCGATAAGGCCATCGACGAACGCCCAGACCAGACCGACGACGCTGCCGATCGGCGAGAGCGAGTACCCCCGGTAGATCCTCCCGAGGAGCATGGGGCTATTGCCGGGCCCGTCGAATGCGATGATCCACCACGTCAGGAAGAACACTCCAAAGCCCCAGAGGATGCCGCAGGTGAGCGCAAACGCCTTGATGTTGAGCTTCACGTTCGACTCCCTTCTCGCATGGACCGATGCTACCCAGGTGAGGGGGGGTGTCAAGGACTCAGGAGGACATGCGGCGGGCCGGCGACACGGCCGGCGTGCGCGAAAGGGTGGTTCCTCGCCCGACGCCGTCGAGGCGGCCGTCACGATGGGCAGCAGGTGCAGCAGCGTTGACGAATCGAGTCTTCTGCGGTTGGCATTGGAGGTCAAGTCGGCCTGACCCGTTCGCCTCTTTGCAGTCGCGAAGCGAGCGAGCCTGGCCGGAGCGCCAGGAACTTTGGGTCGAGCCCGAACTTGCCCGCACAACCAGTGCTACGATTCACCAGGAGTTCCAGGATCGAACGTTGTGAGGACGCGGTCGTCGCGACGTCGGGCGCGCCCCGGGGACGAGGCGGCGTTCGTTCCACCGTCGCGGCCGGCCCGAAGGAGGAGGGGAGCATGAGAGCGTTGGGTCTGGCGTTGATCGTGGTCGCCGTTCTCGCCGCGCCGGCGTGCTCGCGACAACCGGCGGCGCCGGCGCCGGCCGCACCGAGTCCGGCCGCCGCCGCGGCGGCGACCGTCGAGGGCCTGCCGGACTACCCGGGCGCGGTGCGCACCGGCCTCGAGACCGGGGAGGTCAAGTCGGGGTTCTCGCGTTCCATCGAGGCCCGGTTTCACACCGGCGACCCGATCGGGGCGGTGAAGAAGTACTACGAGGACGCCTTCTCGGCCAACGGATGGACGGTGGTGTCGACCGAGCAGAAGACGACCGAGAACAAGTGGCGGTTGAGCAAAGGGACGACCGTCGCCGAGGTCGAGGTCGAAACCGAGAAGACCGGCGGCGTGAGGATCAAGCTCGAACGCCGCGACCGTTGAGCCGGCACCGCGCAACGACCGGGCCGTAACCTCCGGCACGCGGTCCGCGCCGACGACCCATCATCCGCCGGACTCCATGTGGGCCGGCGACCTCGCGGTTGTCGGCTCAGGCTGCGCGCCGCTCCCGCCTGCAACTCCGCCCTGCGCTGGCGCGGCGACGGCGCCGAGCCGTTGCAGGCTGGTCTGGTACCAGGCGAGGCCTCCGGGCTCCGAATCGCAGGTGAGTGTCGACGTTACCTCGACCGGCTCGACGGTGGTCCCGACCACGAAGTCGGCCAGGAAGTCGTTGTCCTCGCCGGGGTCGAGCAGCGTCCGGTCCGCCGCAAGGTCGGTGCCAGGTCCGGCACAGGCGACGAACCAGGTCTCGCGCGGTTCATCCTCAAACCGCTCTCAACTCGGCCGGACCCCGGGGGTGCCTAATGAGCCGACTCGACGGAGATCGTCATCGCCGGGTCGGCGAGCGTCGCCGGTTGGCCGGCCGAGGCGACGACGAACCCGAGCGAACGCTTCTGGGCACTCTGCAGGTCGGGCTGGTCCGCGATCGACAGGTCGATAGCGACTCGCTGGGTCGCGTCGTCGAGCACGAAGGGACGCAGCAACAAGACCTGAGGAGTGCCCGGCACGCGGAACGCGATGGTGGCGCCCTCGGTCTCGTGAACCGACACGGGCTCGTACCCCGCGAGTTGCAGTCGCAGACGGACCGTACGGCCGGCAAGTCGCAGGGCGGGGAAGCTCTCGCGCTCCGCCTGCGGCAGCTTGAGGTAGACGTCGTTGACGAGCCACTGGACGTAGGTGACCAGGTCGCCCTCGCTGGAGAACTGCTCGTGGTCGAACGCGACGCACCCGCCGGCGCCGGCGGTGTTCACGCGATAGGCCGCCCCCCACACTGTAACCGGCCCGGCGGCAGAACCGGCGCGCGCGAGTTCCCAGGCGCCGCTCCTCGGGAGAGCGACCCTGAACGCCCCCCCGCTTGACCGTCCCACCCGATGGCCGCCGATGAACTTCGCTCCGGACAGCAGCAGCATCCCCCGCGCCGGATCGAGGAGCACGACGAACGCTCCTTCGGTCGCAGGGCACCCGAACGCCGGCGCCGACACCGAGAGCATCGGGCGACCGCCGGCGGTGGCCGCCCACCCTGCCGACACCGAGAGACAGATAGCCGTAGAAACCACCAGCAACCTTTGGACAAGCCGTCTCATTGTCGTCACCTCTGACTCAAGTGTACGCCTCCAACCCCGGTCTCGAGGTCGAGCGCGGGGCGGCGATCCTGCCGGAGCGGCGGGACGGGGCGGCACCACGTCCATGGCTGGTCACATCGTCGACACGGCCAGGGCGTCTTCGGCGTCGGGCGCCTCCGCTCGCACGGCGTTGGACAGGAGGTGTACCCTGTTACAGAGCCTCCTCGTCAACGCGCAGATGCTCAGGGACCACCGGGATGGTGGGGGGATTCACTGACGCAGGGGGCGGCGGTCGCGGGGGCCGGCGATGACCAGGAAGACCAGTAGTCGCACGCCTGGGGAGGATTCCACGTTAGCGGGCGTCAGCGCGGAGTGGTCCAGCACCTTCAACGCGATTACCGAGGCGCTCTGCCTGGTCGATCTCCAGGGCACTGTTCGCCGCTGCAACAAGGCGTTCGCCGAATTCGTCGGTCGTACGCCGGAGGAGGTCGTCGGCGCGAGTTGCTGCGCCCTCCTCCACGGGGGACCGGACCACCCGCCGGAATGGCCGTTGCCGAAGGTGCTCGAGACGAAGGCCCATCAGCAGGCCGAGTACCAGCTCGGCAACCGCTGGGTGCGGGTCGCCGCCTACCCGGCCTTCGATGACACCGGCGCGGTTGTCGGCGCCGTGCAATCTCTCGCCGTCATCGACGAACGCAAGCGCGCCGAGGAGAGCCTCAGACGGGCGCTGGTCTGGCAGGAGGAGATCTTCCAGGGGTCGCGCGACGCGATCTTCATCAGCGACGTCGACTCGCGCTTCACGGCGGTCAACCGGGCGGCGTGCGAGCTGACCGGTTACACGAGGGACGAGCTGCTCGGGATGCGCATCCCCGACCTGCACGAACCGCTCGACCTCGACGCCTACGAGGCCTTTCACGATCGCATCCTCGCCGGCGATGAGTCGGTCACCAACGCCTACATCAAACGGCACGACGGGCGGAAGGTCGCCACGGAGTTCAACAACCGCCGCATCGTCGTCGAGGGCGTAACGTACATGCACACCGTGGCTCGCGACGTCACCGAACGAGAGCGGACCGCGGCCGCACTGCGCGAGAGCGAACGCCGCTACCACATGCTGTTCGAGTCGGCCAACGACGCGATCTTCCTCATGAAAGACGGCCGGTTCGCCGACTGCAACGCGCGGACGCTCGAGATCTTCGGATGCACCCGCGACGAGATCGTGGGGCACACCCCGGACGAGTTCTCTCCCGCAATCCAGCCGGACGGCACGCCGTCCCCAAAGGCCGCAGCGGCGCGCATCGCCGCCGCTCTGGCGGACGAACCGCAGACATTCGAGTGGCTCCACCGCCGCCGTGACGGCACGTCCTTTTACGCCGAGGTGTCCCTGAAGATGGTCGCCCTCGCCGATGCCGCGTACCTTCAGGCAATCGTCCGGGACATCACGGAGCGCAGGCGTGCGCAGGAAGCGCTGCGAACCAGCGAGAAGAGACTGGTGCGAGCGCAAGCCGTCGCCCAGATGGGGTTCGTGGATTGGAATCTGAAGACCAACAAGGTGCTCCTTTCGGACGAAGCCCGTCGCATCCACGGGTTGGAACGTCAAGAAGACATGGTGGCGCCGGAGGTGGTGGCGCGGGTTGTCCACCCGGACGACGCCGCGTTCGTCGCGGAGGCGCTGAACC
>SCRJ01000064.1 GCA_004298115.1 Acidobacteriota bacterium
GCCGACGTCGAGCAGCGCGATCGGCAGCGCCACCTTCCAGCCGGCGGCGCGCAGCGCATTGGTGGCGCCGACGTTGCCCGAGCCGACGCGTCGCACGTCGCCGCGCCCCGCCAACCTCACCAGCAGCCAGGCAAACGGGATCGAGCCCAGCAGGTACGCTCCGACCAGCATCGCCTCACGCGCCATCGCCGTCTCCCCCGCCCGCCGCCGCCGGCCATCGTCGCAACGCCGTGTACACCGGCCCGGCAGGCGTGAGCTCGCTGCGGACCAGCACCGCCTCGCGCGCCGTGAACTCGGGAAAGCGCCACTTCCCCAGCTCGACGCGAAAGTGCTCGACCGCCTGCGCCCCCCACGGCCGCTCGATGCGGGCGAGCGTCAAGTGGAGCGCGAACGGGCGGGCCTCGCGTTCGGCCCCGAGCGAGGCCGCGGCTTCGTCCACCGCCTCGGCCCAGCGCGCGAGCCCGCCGCCCTCCCCGCCCACCCACGCGACGCGGGGGTGGTGGTCGTTCGGGAAGAAACCGCCCCCGCCCAACCGCACGCCGGCTGCGGGCAGCGCCGCCAGGGCGGCCGCGGCGGTGAGGTCGAGTTGCGCGACGAACGGCTCGGGGCGCTCGCCGAGGAACTTGAGCGTGAGGTGCATCCCGGTGGGGCGCACCCAGCGGGCGCTCGGCTGGTCGCGCTTGAGCCGTCCCAGGCCGGCCGCGATGACGTCGCGAACGGCGTCCGGCAGCTCGACGGCGACGAACAGCCTCACCCGGCATCCTCCAGGGCGCGCCGGAGCAGGTCGAGGGCGAAGTTCGCCGTCATCTCCCGCACCATGGCGCGGTCGCCGGGGAAGCGGTGGCCGGCGTGCCGCACCCCGCGCGGCGTCGCCGCCGCGATGTGGACCGTTCCGACGGGCTTGTCCTCGCTGCCGCCGTCCGGGCCGGCGATGCCGGTGACGGCGAGAGCGCACTCGGCGCCCAGGGCGCGCGCGCCGGCGGCCATCGCCTCCGCAACCTCGCGGCTGACCGCGCCGTGCGCCGCCAGGGCCGCCTCCGGCACGCCCAGCAGCCTGTGCTTGAGCGCGTCGGAGTAGCTGACCACGCCGCCGAGGTAGGCGGCGCTCGACCCGGCCTCGGACGTGATCGCCGCGCCAACCAGACCGCCGGTGCACGATTCGGCCGTCGCCAGGCGCCAGCCGTGGGCCGCCAACCGCGCCAGCACGACGCCGGCGAGCGTCTCGCCGTCGCGGCCGACGAGGTCCGCGCCGGCGACCGCGGCGAACGCCGCCTCCATCTCGGAAAGCTCCTGCGCCCCCCGCTCCCCAGCGGCGGCGAGCACGAGCAGCACCTGGCCGCGCGCCGCCAGGATCGTGACCCGCTCCCGCCCGAACCGCTCGTACAGGTGCTTCACGCGCTCTTCGACCTGCGACTCGTAGACGCCGGCGAGGCGGAGCGTACGGGTCACGACCCCGTGTGCGGCCGCCCAGCGCGGCACCAGATGCGCGACCAGGATCTGTTCGAGCTCGACCGGCACGCCGGGGAGCAGCACCAGCGTTCCCCGGCCGGCGAGTACGAGCTGTCCGGGGGCGGTGCCGACCGGGTTCTCGAGCACCTCGGCGCCGTCCAGAACGTCGGCCATGCGCAGCGCGATCGCGGGGAGCTCGCGGCCGCGCGCCCGGAAGCGCGCCAGCAGCGCGGCCTCGAGACGGGGGTCGCGGGCGAGCCCGACCCCGAGAGCGCGGGCCGCCGCCTCGCGCGTGACGTCGTCTTCGGTCGGGCCGAGCCCGCCGCTGACGATGACCAGCTCGGCGCGAGCCAGCATCTCGGTGATCGCGGCGGCGATCGCGCCCGCGTCGTCCTCGACGCAGCGCTTCTCCACGAACCCGAACCCGCACGGCGCGAGCAGGCGACCCGCCAGCAGCGAGTTGGTGTCGAGGCGATCGGTGCGCAGCAACTCCGAGCCCACCGCGAGGAACGACGCGCGTCGGAACGTGGCCATCGGAGGATTGTAGCCCGCCCCCGAAAGACGTGGTCAGTGGTCCGTGGTCCGTAATCAACGGCGGACGCCTGATCGGCCTGGCCCGTGAACGCGGCATCCGGCCGTTACCGTCGCGGCGGCGAGGTACGATCCCTCCCTTGTGCAGGGCCGGCGTCTCCGGGAACCGACCTGACGTCTTCTTCGGACCCCGGACGGCACCTCTTCTCACCCTTGTCGTTCTCGGACCACTGACCACGGACCACGGACCACGCCCGTTCTTTGCCTTGTCGTTCTCGGACCACGGACCACTGACCACGGACCACGCCCGTTCTCTGCCTTGTCGTTCTCGGACCACGGACCACGGACCCCGGACAACGCCTTTTCAGTGGCGGGGGGATTGCGGGGAAGCGAGACCTGGGGTCAAATGGGGGCATGGACCGCGACCAGCTGGTGGCGTACCTCGACGACCTGCTCGAGTCGGAGGCGCTGCAGGACGTCAGCGTCAACGGCCTGCAGGTCGGGGGCCGGCGCGAGGTGGAGCGGATCGCCACCGGCGTCTCGGCCTCGGCCGAGTTGTTCTCCCAGGCGGCCGCCTGGGGCGCGGATGCGGTGCTCGTCCACCACGGCCTGCTCTGGCGGGGCGAGGACCCGGCGCGAGTCGTCGGGTCGTGGCGCGGCCGCCTGCAGCTGCTGATCGAGAACGACGTCAACCTGATCGCGTACCACCTTCCCCTCGACCGCCACCCGGAACACGGCAACGCCGCCATCCTCGCCCGCGAGCTCGGACTCGAGCAGCTCGAGCCGTTCGGCTCGTTCGGCGGGGTGACGCTGGGGTTCGCCGGGGTCTTCCCCACCCCGATCCCCGACGAGGAGTTGTTCGGGCGCGTGCGCGCGGCATGCGGGCAGCAGCCGCAAGTCTTCCTCGGCGGCCCGGACGTGATCGCCTCCGTCGGGATCGTGACCGGGGGGGCGCCCGGCGGCTTCGACGAGGCGGTGGCGTCGGGCCTCGACGCCTACATCACCGGGGAGGCCCGCGAGTGGGTCATGCACCGCGCCGAAGAGGACGGGGTCCACTTCGTCGCCGCCGGCCACTACGCCACCGAGCGCTTCGGCGTGCGCTCGTTGGGGGAGTTCCTCGGCAAGCGGTTCGACCTCGAGGTGCGCTTCTTCGACATTCCCAACCCGGTCTGAAGCCGGCTCGCGGTCCGTCGCCGAGCCACGGCGGTCCCGGCGAGGCGCCGGAGGGGCCCGCGCAAACCATTCCCCCACGTGTCGTTGCGAGGTTTCCTCTCGCCGCCCCGGGCGGGGCTCCCCGCGACGGCCGTGGCTCGCCACGGCGCTCGGGAATTGGTGGTTCCCGCCCGGGTCGACCTGCGCTACCCTGGGTTGCCGGCGCTGGACCCGGCAAGGACCATCGCCGGTGCGCGCCACCGGAAAAGGAGCTGGCATGGAGATCCTGGACAGGTCGGTCGCCCGCGCCCCGCAGGGCGAGCTCGACCCCGCCAAGCTGCCGTTCGGGCGCACCTTCTCGCCCAACATGTTCATGGTCGAGTGGGACGAGGGGCAGGGGTGGCACGACCCCCGCATCGTGCCGTACGGGCCGTTGCAGCTCGCCCCGTCGGCGATGGTCCTTCACTACGGTCAGGAGATCTTCGAGGGGCTGAAGGCGTTCCGGCAGGGAGGCGGCGGCGTCAAGCTCTTCCGCCCGGACCGCAACGCGGCCCGGCTCAACGCCTCGGCGCGGCGCATGTCGATGCCCGAGGTCGCGGTCGAACTGCAGCTCGAGGCCATGACGCGGCTCGTCGCCATCGACCGCGCCTGGGTGCCTCCCGCCCCGGGTTCGCTCTACCTCAGACCGGCGATGATCGCCACCGAGGAAGGCCTCGGCGTCCACTCCTCCAGACGTTTCCTCTACTTCATCATCACCGGGCCCACCGGCGCCTACTTCACGAACGGCAACGGCACGGTCCGGATCATGGTCGCGCGCGAGTGGGTGCGCGCCGCCCCGGGCGGCACCGGCGGCGCCAAGACCGGCGGCAACTACGCGGCCTCCCTGCTGGCGGGCGCCGTCGCCAAGCAGAAGGGGTGCGACCAGGTGCTCTGGCTCGACGCGGTCGAACGCCGCCACGTCGAAGAGGTCGGCGCGATGAACCTCGTCTTCGTCCTCGACGGGGTCGTGACCACGCCCCCGACCTCGGGCACGATCCTCGCCGGCATCACGCGCGAGAGCATCGGCGTGCTCTGCCGCGAGATCGGCCTCCCGTTCGTCAACCGCGCCATCCACATCGAAGAGGTCTTCCAGGGGCTCGCCTCCGGCGACTGCAGCGAGATCTTCGGCTGCGGCACCGCGGCCGTCGTCTCCCCGGTCGGCGAGCTGGTGGACGGCGATGCGGTCTACAAGGTGGGTGACGGCGCCGAGGGTCCGGTGGCGAAGCGGCTGCGCGAGGCGCTCACGGCGGTCCAGTTCGGCGCCGCGCCCGACCCCCATGGTTGGATGGTCGAGGTCTGACCGTTCCCGCGGCCGGCAAAGGGAAACCGGAAAAGGGCAAAGGGCAGGCAGCGCGGGCGAGGGCGCCCACCCCACGGTCGTCATCCCCGCGATCGCCGGCCCCGGACGTTGACCCGAGTCGGGTCCGTCATCCCCGCGCACGCGGGCCGTCATCCCCGCGAAAGCGGGGATCCGGGCCTTGCCGCCACAACGGCAACAACCTGGGTTCCCGCGTGCGCGGGAACGACGACAACGACAGCCTGCCCAACCCCACGCCGTCATCCCCGCGCACGCGGGCCGTCATCCCCGCGAAAGCGGGGATCCGGGCCTTGCCGCCACAACGGCAACAACCTGGGTTGCCGCATGCGCGGGAACGACGGCAAGGACAACCGCGCCGTTGCGGCCGGTTACGGTGCGAGGGCGGCGGCGACCTCGGCGGCGACCGCGTCCATCGTGAACGGCTTCTGCAGGAAGCGAACCCGGCCGCTGCTCGCCGCGGCGCGCACCGCGGGGTCCTCGGTGTAGCCCGACATCAGGATCACGCGCAACGCCGGTTGGCGTTCCTTGAGGGTGCGCGCGAGGTCGCCGCCCTGGATCCCCGGAAGTTTGATGTCGGACAGGAGGAGGTCGAACGCCTCGCGATCGGCGATCGCGAGCGCCTCCTCGCCGCTCCCGGCCGCCGTGACCCGGTAGCCGAGCATGGCGAGCGCCGCCGCCAGCCCCTCGCGGGCGCCGTCCTCGTCGTCGACCACCACGATGTGCGCACCGCGCCGCGCCTGCGGCTCGAGCGGTGGCGCGAGCGGTTCGGCCAGGCCGCTCGCCAAGAGCAACGGCAACGCCACCCGGAACGTGGTCCCCTTGCCGACCTCCGAGACGACCTCGATGCGTCCGCCGAGCCCGGTCACGATGCCGTGCGTCACCGACAGGCCGAGCCCGGTGCCGCCCTTCTTGGTGGTGAAGAAGGGCTCGAACAGCCGCCGCCTGACCTCCTCCGGGATCCCGACGCCCGTGTCCCCGACCTCGAGCCAGGCGAACGCGCCGTCGCGACCGGTGCGCACCGTGAGCACGCCCCCGCCCGGCATCGCGTCCACCGCGTTGACGGCGAGGTTGGCGAGCACCTGCTCGAGCTGGCCGCGGTCGCCCTCGACCAGGAGGACGCCGGGGTCCCGCTCGAGCCGGAGGCGGACCGTCGCCGGCGCCAGCCTGGCGAGGAGGTCGGCCGAGGACCCGACCAGCTCGTTGAGATCGAGCTTCTCGCGCCGGCTCACGTCCTGACGGGCGAAGACGAGGAGCTGGCGGGTGTGGCGGGCGCTGCGCTTGATCGCGTCCTCGAGGACCGCCTGCGTGGTCGCGAATGCATGCTCGTCGGTGCGCTGAACCGCGAGCAACCGCGTCGTCGCCAGCATCGTCTGTAGGTCGTTGTTGAACTCGTGCGCCACGCCGCCGGCGAGCGCCGCCACGGCCTCCATCCTCTGGGCCTCGCGGAGCTGTGCCTCGAGTTGGACCTGCTCGGTGATGTCGCGCCCAACCCCCTGAACCTCGGCCAGCCTCCCGGCTTCGTCGAAGAGCGCGCGATGCGACCAGGCGACGACGCGATCCACTCCGGCAGGCAGGGGAACCCGGGTCGTCAGACCGGCCACCGGCCGTCCGGGCTCGATCGCGGCGAGGATCTTCGCCATCGCTTCCTGGACCGCCGCGGGCATGGTCGAGAACATGTTCGACCCGAGGACGGCCTCCGCCGCGAGACCGAAGAACCGGCAGTAGGCCTCGTTGACGAACGTCACGAAGCCGTCGGGGCGAAATCGGCAGATCAGCTCGCTCTGGTCCTCGACCACGGCACGGTACTGCGCCTCGCTGCGGGCGAGCGCGTCGAGCGCGTGCCGCCGCTCGACCGCCGCCGCGACCTGGCGCGCCACGAACGTGAGGATGTCGAGCTCCCGGTTGCTGTAGTGCGCCCCCCCGGCGTAACTCTGCACCACGATCGCGCCGATCGCCCGTCCCGCCAGAAGCAGCGGCACGCCGAGCCAGTCGATCGACGACGCCCCCACCGAGTCGATCTCGCCCCGCCGCAGGAGGTCCTCGAACAGGGCGTCGTCGACGAACTGCGGCATGCCGGTGCGCAGAACGTACTCGGTCAGGCCCCTCCCGGCCCGGCGGGGCGGCGGCGGCGGGTCGGCCTCATCGACGAAGTAGGGGAACGAAACCACCTCCGTCTCGGGGTCGAGGAGAGCAACATAGAAGTTGCTCGCGTCCATCAGGCGCCCGACGGCCTCGTGGACGGCCCGCAGCAGCTCGCCGAGATCGGCGGCCTCGTTGGCGGACCTCGATATCTCGAGAACCGCGGCCTCCAGCGCCTCCGCCTGTTTGCGCGCCGTGATGTCCCGCATCACCGCGGTGAAGAACACGTCGGGCCCGGCGTACCAGCGGGCGACCGATAGCTCCAGCGGGAACTCCGCCCCGCCCTTCCTGACGCCGGACATCTCCAGGGTCTTGCCGGCGAGCTTCGCCTCGCCGCCGCCCGCCATCCGGGCCAGCACCCCCGGGTGGGCGCCGCCGAAGCGCGCGGGCATCAAGTCGGTAACCGCCCTCTCCTTCGCCTCCGCGGCGGTGTACCCGAAGATCCTCTCCGCGGCCGCGTTCCAGAAGACGATCGTTCCGTCCCTGTCGGCGGTCACGATCGCGTCGCCGGCGGTCTGCAGCACCGCGCGCAGGCGCTCCTCGGCGGCCCGCAGCGCCCGGTTGGCGCCGTCGCTCTCGCGGCGCTGGCGCGCGAGGGCGAGAAGGTACGCGGCCAGCAGGCCGGTGAACAGCAGGCCGGCCAGAAGGATGACACGGCCGTGCCAGGGGACGTGCGCCGTGCTGCTCCCCCTCTCGGACCCCTCGACGATCGCATACACCGCGAACGAGACCGGGATCCCGAGGCTCACCACCAACAGCGCGGGAAGTCGGCCGCCGACCGCCCAGACCCGATGGCCCACCAGGGCCAGCAGCGCGAGACCCGTGAGGACGAACGCCACCGAGGTCGGCAGGGCGAGCGGGATCCACGAACCGCCGTACATGACGGGCGACTGCAACCAGTAACCAAAGCTGAAGACCAGCCCGCTGGCGAGCACCAGCGCCGCCAGCCCGGTGGAGAGGTCCGCCGCGAACCGCCGGCGCGCGGCCCGACCGGTCCGCGCGATCAGCGCGCCGGCGGCGACGAGGAAGAGCGTGGCCGCGACCGGCGACATCCGGCCCAAAGGAAACGTCGCCGGCGCCCCGAGCGCGACGCACAGCGCCCGCTCGAGTCCGAGGTCCACCCCGCGCGTCGCCTGCAGCAGGACGTGCGCCGCAAGCACGACGACCACCGCAATCGCGCCGGCCACGACCGTGGCCGTCCGCCGGTGCTCGGGCCAGCGCGCGAGCGCGACCACCGAGGCGGCGAGTGCGAGGAAGCCCACCGCGGTGCTGGGCGCGATCGGGACGTACGCCGAGCTGACCCGGGTGAGCGCCGGAATCCCAAACCGCCACCCGGCGATCGCGGTCACCGCGATCGCCGCGACGGCCGCCGCGTACGCCTGGGCGCGCCGCCGCTCGCCTCTTTCCGGCCCCAGCTCAGCGGCCATCACCACGCTCGTCCAGCGCCGTCCGCACCTCGTGCGCGAGGGTCACCATGTCGAACGGCTTTTGCAAGAAGTGCACCAGCTCCGCGGCGATCCGGCCCTTGACGGCCTCGTCCTCGGTGTACCCCGACATCAGGATCACCCGCAGGCGCGGCCATCGGCCGGCCATCTCAACCGCCAGCTCCGGGCCGGCCATCCCGGGGAGCATCAGGTCGGTGAGCAGGAGATCGAACGCCGGCTCGACCGGCAGCGCCTCGGCATCTTCGCCGCTCGCGGCGGCGAACACCGTGTACCCCAGAGAGGTCAGGATCTCGGCGAGCCCCTCCCGCGCGCCCCGCTCGTCCTCGACGATGAGAACGTGCTCGCCGCGGCCGCGGGGGAGCGGCTTGTCGCCCGACGGCGGGCCGGCGGCGGGCGCGGCGGCGACGGCGGGGAGCGTGATGCGGACCGTCGTGCCCCGCCCGACTTCGCTCTCAAGCGCGATCGCGCCGCCGTGCTGCTCAACGATGCCGCGCACCACGG
>SCRJ01000065.1 GCA_004298115.1 Acidobacteriota bacterium
GTTTCATGAGGTACCGTCCTTTCTCGAACGTGCCTCAAACCTAGTCCCCGGATCTCCCATCGGGAAGCGCACTTACTACCCGGAACCTCGGCCGCGGCGTGGGTAGAAACTACCCCTCCGACAAGCAGACCCGATCGACCTCTCGACACAGGTGGCCGGGGGGCGAGCGGCGCCTCTCCCGCGACGGCCCTGGGGGCCGGCAGGAGGGCGAGCCTATGGCCGGTCCGACACGTCAGCGACACCCCGCCGGGCGGGCTCGCGGCGTGCCGCGGGAAAGCGCGAGACGTCCGGCCGGAGTCGCCGTCACCAACTCCGCCGGGAGAACAGGTGAATGATCGCCACGAAGAGCGCGGCGCCGATGATGGACCACAGGACCGGGAACGGCTGCCCGCCGATGGTGACCATGAACGGCTCCGGGAGCTTGAGCATCCGAGCGACCCAGGGGCCGAGGAGGGCCCCGATGAAGCCCAGGGCGATCGAGACGATCAGGCCGCCGCGAACGCTACCGGCGATGGCCTTCCCGATGGCGCCGCAAACGGCCGCGATCAGGAGGAGAAGCAGGAGCGACGTGAGTGACATCGTCATGACACGTTCCTTTCGCGTGCGGAACGGTAGAAGAGGAAGCAGCGTCCTTCTGTCGGGGTCCGCCTGACCCCCCTCTCGCCTGCCGGGAAAAGGTCGACGAGAGGGTTTCGCTGCGCTCTACCTCTGGATTCCCTTGGCGATCCCCTTGGCGAGGTCGCCGATCTTCCGGCGTGCCTTGCCGACGCCCTCCTGGACCGCGCCCTCGGTTCGCTGCCGGGCGCCCTTCCGCTCGAGCGCCCGGTCGCCCGTGATCCTGCCCGCGGTCTCCGTTACCTGCCCTTGCACCTTCTTCGCTTTGCCGCGCAACTCCTGCTTTCTCATCGTGGGGCCCTTTCCGGATCCCGAGGATCCGTGTCACGACGGTGCGCTTCACGCACGGCCGCAATGGAAGCTCAGTCGTCGACGCTCGGAGTTCCGAAGGTCAGGCGCGGGAAGTACGTGCGGAGCGCCTCCATGACCTTGAGGACGGCCGCGTTGGATCCCGAATCGCGGCCGCTGTCCCGGAACCGGTAGCGGTCGCCCTTGACGATCTTGAAGTTGATCTGGTAGCAGAAGTTCCCGGAAGATCGCGCTTCGCACGTCAACCACACCTTCTCGAGACCCGTGGTCTGGAACGTGAAGTTCTCCTTGGGGTCGGCGCCGTCCTTCCAGGTGAGTGTGTCGCCGCTCATGAGCAGGCTGCCGTGGCGGTTCTTGTTCCAGAACCCCGATTTCACGAACACCAGGTCGCCGAAGACCAGCTCGGAGGGAGCGGCGGCCGGCACGGCCGTAGCCCCGGCGCCGGTCGCCATCAGGGCGGCGATCGTCGACTCCTGGGCGCCGTTCTGTTTGAGGTAGAGGAGGTCGTTGACGGACAGGTTGTAGGCCTGGCCCGACTGCTTCACCTGCTCGGCGATGATGGACTCCGACATCCCGGACTTGATCAGCCGCACGATGTCGACGAGGCGGGTATCGTCGGGCTGGACCAGCCCGGGCGCCGGCGCGGGCGCCGGGATGCGGGCCCAGATCGCGGCGATGACGCTCTCCGGAACGCCTGCGTTGCGCAGCGTGACGAGGTCGGAAACCGTGATGGCGATGGTGTTGGCCGGGTTGTTGACCATGGTGATGATGCCGTCGGCCGGAGCGCCGGACTGCTGGGCCGCCAGGATGGAATTGGCGGTCAGTTCGTCCGCGCCTGCCGTCACGGCGGCAAGGGCCAGCAGCGCTATCCCGAGAAGAGGGCCAACGAGTGTACGTTTCATGGAGCACCTGCCTTTCTATTGACGCATCTCGAAACTAGTCCCGGCGCGCCCCGATGGGAAGCGCACTTTCTACCCGGGAGGACCGCCGCGACTCAGGTAGATAGTACGGACTCGAACTCCGAACGCCCCCGCCGGCTCGCGCATCCGGCCGCGCCTCCAGGGGTGCGGCGCAGGCTCGGCGACGCGGGTCGTCGGCCGCAACGTTCGGCGTGGCACCTCATCGCCGTGCGCGCTCACCAAGACCGCGGGCCCCGTTCGCCGGCGGCGCCTCTCTTCCGCCGGCCGCCGTCGCGATCGGCGCGACCAGCGAGGCGCGTACCACGAACCGTTTGGGCGCGTGTCCGACGTACTCGAACGGATAGCACGTCACGAGGGTGAGGACCGCTTTGCTCGTCGGGGCGAGGACCCCCGTGTCCTCCGGGCCCACGACCTCGGTCGAGTCCACGACGTACTCGTAGGATCGCTTCAACGTGACGATTCGGATCGTGTCCCGCCGCCGGATGTCCCGCAGCGGGCGGAAGAAAGAGTCCCGGTGGCCGGCGAGCGCCATGTTTCCGCGCTCGCCGGGCCGTGCCGTACCGGAAATGTGGCCGACGGCGACGGCCAGCGTGGTGTCGTCGTCCCCCTCCCGCACGATCGCCTTGACGCCGAGGCGAGGGATCTCGATTCGGCCGAGGACGAGCGGGTCCAGCTCGGGTGTCGTTGCAAGGGCGAGCGGACTCACTTCGGCCGTCGTGACGGGGCCGCGTTCCTGGACAGAAAGAGAAAAGGCGCGCTCCTGGCGCGCCTGGTAGATCCTACTCATCAGGTTCGCCGCGACGGCCCAGCCGAGGAACGAGAAGCCGATGACCCAAAGGGCCACCTCGCCCCGCCGGATCCACGACGCGGTGCAGGAGAACCTCTTCACACCAACCGTCTCGCGAGCACGCCGAGACCGAGCGCGCCGACGAGCGACAGGACACCCAGCCCCGCGTACAGCGGGAGATCGCTCGCCGTCTTGGGCAACCGCTTCTCGTTGACCGGCTTCTCCGTCACGCTGGCGGGCGCCGCCGCGACGACTTCCGGCTTGACCGGTTGCGCCGCGACAGCTTCCGGAACCGGCGGCTTCTCGGCCGCCACCACTCCGTACGGCTTCACTTCCTTTGCCGGCGTGACCACGACGAGGGGCGCGGTCGCGTAATCCGCTTCCGTCACGGCATTCGGCGTTGCAACCACCGGCTCGTTGGCGGCGGCGGCGAGTTCCATGGCACGCTGCTCGGTATAGACGATGTCATGACCGCCGAGTCCCGGCGTGTCGGCTGCGTACCAGGTCCGGAGCGCCATGATGTGGCCGGCGGTTGCCGGGTAGTAGGTGTAGCGACTCGCGGGGATCTGCTCGGCTCCCGGCCCCTCCTGATGTGGAATCGAGAGGACGGTGGTGATCAGCTGCGTTCCGTCCGCGTTCGTCACTCGCAGCATGTTGCGGTTCCCCTGGAGCAGCACGACCTTGATCTGGTAGGTGCCGGGCTGCAGGACGGTACCTCCAACATCCAGCGGCTCGGTCAAAGTGAAGGACGACTGCTCGACGGTGCCCTGCGCGTTCGCCTTGGGGGCAAGAGCAAACCCGAGGACCGCCGTGCAGACGCCCACGGCCAACCAACTCGTTACCTTTTTCATCTCAGCACCTCTCGTTCTTCTCGCGTGCGTGTTGCTGGCCATGTTTGAGCAGCCGGCGGCGATTGGGCCGCCGGCGGCGTGGCGACGATCGTCAGAGAACCCTCCTTCCCTGAATGAGCCGGACGACCAGGACGATGACGGCGATGACGAGCAGGATGTGGATGAAGCCGCCCATCGTGTAGGAAGTGATCATGCCGAGCAGCCACAGTACGAGCAGAATGACGAAGATCGTCCAGAGCATTTCGGTCCTCCAGTCCCGCCGGGCCTAGTACCTCATGGTGCCGACGAGGAGTTCGTTGTGGACGCCCTTGACGCCCATCGTGGCGGCCGCGATGCGGCCCGCCTCGTTCTTGATCGCCTGGGAGCTGACGCGGCCGATCAGCGTGACCACGCCCTGCGAGGAGCTCACGTCGATGTCCCCGGCCTTGATCTCGGAGTTGGCGATGAGCTTCACCTTGACCTTGGAGCTGATCATCACGTCGTCGATCCAGCTGCCGACCGTCCTCTCGCCGACCGTGAGATCGTTCTCCACGCCGCGCACGCCGTCCGTCCGCCACGCGATCTTCCCCGCCTCGCGTCGGGCTTCCTCCGTGTCCACCACGCCGGTCAGGTACACCGTGCCCTCACGGGTCTCGACGTCCACCTGCCGCGCCTTCACCTTGTCGTTGGCTTCGAGCGACGCCTGGATCACCGACGTGATCCCCGAGTCCGTGTGCCGCCTGCTCTCGGGCACCATCGAGGAGGCACACCCCGCGAGCGCCAACACCCCGACACCGATCAAAGAGCCTGCCGCCACAACCAATCCGCGTTTCATGAGGTACCGTCCTTTCTCGAACGTGCCTCAAACCTAGTCCCCGGATCTCCCATCGGGAAGCGCACTTACTACCCGGAACCTCGGCCGCGGCGTGGGTAGAAACTACCCCTCCG
>SCRJ01000066.1 GCA_004298115.1 Acidobacteriota bacterium
ACGTCGAGGAGCGTCCGCGCGCGCCGGGTCACGGCGCCGGTGAGCTGGTCGGTGAGAAACGACGACGCGAGCGCGCCGGGGCCGGTTTGGCCCGCCACGGCGGCTCTCTGTCCCGTCGAGACCAGGGAAACCACGTCCATCTCGGGAAGCGGGGGGTTCGAGGAGAAGGTCGGCGTGAGACGGTCGAGGGTGCCGTTGAGCCCCACCGTCACCTCGTACGTCTGCACCGTCGTCCGCGCGAGGATGTCGAGGTGCGGCTCGATCCGGTCCGGGCTCGTGAACGTGACGCTCGCCCGGTCCAGGTCGTAGCGGTTGCCGGCGAAATCGAGCTCGCCGCCGGGGAGCGCCTCCAGCCGCCCGAGGACTCCGTATCGGGCCGTGGTGCCGACGATCCTCAGGTCCCCCCTCGCGACGAGCCTCGCGAGCGGCGTGTCCACCTCGAGCGTGCTCGGTACGTCCACCGCCAGGTTGAGGGCCATCGGCGAGCCCTCGGTCGCCCTGGCTCGTTCGGGGGCCCGGATCTGTTCCAGAACCAGCTTCTGCAGGTCGAGATCGCGACGAAACACCGTGTGCTTGAGCACCGCCTTGCCCGAGAGCGACAGGTCCTGCAGCGTTCCGACCAGCCGCACATCGCCCGACAGGATCGGGGTGAGACCGGTGATCAACGGCCAGCGCACCGCGTTCAGGCGCAACGCCAGGTCGAGTCCGAACTGCGGGCTCAGCAGGATGCTGCCGCTGCAGACGCCCGTGCCCCCGAGGATCGCGAAGGCGACGCCGTCGAGCTTGACGGCTTCCGGTGTGAACTCGAGCACCCCCGCGATCCGGGTCGCGGGTTCGGGGAGGCCCGGAACCCGGAGCGAACCGTCGCTCACCCTGGCGGTGCCCTCGAACCGCGGCGCCGCATCGGTGCCCGAGATCTCACCCAGCAGCTCGACCCGCCCCGCCGGCCGCGCGTCGCGCCACACCAGACCCAGCAGCACGCCCGGCAACTCGCCCGAGACGTTGCCGGAGAGCGTGCCGCTCGCGCTGCGCGCAACCCGGACGAAGAGGTTCGACCTCGTCCCGACCAGCGTGATGCCGTCGAGGCTCATCGCGCCGCCGTCGACCACGAAGCGGGCGGGCTCCGTGATCGCGGCGTGCTCGCCCTCGACCGTGAGGTCGAACTGCCGGATCACGCCGTCGATGTGCGCGGGCTGCGGCGGTGCAAAGCGGACCTGGGCCTCGCCGGCCATCTGGCCCTCCACCGGCAGCTCGACGCCCGCCAGGTCCTGCGCCAACAGGTGCCACGATCCCACCCCGAACGCGAGCTTCCCGCGGAACTCGCCCTTGCTGCGGCGCAGGTCGCCCGCGAGCCTCCAGACGCGCGGGCGTGAGAGCTCGAGGTGGATCCCCTGGGCATCGAGCTCGACCACGCCACGGGCGCCCTTGGCGCTCGTGACCTCGAGCCGTCCGGCGGGGCTGTCGAACGGGAAGGCGCCGTGCAGGGTGCAGTCGAGGGCGCCGCCGACCATGCGGGCGAGTGGCGGCGAGATCGCCTCCAGGCCGAACCCCGAGAGCGTCGCATCCACCACCGCTTCCCGCCGCGCCAGGTTGATCTCGGCCGAAGCCGTGAACGGACCCACGGCGACGCGCGAGACGGTCACGACGCCGTCCGCGAGCCTCACCTCCCCGCTGCCGTCGCCGAACGGTACCCCTGCGGCCGTCACTCCGGCCAGGCGGAGGGTCGCCTGCGCGCTCGGCGCGTCGAGAGTGCCCGCGACCCTTCCGGCGACGGCGACCCGTCCGGCGAGCGGCGCCCGCACGCCGCCCCAGGCAACCATCCTGGCCAGCGGCACGTCGTGGCCGGAGAACGTCAACTCCAACCCGCCGCCGCTGCCGTAGCGCAGCGAGCCCCTTGCGGTCACCCGGCCGCGGTCGACGTAGATCACGGCGGGATCCACCGTCAACACGCCCTGCCCGACGCGGAAGGTGGCCTTGACGCCGTCCGTGATGACCGGACCGAACGCCACCGGCGCCAGCGCCACATCCCCGGCGACCGTGAGGTCCCGGAACGGTCCCGACAGGTCGATCGCCAGCGCCGCCTCGCCCGTGAGCTGCGGCGGCACGACGTCCGTCTCCACCCAGCCCCGCAGGAGGCGCGCGATGCTGGCGACCGGAACGCGCTCGCCCTGGATGTTCCAGCTCGGCACCCAGCTCCCCAGCGTCAGGCGGCCGTTCCAACGCACCGGCGCGCCCGCCAGAGTCGTGTTCTTCGCCGCGAAGGCGAGGGCGCCGTCCCGGGCCAACGACACCACGATCCGGCCGGCCACAGGGACGTCGCCACCGCCCGGCTGCAGGTCGGCGACCGCCGTGCCGGACCCCGCCTTGAACGCCGTGCCGTCCCACGTCACGTCGGCGTTCACCCTCCCGCGGGCCGAGAGACCGGCGTCCGGCGCGCCGAGTTCGCGCAGGAAGCCGGTGATGTCCAACCCCCGGCCGCGCAGCGCGACCTGGTGGCGCCACGGTGGCCCGAGGGGGCCGAGCGTGTACGACCCCTCGATCTCCCCGCCCGCGAACGCGGCCCGCGCCAGGGTGGCCTCGAGGCCGTCGGGTGCGAGGTGCACGTCCCCCGCAACGGCGCCGAAATGCAGCCCCGCGACCTCGAAGGAGGGGCACGACAGGTCGGCGTCGACGCGAAAGCCGTCGTGCCTGACCGCCGCACGCCAGCCCAGGGTGGCGGTGCCGGTGAGCCCGGCCCCGATGTTGAGGACGCGCTCCAGCTCGGCAAGCTCCACCACCGCGTGTCCTTCGCCGCTCCCCTGCGTGCCGGCGCCGCTGCCGCGGCCGTCGACCGACCAGCCCGGTCCCTGGGCGCGTAGTCTCCCCAGCTCCCAGCCCGCCGCGGTCTGGCGGCCCCACGCCATCACCGATCCGGTGATGGGCTGCACGCCCGGGATTCGCGCCGACACCGAGCCGGCCCGAAAGACCGCCGAACTGATCGGGTGACGGCGCGTCCCGTTCCATCGCGCCTCGACGTCGTTGGCCGAAAAAACGATGCCATCGGGGAGCGCCAGCCGCGCGACCCGGAGGTCCCGCACCTCGAGCTGCCGCACGAGCACTCGGACCCAACCGGCGCCCGGCGGCCTCGGGTTGGACGCGGCCGGGACGTCCACGTCCACGACGACCCCGGTGAGGCGGAGGTGGTCGATTCCGATCTCCCGGCCGGCGATCGACACGTCGCCCACCAGCACCTCGGCGGTCGCGACCCGGAGCACCGGCGCCGAGGCCGGCCCGACGCGAAGCCCTTCGACGACGAGGCCGGGCGGCGCGAGCGAAACCCGGACGCTGGCGACGGCGACGCTCTGGCCCGTGGCGGCGGCCAGGCGCCGCGCCACCTCGTCCGCGAGCCAGGCGCGGGCTCCCGGCAGCTGTATCGCCCACAGGCCGGCCGCGACCGCCGCCACCCAGACGGCGACGGCGAGAAGCAAACCGATCGTGGTCCGGGTCAGGTGGGGTCGCCGCCGCGGCACCTCACCCCTCCCGCTCGCCCCACTTCAGCTTCTGGTGGAGGATCGAGAAGAAGCTCGCGGAGGGGACGCGGATGAGCGACAGAGGTTCCGCCGCCTTCCCGACCTCCACCCTCTCGCCGCCCGCCAGCGGCAGCCCCTGCTGGCCGTCGAGCGTCAGGTAGACCTCCTCCGCGCTCCCGTCCACCCAGACCCTGGTGCGCCACTCGAGCGGCACCACCAGCGGCCGGTTCGTCAAGGTGTGCGAGCAGATCGGGGTGATCAACAGAGCGGAGAGGCCCGGGTGGACGATCGGGCCGCCGGCGGACAGGTTGTACGCCGTCGAGCCGGTCGGGGTCGCGAGGATCAGGCCATCGGCGTGGTAGCGCGACAGGAACTCGCCGTTGATCTCGACGTTGATCGTCAGGATCCGGGCGAGCGCCGCCTTGT
Source organism: Acidobacteriota bacterium (assembly GCA_004298115.1). GTDB lineage: Bacteria > Acidobacteriota > Thermoanaerobaculia > Thermoanaerobaculales > Thermoanaerobaculaceae > RBG-13-68-16. The sequence continues at coordinate 3,936 of SCRJ01000066.1, forward strand.
TGAGCACCACGTCGTTGAGGACCAGGAACTCGCGCCGAACCGAGCCATCGCTGACGACGACCTGGAGCCGGTCGCGCCGCTCGATCAAAGCGCGGCCGCTGACGAGGTCGTCGAGCAGCGTGAACGCATGCTCCCGGCTGTGTTCGGTCAGGAAGCCGAGCGTTCCCATGTTGACCCCGGCCACCGGCGTGGCCGCCGGGCAACCGCGGCTGACCGAAAGGAGCGTCCCGTCGCCGCCGAGGACGACGACGGCATCCACGTGGCGGCCCAACTCGGCGCGCAGAGGTCCGGCCGCGGCGCCCAGGACGCCCGCCGACTCGGCGTCGGCGACGCCCTCGATGCCGCGGCGCTCGAGCTCGCGCAGGAACTCCTTCCCGAGGGCGATCGCCTCCGGGCTGGACAGCTTGACCGCCAGCCCTACCCGCCTCGGGGGCAGCTTGGGAACCGGCCCCCGCATGCGGTCATTCTAGCCGACGACCAAGCCCTCGCGGCGGGCCGGCGCGTCGCCTGCAGGTCATCGCGCCGGGCCGCGGAGGAGAGACGCGACCTCCCCGGGCTGCGGGAATCGGCCGGCGTCGTGCTTCGAGAACACCTTGCGGCCGTCGGCCACGACGTCGAAGACCCCGCCGGAACCCTTCACCAGCTTCACGCTGGCCCCGAACGCCTGCTCGAGCTCGGCCGCCAGACCGGCGGCCCTGGGCTCGTAGCTTCAAACCACGCAGTACGTGATCTCGACGATCATCGTCCCTCCCCGGCCGAACGACACGGCCTGGCAAACGCGCGGCGCAGGAGCGGCATTTCGCAGCAGGTCAGAGCAGCCGCCAGCCCGCACGCCACCCCGGCGCCGGCCGCCGTCCACGGCGCGCCGACGTGCTCGGCGATCCACCCCGCCGCGAAGCCGCCCACCGGCGCCAGACCGCTGAACAGCCAGATGTAGAGCGACACCACGCGCCCGCGCATGTGCGCCGGCGCCGTAACCTGGAGGAAGCCGTTCGTGGTCGAGAGCTGGATCGCCACGCCGAGGCCGATCACCACCATCCAGACGCTCGCCACCGGAAGGCTGCCGGTGAAGGCCAGCGCGACGAGGCCGAGGCCGAGCGCGCCCTGACCCGCCGCCATGATGCCGCCCATATGCCGCCCCGAGCGGCGTGCCGCCGCGCCGAGGGCGCCGACCACGGCGCCGAGTCCGCCGCTCGCCATCAGGACCCCGAACCCCCGCACGCCGCCGTGCAGCACGTCGCGCGCGAACACCGGCAGCAGCGTCGTGTACGACAGCCCGAACAGGGAGGTGACGGCGATGCCGCCCAACATGGTGCGGACCTCGACGTTGTTCCACGCGTAGCGCACGCCCTCGCTCAGCTCGCCCCACATCGAGCCCGCGCGCCGCGCCGCCGCCGGCTGCGGGCGGATCGTCAGCAGCGCCACCAGCACCGCCAGGTAGCTGACGGCGTTGACCGCGAAGCACACGCCCTCGCCCCACGCCGCCACCATCACGCCGGCGAGCGCGGGGCCGACCATGCGCGCCGCGTTGAACGCCGAGGCGTTGAGCGAAACCGCACTCTGCAGGTCCTCGACCCCCACGATGTCCACCTGCAGCGTCTGCCGCGCCGGGGTGTCGAGCGTGTCCACGATCCCCTGGGCGAGCGCCAGGAGCAGCACCTGCCAGACGCGGATCGCCCCGGAAAGCGTGAGCGCGGCCAGCAGCGTCGCCTGCACCAGCGACAACGACTGGGTCGTCAAGACCACCAGCCGGCGGGGAAGACGGTCGGTGAGCACGCCGGCGATCGGTGACCCGACGAGCGCCGGGCCGAAGCGAACGGCGGAGAGGATCCCCAGGACCAGCGGCGAGTCCGTGAGCCGGTACACGAGCCAGGCCTGCGCCGTGGTCTGCATCCAGGTGCCGTTGACCGAGAGCCACTGCCCGATCCAGTAGACTCGGAACGGCCGGTGCCGCAGCGCCCGGAACGCGTGCGCGAGGCGTGACGCAAGCCGTTCCATCGCCCGTCAAGGTAGCAGGAAAGCGCCGTCCGGTGGCCCGCCGCTCGCGCGCGCCAATCGAAGCGGCTGACCACGGACCACTGACCACGGACCACTGACCACGGCTCTTCCGTGCCCTGTCCCCGTGTCCCGCCTCACCGCCGCGGCAGCAGCTTCTCGAGCAGCCCGGCGCGGCGCAAGGGATCGAGGTCGGGGTCGAGGGCGAGATCGAGCCGGTCGGCACCGTACTGGTCGCGCGCCCGCAGCAGCCACTCGAACCCCTGACCGGTCTCCCCCAGCGCGGCCCACCCGGCCGCGATGTTGTACGCGAGCGTCCCCACCGCGGGGACCCGCCCCTCGCGCCACAGCGCAGCGGCGCGCTCGAGGGCGGTCCCGGCCGCCGCACGGTCGCCGGATCCGGCCCTGGCGCGCGCGAGCGCGAGGAACGCCGCGGGGTCGGCAGGGTCCGTTGCGGCGAGGCGCTCGAGCGCCGTCCCCGCCTCGGCGAAGCGGCCGAGGCCGACCAGAGCCTCGCCGCGCGCCACCGCCAGGTCGTGGTCGCCGGGGTCCGCGCGCAGGCCGGTCTCGGCCTCGTCGAGCACCGCACGCCACTGCCGGAGCCGCTCGTCGTCCCAGCGCAGCAGCGAGGCCCAGTATTGGGCCATCTGATGCACGACGAGCGGGCTCGTGTTCGTGAAGTCGAGGTGCTTGCGGATAGCCCGCGCGACGGCCTCGCGGGCCTGCGGCTCGCGGCCGAGCTGGTGCAGGGCGAACGCCGCGAACAGCGGGTACTTGAACCGCGTAGGAAAGCGCTCTTCGCCCTCGGCCGTGGTGCGCAGGACGTCGTCCAGCCTCCCGGCCAGGAGCTGCGAGAACGCCAACTCCTCCCGCGTCGGGCTCCAGTCGGGCCGCCACCCGGAGCGCAGCAGTTGCTCGAACAGCGGAATCGCCTCCGTGGGGCGGTCCTGGAACCGGTACGCCTGCGCCGCCCGGTACGTCAGTTCGCCGCTCGCGGGGAAGAACGCCCGCGCCCGTTCGAACGCCTCCAGCCGGCGTTGACTGTCCTCGGAAAGCACCGCGGCGACCTCCTCGAGGACCACCGCCTCCCGTTCGTCCGGGTGAGGGAGGAGCGCCCGGGCCGCCGCAAGTTCCCCTTCCCACTCGTCGAAGTGGCCCGTGGCCTTCGCATTCAGCGCCAGGTAGAGGTGCGCGGGCCAGAAGCCGGGGTCGGCCGCCAGAGCGCGCCCGAACGCCTGCTTCGCCTCGCCGAGCCGCGTCCTCGCGTTGAGCCCGAGTCCGTCGCGAAACGCCGCCGCCGCGGCGAGGACCCGCGTCCGGCGCGCCAGGAACGCGTGCAGCGGGTCGGAGCGCGCCAGCTCCCGGCACACCTGCTCGAGCTCGAGCGCCGCGGCGACCGCGCCCGCCGCAGACCCGCCGCCGGCGCCGGCGGCGGGCAGCTCCAGCGCCGCGATCACCGCGCCGGAGGCGGTATCGGTCAGGGTGGTCCGCAGCGTTCCTCCCACCGGCCCGGCCACGGCGACCGTGTGGACGCGGACGTCGCCCCGCCCCGCCTCGACCAACTCGAGCGAGCCGCGCGCGGTCACCGCACGGAGGAGCCCCTCGTCGGCCGCCGTTGCGAGTCCGGCCGGCGGCGCCGGAATCCCCGCCTGGACGGGGTCGACGGCGACCCGCAGGCGGAAGCCGGCCGCGGCCGCTACCGGCACCGGCGCCCGGGAGTGCGACGCCAGCCAGGCGATTCCCGCCGCGGCCGCCACGCCGACCGCGACCGCGGCCAGGAGCGAGCGCCGGCGGCGGCGCGGCACGCCCGCGCCCGTGGCCGTGACGTCGAGGACCTCGGCCACCCGTGCGAGCGTCGGCCGTTGCGAGCGGCCGGCCGTGAGGCACGAGTCCAGGAGTTCCCGCACCTCGCGGGGCGTTTCGGGCGGGAGCCGCTCCAGGTCGGCCCGCCCCTCGAGCACCTTGCCCATGATCTCGGGTACCGACGGGGCGGTAAACGCCCTCGCGCCGGTGAGCATCTCGGCCAGGCAACAGCCGAAACTCCAGGCGTCGCAGCTCTCGTCGCACTCCTCGCCGCGCACCTGCTCCGGCGACATGTACGCCGCCGTGCCGACGACGCCGCCGGATTCGCCGAGCTGGGCGGTGACATCCACGTCCTCCGGCGGCCGGCGGCCGGGACGGAAGCGCGCGAGGCCGAAGTCGAGCACCTTGGCCTCCCCCTCCGGCGTGAGCATCACGTTCCCGGGCTTGAGGTCGCGGTGGATCACGCCGCGCGCGTGCGCCGCCGCCACCCCGCGGGCGACCTGGCCCGCCACGCGCAGCGCCTGGGCCAACGGCAGTGCCCCGGCGCGCAGCCGGTGAGCGAGCGACTCCCCGGCGACGAGCTCGATCACGAGGAAACGCACGGGCGCCCGCGGGACGTCGGCGCCGCCATCCTCCGGACCGCCGCTGGGAACGGCCTCACCCAGCTCGTAGATTTGCGCCACGTTCGGGTGGTTGAGCGCGGCGAGCGCCCGCGCCTCGCGCTCGAAGCGCGCCACCCGGTCGGGTTCGCGGGCCAGCTCCGCGGGGAGAACCTTGATGGCCACGTCGCGGCCGAGCCGCACGTCGCGGGCCCTCCACACCTCGCCCATCCCGCCCCGGCCGAGGACCGAGACCAACTCGAAACGCGAGAGCAGCAGTCCGGGACGCAACATCCTTGCCGTCGATGATAGTGCGGCCGCGAGCGGGACAGAAGCGATTGGGGGCCCGGGGGAGGGTCGACTCAAGAATCGAAGGTGGGCGGAAGCCGGGGGAAGCCGACAGGGAATCGCGACGTGGAAGGCCGGCCGGGGGGAGCCCCGGGGTCCGGGCCATCCCTCCGCCTCGTCGCACCCCGGCTATGCCCCCAGGGGCTCACACCTCGGGGGGCAGCGGCGGAACCTCACCGGACGCGACCTCCGCCCCGCCGTCGCGTCCCGTCACCGATTGCAGCCGCTCGCCGACCTTGCCCGCGAGACGTTCCGCCTCCTCGTACTTGCGCTGCGCATTGCCGAGGTGGGTCCCGACCAGACGGAACGTGTCGGCGAACTTGCCGAACTCGCGCTGCAGGCGCTCGAGCTCGCGCAGGATCTCGCGCGCCCGCTCCTCCACCTGCATACCCTTCAGTCCGGTGGCGATCGTCGAGAGGTAGGCGAAGAACGAGTTCGGCGAAACCGGCACGACCCGCCGGCTCGTCGCGTACGCGAGCAGCGAGGCGCCCGCGCCCAGCGCTTCGTCCTTGATGATCACCTCGTAGTAGACGTTCTCGGCGGGGATGTACATGAGAGCGAACTCGAACGTTCCCTCGCCCGGGCGGATGTACTTGTCGGCGATCTCGTCGATGCGCGCCCTGACGGAGCGCTCGAACTCCTTGCGCGCCGCGGCGCGCGTCGCGTCGTCCGCGGCGGCGACCATGCGCTGAAACGACTCCAGCGGGAACTTCGCGTCCACCGGCACGAGGTGGTCGCGCAGCCTGATCACGGCGTCCACGATCTGGCCGCCGGCGAAGCGATGCTGGATTCCGAACGCGCCCGGCGGGAGCACCTGGCGCAGAAACTCCTCGAGCGACGCTTCCCCCATGTTGCCGCGGAGCTTCGGCGCCTTGAGGATCCCCTGGAGCTCCTCGATCTCGCGTCCGAGCGCCTGCATCCGCGTGGCCATCTCCGCCACCTGGCCGAGCTGCCCCTTGAGCTCCCCGAACACCTTGGTCGCCCCCTCGAACTGCGCCCCGAGGTTCTGCTGCGACTGCGCCATCTGGGTGTTGACCGCCCCGACCAGCCCCTCGAGTTGACTGGCCAGCGTGCGCCGCGCCTCCTCGAGACCCTGCCGCAGCGCCTCGCCGGTCGTCGCCTGCCCCCCCTGCACCTGCTGGCCGAACTCCCCCATGCGCTGGTGGAAACGGTCCACCACATCGGTGAGCTGGCGCCCCACCTGTTCGAGCGTCTCCCGCTGCGACTGGCCGAGCCCCGCCTGCACGCGGCCCAGCTCGTCGCGCAGCGCCTGCTCCTGGCTCCGCGAGCGCGCCAACTGCACGCCGACGAGCACGAGGATCACCGCCGCCAACACCGCCACGACCGCGAGCAACCCCGTCATGACGCCCCTCCCTCCGTTGCGCGCGCCGACGGCATGTCGAGCAACGCCCGCACCCGTGCCTCGGCCGCCGCGGCCAGCGTACGCCGATCCGCGTGCGGCGGCAGGATCGGCTCGCCGAAACGCACCTCGGCGACGACGAGACGGTGCGATGCGAGGCGCAGCGCGTGCGCGATGAAGTTCTCGCCGTGGAACCACCCGATCACGTCCAGGTTGGCGGCGGTGACCGGCGCGCCGTCGATGGAGAGGTAGCGCACGGCGGCCGGCACCACCGGCGCCCCGGCGTCCACGGCCGCCTGGAACAGCCCGCTGCGGAACGGCAGCAGCGCGCCCGCCCCGGCCGAGGTCCCTTCCGGGAAGCCGAGCACGGTGGCTCCGGCCGACAGCGCCTGCGCCACTTGCGCGACCCCGCGCGCGCCGGCGCGCACCTGCTGGCGGTTGATGAAGATGGTCGCGCCGGACGCCGCCAGCGCCCCGAACATCGGCCAGCGCCGCATGTCGTGACGGGCCGCGAACACCACCGGGAAGAGACCGCCGATGGTGAGCACGTCGGCGTAGCCGAAGTGGTTCGCCACGACGAGCGCGCCCGGGGGGGGCGGCGCGCCGACCCGGCGCACCCGAATCCCGAGGCAGCGCGCCCCGACACGCGCCCAACGCGCGTTGTGCGGGCCGTTGCGCCGCCACCGCTCGGGAAAGTCCGAGAAGACCGCGCGATACGCGCGCGCCACCACCAACCAGGAACCGACGACGAATGCGATCAGCCGCCCGACCGCCCGAATTCCCCCCGCGACTCGCATGCGCCGTTGTACCACGGACCACGGGCCACGCGTCCTTGCCGTCCTGGGCCGCGATGTCGGGGTGGCCGAACGAGCCTCTTCGTGATAACTTTCACGCTGGACGCCGACATCCCGGCGTCGGAGGCTCCCGATGTCCGATGTCCGACCGTTCCGGGCGCTGCGCCCGCAACCCGACCTGGCCGCTCGCGTCGCCGCGCCGCCCTACGACGTGATCAACTCCGAGGAAGCCCGGGAGATGGCCCGGGGGAACGAGGTTTCGTTCCTGCACGTCAACAAGCCCGAAATCGACCTGCCCGCGGGCACGCGCCTGGACGACGACCGGGTGTACGCGAAAGGTGTCGCGAACCTGCGGCGGTTCATCGCGGAAGGCGTGTTCGTGCGCGAGGCGGAGCCGCGCTTCTACGTCTACCAGCAGCGCATGGGCGCCCATGTCCAGGCGGGGATCGTGTGCGCCGCATCGTGCCAGGAGTACGCGGACGGCCTCATCAAGCGCCACGAGTTCACGCGCAAGGACAAGGAGGACGACCGCACCCGTCACACCCACGAGCTCAACGCCAACGCCGGGCCCGTGTTCCTGACCTACCGCAAGCGGGCGGAGATCGATGCCATCGTGGACGGCATCCGCAAGGGGCAGCCGCTCTACGACCTCGTCACCGACGACGGCATCGGGCACACGGTCTGGGTCGTCTCCCCCGGGGAGACGGCGGCGCTTCGCCAGGCGATCCGGGCCGTGCCGTCGCTCTACGTCGCCGACGGCCATCATCGCGCGGCCTCGGCGGCGAGGGTGGGGCTCGAGCGCAGGGCCGGCAACCCCCGCCACCGCGGCGACGAGCCGTACAACTACTTCCTCGCCGTCATCTTTCCCCACGATCAGCTGCGCATCATGGACTACAACCGCGTCGTCAAGGACCTGGGCGGGCTCGCCCAGGAGGCGTTCCTCGCCAAGGTCCGGGAGAAGTTCGCGGTCGCGGGAACCGGCGAGCCGCGACCGGACGCGGCGCACCGGTTCGGCATGTTCCTCGGAGCGCAGTGGCACCGCCTCGAGGCGAAGCCGGGGACGTTCCCGGCGGGCGACCCGGTGCGCTCTCTCGACGCCGCGATCCTGCAGGAAAACCTGCTCGCGCCCGTCCTGGGCATCGTCGACCCGCGCACCGACGCGCGCATCGATTTCGTCGGCGGCATCCGCGGCACGGCGGAGCTCGAGAGGCGCGTGGCGCAGGGCTGGGCCGTCGCGTTCGCCCTCTTCCCCACCTCGCTCGACCAGCTCATGGCGGTCGCCGACGCCGGCCTGGTGATGCCGCCGAAGTCCACCTGGTTCGAGCCGAAGCTGCGTTCGGGCTTGCTCGTCCGGACGCTCGACACGTGGTAGGGGTCGTCACGCCCCGACCGAAAGGGAGGCTGCAATGCTGATCTCGATCTGCGACGCCTTCGACAAGTCTCTCCCCGAACGCCTGGCGAAGTTCGGCGACGTCACCGAGGACGCCGCTCGGCTTCCTCAGGCCGAGGTCGCGCTGGTGCGGTCGAAGACCAAGTGCACCGCCGAGTGGCTCGTCGGCGCCCCCAAGCTGAAGCTCATCATCCGCGGCGGCGTCGGCCTCGACAACGTCGACCTCAAGGCGGCGAAGGAACGCGGCGTCGAGGTACGCAACACGCCGGCCGCCTCGGCGGTCGCGGTCGCCGAGCTCGCGTTCTGCCTCATGCTGGCCGTGCCCAACAAGCTCGTCGAGGCGCACAACGCGCTCGGGCAAGGCAAGTTCCTCAAGAAGGAAATCAAGCGCACGGAGCTGTTCGGCAAGACGCTGGGCCTCGTGGGCCTCGGCCGCATCGCGTCCGAGGTGGCAACGCGCGCCGCGGCGTTCGGCATGCGCGTCCTCGCGTACGACCCGTTCGTCAAGCGGTCCGACGTCGCGATCGTGGTCCCGACGCTCAAGGAGCTGCTCGGCCAGGCGGACTACATTTCGATGCACGTGCCGCTCACCGACGAGACCAGAGGGATGATCAAGGCGTCCACCATCGCCGAGATGAAGGACGGCGTCGTGATCGTCAACACCGGCCGCGGCAAGTGCATCGTCGAGGAGGACCTCGCTGCTGCGCTGCGCTCCGGCAAGGTGGCGGCGTACGCGACGGACGTGTGGTACTCCGATCCGCCCGACCCGGCGAGCCCGCTCCTGGCCGCGCCGAACGTGCTCATGACCCCGCACATCGGCGCCAACTCGAAGGAGAACCTGCTGCGGATCGGCGACGAGGTCGTCGCGCTGCTGGAAAAGTGGGGCAAATGACCGTGGTCCGCGGTCCGTGGTCCGTGGACCGAAGGGAGGCTGCGATGAGTCACAGGGTGATCAACTTCTACGCCGGACCGGCGGGGTTGCCGCTGCCGGCCCTCGAGCGGGCGCAGGCCGAGTTGCTCGACTTCATGGGGACGGGCATGTCGGTGATGGAGATCTCCCACCGTGCCAAGGAGTACGACGCGGTCCACAACGAGGCGATCGCACTCGTCAAGGAGCTGCTCGCGGTCCCCGACAACTACAAGGTCCTCTTGTTGCAGGGCGGCGGCAACCTGCAGTTCGCGATGCTGCCGATGAACATCCTCCATTCCGGACGCAAGGCCGACTACATCGTCACCGGCTCGTGGGCGAAGAAGGCGTTCAAGGAGGCCAAGGTCGTCGCCGGCGACGCCGCCCGCGTCATCGCGACGACCGAGCCGGAGAAGTTCAAGCGCCTCCCCCGCCCGGAGGAGATCAAGGTCAACCCCGACGCCGCGTACGTGCACCTCTGCTCGAACAACACGATCTACGGCACGCAGTGGAAGACGTTCCCCACGACCGGTTCGATCCCGCTGGCGGCCGACATGTCCTCCGACTTCATGTGGCGTCCGTTCGACGTGAGGCCGTTCGGTTTCATCTACGCCGGCGCCCAGAAGAACCTCGGGCCGTCAGGGCTCGTGGTCGCGATCATCCGCGACGACGTCCTCGCACTCTGTTCCGACAAGCTTCCGGCGATGCTGCAGTACAAGGTCCACGCCGACAAGAACTCGCTGTTCAACACGCCGCCGTGCTTCTCGATCTACATCCTGCGCAACGTGCTCGCGCACAACAAGTCGATCGGCGGCCTCGCCGCGATCGAGCGGAACAACCGCGAGAAGGGCCGTCTCCTGTACGGCTGCATCGACGCGTTCCCGGAGTTCTACCGCGGCTACGTGACGGCGCCCGAGGATCGCTCGTTCATGAACGTGGACTTCAACCTGCCGAGCGAGGAGCTCGACGCCGCGTTCGTGGCCGAGGCCAAGAAGAACGGCATGGTCGGGCTCAAGGGCTACCGCGACCTCGGCGGCATCCGGGTGTCCATGTACAACGCGGTCACCGTCGACAACGTCAAGACCCTGGTGGCCTTCATGGAGGAGTTCGCCAGGAAGCGCGCGTAGAGACAGGGGTCCGGGGTCCGGTTCCGGGGTCCGGAACGACGAAGACGCAGAAGGGGCGGGGCCGAGGCCCCGCCCTCGTCGTCCCCGACGCTCGTTGCGGCGCAGGGTCGTCCCGCGGGTCACAGCTGTCGCTTGGGCGGCGACGGCGCGCGGAGGGCGCCAGCCGCGGTGTTGGCACGTTGCCGGGGGGGCCGGGAGAGCTGGCTATAGGGAACGCTTGCGCCCGCGGGTGCCGCGCCTGCTCCCCTTGGGCTTGGAAAACCGGCCCTCCACGGGGAAGAAGCTCGGACCCGCCATCGGCTCGGGCGGCCCGCCGAACGAGCGCGGCCCGGCCGGCCGGCGCGCCGGACGCTCCTCGGCGAGGTTGACCTTCAGGCTCCGGCCGCCGACGTCA
>SCRJ01000067.1 GCA_004298115.1 Acidobacteriota bacterium
CCGACGCCGCGCTGATGCGAGCCAAGCAGTCGGGCGGCGGCGTGAGCGTCGAGTAGGGGTGCCCCTACTGCGGCGCGGCGATTGCTTCCGGCGGCAGGCCCGGCGCCGCGAGCAGGGCGGCGACCTTCGTCCGCCTCGGCCAGAGAACGACCATGCCGAGCGCCGCCACGCCGGTGAAGATCGCGAACCAGTCCCCGCGCCCGGTGAGGAGGTACAGCACCAGCCCGAGGAGGGAAACGGCGTCGAGGCGGGCGAACGCCGTCAGGTGGGCGACGAAATGAGCGGCGAGCAGGCGCTCCGGTTGTTGACCGATCGCGAAGACGCGGCGCGGGCCGGCGAGCATGACCCTGTAGACGGGCATGATGGTCACCAGGTTGACCGCGGCGAGGAACGCGAAGCCCCAGAGCAGGGGCTCGCCTTGCGGCAGGGCGGGTTCCGGCGGCCAGGGGACCACGGCCACGATGAGCGCGTACGCGACCAGGCTCGCCAGGATGCCGGAACACATCAGCTGGAGGCGGCGGAAGTGGCGCGCGGCGGCGTTCGGCATGAGGGCCTCCCGAATGGCGTTGGCCGCAGGCTACTCGGGCGGGCCGATCCGGGTCAACCTCCCGGTACCCGCCGCGGTGGCGCGGCCGGGCGGACGACACAGCGAAACCCTGCAGGGCAGGGTTTCGGCTTGGCGGAGTGACCGCCCGAGCCTTTGCAGTGGGTCTCGCGGCTGCAAGGTTCGTCGAACGCCCGCGGTCAGTCTGACACTACCAATATCGGAGGGGCGGGCGGGGCTGTCAAGGGGCGGCGAGCGGCCCGATCGCCTCCACGACCGCGACGGCGGTGGCCAGAGCGGCCGCCCCGGCCTCGCCGTCGACGAACGTCGCGGCGTCGCCCCGGCAGGCGCGCTGGAAGGCCAGGTGCTCCGCGGCCAGGGGCTCGCCCTTCTCGACCGCGACCTCGATCGGGGCGATCGCCGCCTCGCCGGCGCTGCGGACCAACCGGTACGCCGAGACGCTCTGCTCGGCATAGTCGATCGAGTGATAGGCGTCCGGCTCGAACAGCCTGAGCTTGCGAACGCGCTCGGAGGAGACCCGGCTCGCCGTCAGGTTGGCGACGCACCCGTTCGCGAACGCCAACCGCACGTTGGCGAGATCGACGCGGGCCGAGAGCACCGGTACCCCGACCGCCCTGACTTCCCGGACGGGCGAGCCCGGGTTGAGAGCCTGGACGAGCTGGAGGTCGTGGACCATGAGGTCGAGGACGACGTCGATGTCCATCGAGCGGCGGGTGAACCCGGACAGGCGCTGGGCTTCCAGGTAGCGCGGCCGCGGCGAGCGCGCCAGCACCGCCTGGACCGCCGGGTTGAAGAACTCGACGTGGCCGACGGCCAGCGTCACGCCGTGGCGCCGGGCCAGATCGACCATCTCGCGCGCGTCCGCCACCGAGGCGGCGATCGGTTTCTCGACCAACACGTGGCGGCCGGCCGCGAAGCAGACCGCGGCGACCTCGAGATGCGTGACGGTGGGGGAGGCGATCACGACGGCCTCGGCCCGCGCCACCGCCTCGTCGAGGCCGGAGAGCGGCTTTGCGCCGAACTCGGCGCACACCGCTTCGAGCCGGTCCCGGTCGGGGTCGAAGGCGCCGACGCAGCGCCAGCCGGGGAGGGTCTGCGCCAGGCGCACGTGGTGGCGGCCGAGGTGGCCGGCGCCCACCACCGCAACTGCGAGGGGAGGTCGCTCGCTCATGGGGCGGAGAGTACGCGGCCCTCCGGGCCTCGGCAAGCCCACACCGCCGGCGGCGCCGGCCCGGCCCCGCCCCACACCCCAAGCCCCAAGCCGGGGCGTGATGCCTGTCGGCGGCGTCGGTTCCAGCCTGGGGCGCGCCAACTCGGCTGAGGGGGAGGCGCTCGACGCCGTGCGGCCCGCGGCGGCCCGCCGGTCACGGACCACGGGTCTTCGGTGCCCTGTGGCCTGCGCCGTGGCGTCCGGGGAGGGCTACACTGGCGCGGGGGTCCGTCGTGATCGACTCACACGCACACCTGGCGATGCTCGAGCCCGCCGTTCGGCACGAGGTGCTCGCGCGCGCGCACGACGCCGGGGTGACGATGATCCTCGTCCCTGCCACCGGCCGCGAGGACCTCGACGCGGTTGCCGAGATGGCGGGGGAGGGCGACGGCCGGATCGTGGGCGCCGTCGGCTTCCACCCGCACGAGGCGAGCCGCTGCGACGCCGCATGGAAGCGGCGTGTGGAGGGGTTGCTGGGGTCGCCGGGGATCGTCGCCGTCGGCGAGATCGGGCTCGACTACCACTACGACCTGTCGCCGCGCGAGGACCAGCGCCGGGTCCTGGCGTGGCAGCTCGCCCTGGCGCGGGAGCGCGGCTTGCCGGTGGTGCTGCACCACCGTGAGGCGTGGGAGGACTTCCTTGCCGCACTCGACGCCGTCCCCGGGGTTCGCGGGGTGGCGCACTCGTTCACGGAAGGCGCGGCGGGCGTCGCCGCGATGGTCGATCGCGGCCTGTTCATCGGTATCTCGGGGATGGTGACGTTCCCGAAGGGGGAGAACATCCGCGAGGCGGCGCGGGCGGCGCCGTCGGGGCGTCTGCTCGTCGAGACCGATGCGCCGTACCTCGCGCCGGTGCCCCACCGCGGCAAGCCCAACGAGCCGGCGTTCGTGCGGCTCGTGCTCGAGCATGTCGCACGCACACGGGAGATCGAGGCGGCCGCGCTCGAGGCCGAGACCGACGCCGCGTTCGCCCGGCTCTTCCTCGGCGGACGCTGAGCGCGTCC
>SCRJ01000068.1 GCA_004298115.1 Acidobacteriota bacterium
CGCCGGAGCCGGCCGCGCTGCGCTACCTCGTGGCGCAACTCCTCCTCCACCCCGAGCTCGGCGCCTGCATCGGCAAGTTCCGCACCGTCAACAAGGATCGCAACCTGCTGACGCGCTTCATCAACGTCGAGACGCTCTCGTTCCAGTCGATCGTGCAGGCGGGGCGCTGGGCGCTGTTCCGGGTCTCCACGCTGCCCGGCACGAACTACGTCATCCGCCGCCCGCTCCTCGACCACCTCGGCGGCTGGGACGAGAGCGCCATCACCGAGGACTCCGAGATGTCGATCCGGATCTACATGGAGGGCTTCCGGATCAAGGTGATCCCCTACGCCGTCACCCACGAGCAGGAGCCGGAGACCTGGCGGGTCTGGTTCAAGCAGCGCACCCGCTGGGTGCGCGGCAACAACTACGTCGCGACCAAGTTCTTCCGTCAGATCCCGAGGTTCAAGGACAAGGTGCTGGCGATCGAGGTGCTCTATTTGCTCTCGCTGTACTACGTCTTCTTCGTCGCCATCGTGGTCTCCGACCTGCTCTTCCTCGCGAGCCTCGCCGGCCTCGTCGCGATCCCCCTGCCGGGGCCGTACACCGCCGTGTGGCTGCTCGCGTTCCTGCTGTTCATCATGGAGATCCTGCTCGCCCTGGCGTACGACCGCGAGGACTCGTTCGGCAAGATCGGCCTGATCGTGCTGGCGTACTTCACCTACTGCCAGCTCTGGATCGCCGTCGTCGCGCACGCGATCTGGCTCGACGTCGTCAAGCGCGAGAAGCAGACCTGGGTCAAGACGATCCGCTTCAACCGCAAGCCGGCCGGCGGCTGACCTCCCCCGGCGCGACGTCGAAGGGCGTCAGCCTGCCGCCACCCTGTTGGGGTATGATCGGTTTGCACAAGGAGGCGACAAGATGAAGGCGATCCTGCTCCTGCTGGCACTCGCTCCGCTCACCGTCCAGGTTGCGCTCGCGGCCGAGCCTGCGCCCGCGGCAACCGCCCAGATCTGCACCGGCGTCAAGGACCGCGCGCCCGTCGGGGTGGCGGACAAGTTCCCCGCGAGCGTCGGGGAGCTGTACTGCTATTCCCTCGTCACCGACGCGGCCGACAAGGTCGTCCAGGTGTGGATCCACGGCGACAAGGAGGTCTTCAAGATCGACCTGCCGGTCAAGGCCGCCCGCTGGCGGACCTGGTCGGTGAAGAAGATCCTCCCCGGCATGACCGGCGCCTGGCGGGTCGAGGTCCGCGACCCGGCCGGCGCGCTGCTGGCGACGGCGAAGTTCACGGTCGAGTAGCGCGCTCCGGAAACACGTGCCGGGTGGCGACGCAGGGTTAACCGGCGTCAGACGAGCGGGAGTTCCATGGCGACGGCATCGCCGCCGGCGGCGGGCGGCGGCTCGATCCGCCGGAACCCCATCGCGTGGTACATCGCGATCGCCTCCACCATCCATGGGGAGACGTCGAGCCGCATCAGCGTGTGACCGGCATCGCGTGCGGCCTGGATCACGGCGAGCGCCAGCCGCTTGCCGACGCCCTTGCCGCGGAACTGATGGCGGACGAACAGGCGGCGCATCTGGCACGCGCCGCCGGCGAGCGGCCGCAACGCGACGCACCCCGCCAGGCGGCCGTCGCAGCGCGCCAGCAGCAGCGTTCCCGCCGGGGGCGCGTAGGCGCCGGGGAGCTCCGCCAGCTCGCGGGCGAAGTCCTGGAGGGAGAACTCGTGGCCGAGCGAGGAGGCGTACTCCTTCAGCAGGGTGCGGGCGTCGGCGATATCGCCGTCCACGTCGACCGGGCGAATCTCGATCGTCCCCTTCTTGCGGAACAAGAACGTACCCTCCGCGCGCATCTTGCCACACAACCGGCGTGTCCGCGCGGCGCGGCCGTTCACGCGACGGGGGCGATCACGCCGGCGTGGAGGAACCACAGCTCGAAGCGCGGCGGCCGCGGCAGGCGCAGCGCCTCCGCAAGGGCACGGCGGTACACGGCGCCTTGCGGTGCGTACGCGGCGGCCCTGGCATCGAGCTCGGCGCCGGTCACGTCGTCGGTCTTGAAGTCGGCGACGACGAGCTCGCCGGTCTCGAGGTCGCGGTAGACGAGGTCGATCGCTCCGGAGACGAAGCCGACCGGCGAGGCCGGCTCGTCACGGGGCGGGAGGACGACCGCGAGCTCCCGCGCCACGACGTGCGGCGCGATCGCGCGCAGGCGGTCGAGCAGCGGACCGGCGGCGAGCCGGACGAGGATCTCCGCGGCGCGGCGCTCCGCCTCCCCCCGCCCGGCGGGCCCGATCAACCCCTCCACCAGCGCGGCGAGCGACCCGCGCGCGGCCGCGAGCTGCCCGCCGATCTCGGCGCCCAGGTCGAGCGTCTCCAGGACGCGGTGGACCGCCGCGCCGGCCGCAGACGCGGGCGAGGCGCCCGCGTCGACGCGGCGGGGCGGCGCCCCTGCGGCGCCATCCTCGACCGGCTCCGCGTCGGCGTCGTCCAGCAGCTCGCGCAGCCGTCGGTGCGCCTCGCTCGAAGCCGGGGCGGAGAACACGCTCGCCATGCGGGCGGCGGCCGCGGCGCGCAGCCCGGCCAGCCGCTCGGCGTCGCGCGCGATCCGGTCCGCGGTCGCGAGCGGCGAGGTCACGGCGGTGGGCGCGGCGGCGCCGTCCTCCGCCCCGCCGAGCGCGGGGAACACCCAGCGAGCCCCGTCGCGGTCGGCGTGGCGGCCGCCGCGGGCGACCACCTCCGCGGCGATCGCGGCGAGGCCCGCGGCCGGCGCCCGCCGGGCCAGCAGCTCCATGTGCGAGTTCGACCGGCCCGCCTCCTCCGGCGCGACCGGCCAGCGTCCGGCCACCACCAGCCGGTCCTTCGCCCGCGTCATGCCGACGTACAGCGTGCGGACGAGCTCCGCGGCCTCGACGCGGCGCCGCCGCGCCTCCACGGCGTGCCAGCCGGGGGTCGGGCTGCCGAGCAGGGCGTACTCGAACCGGCCGCCGATCTCCTCGGCGCCGGTGCGGGGTCCGCGGTCGCCGCTCGCCCGGCGATCGGTCTGGAGCAGGTAGACGTGCGCGAAGTCCAGCCCCTTGGCCCTGTGGATCGTCATCACCCGCACGGCGTCCTCGGCCGCCGCGAGCGGCCGCCCCTCCCGGGCTTCGCGCGCCTCGGCGACGCTGGCGCGCAGCTCCCGCAGCACCGTCTGCGGCTCGCCCCCGGCCTCGATCGCGTCGAGCAGCGCGCGGAAGAAGCGGTCGAGGTTCGCGCTCCGGTACGCGCCCATGGCGCGCGCCGCCTCCCCGGCTTCGAACAGCGTCGCGGTGCGCAGCCGCTCGACGAAGACGGCCGCCGACTCGCTCGCGAACGAGCGGCGCAGCTCCGCCACTCGTTCGAGAAACACGGTCAGGTTGCGCTCCCAACCCCGCACCCGCTCGAGGCCGGGGATCCCCGCGGGGAGCGCGCCGGCCGCTTCCGCCACCAGCGCGGCGAGCTGGCCCAGCCCGGCGTCGTCCGGCCCCGCGAGCTCGCCCACCCGGTCGGGAAACGATCGCGCCCACAGCGGGACGAGCCCGGCGTCGGGCACGCCGACGAGGCTCGAGCGCAGCACCGTGACCAGCGCCAGGTGGTCGCCGGGGTCGAGAACGGTACGGACGAGGGCCGACGCTTCGATGACCTCGCGGCGGCGGTAGTAGGAGCGGTCGCGCTCGACGACGTGGGGCACGCCGGCGTCGCGCAGCGCCTCGACGACGACGTGCTGCGCCGTGGTGGTGCGCAACAGCACGCCGAACTCCCGCCAGGGGACGCCTCCGGCGTGCGCCGCGCGGATGTCGGCCGCGAGCGCGCGCGCTTCGATCTCCGCGGCGCTCTGCGCGGTGGTCCGGGCGAACCCCTCCGCGCCGTCGCCGGGCCGCGCCCACGACACCCAGTGCTCGACCGGGGCGCGGCGGCCGGCGATCGCGGGTGGCGCCGCGGCGCGCGCCGGGCTCGGGAGGAGCGGTTGAAACGCCGGTTGGACGCCGTCCTGCCGCACCATCACCGGCGCCACCACCCGCCCCACCTCGTCGAGGATCACGGGGAGCGAGCGGAAGTTGACCGACAGGCCCATGACCTCGCCGCCGTTGGCCCGCACCAGGTCGAGGAAGCCGTCGTACGCCGCCAGGTCGGCGCTGCGCCAGCCGTAGATCGACTGCTTCGGGTCGCCGATCAGGAAGAGGCCGGGCCTCTCGCCGGCCGGGCCGTCGAGGGCGAGCAGGCGGAGGATGTCGCACTGCAGCCGGTCGGTGTCCTGGAACTCGTCGACGAGCAGCTGCGTCATCCCCGCCCGCACGGCGGCAAGGACGGCGGGCCGCCGCGCCAGCAGCTCGCGCGCGTCGCGCAGCAACGCCGCGAACGTCTCGGCGCCGCGGGCGGCCATCGTGCGGACGAGCTCCGCGTAGAGAGGGCCGAGCGCCCGCCACGCGGTGTCGAGCAGCTCCGGGTCGAGGCGGGCGACGTGGCCGGCGAGCGCGCCGAGGCGGCCGGCCGGCTCGCGCAGCGCGCCGGCCACGTCCGCGAGCGCCGCCGCCTCGCCGCCCTCGATCTTGCCCCGGCCCCACTCGCCGAGGCGCTTCACCAGGTTCTCGGGCAGTGCGCCCGCCACCGCCGACGCCAGCTCCTCGAGGGTCCCGAGGCTCGCGTGCGCGAGCGTCGCGCAGCCGCTCGCAATCGGGATCGCGTTGGCGTTCTTCCGCAGCCCGCTCACCCGGGGCGCGACGAGCGCCGCGACCGCGGCCGCCTGGGTGCGCACCTCGGCCGCCAGCGCCGCGACCGCCGCGGGCGCGAGCGGGTCGGCGACGAGCGCCTCGGGCGGCACGCCGGCATCCGCCAGCTCGACGAGCGCGGCGGCGAGCTCCGCCGGGCCGAAGCCGCGCACCGCGAGGGCGACGAGCGGCCCGTCCTCGGGCCGCGCCAGCGCCGTCCGGAACGCCGCCTCCACCGTCACCTTCGCGACCTCATCGAGGACCCGGCCGTCGGCGTCGACGGCGAACGTGGGGTGCAGCCCGGCCGCGAGCGGGGCGTCCGCCAGCAGGCGGCGGCAGAAGGCGTGGATCGTAGCGACCGCGAGGTGATCGAGCGCGACGAGCAGCGCCGCCGCCCGCGCCCGCTCCCCGCCGTCCGCGCCGGCGAGCGCCTCGGGCAGCAGTCCCTTGGGGAGCTCGCCGCGCTCGACGTCGGCGAGGGCCTGCGCCACCCGGCCCGCCATCTCGGCGGCGGCGGCCTCGGTGAAGGTGATCGCGACGACCCCGTCGAGCACCCGCGCCGCCACCCGCTCATCGGCCGCCGGCTCCGGGCGGTCCGGGCGCGGCGGTTGCGCCGCCAGCTCGACGGCCGCCCGCCGCCACCCCGGGCCCAGGCACCAGGCCACGACCCTCGCCACCAGCGTCGCGGTCTTACCGGTGCCGGCGCCGGCCTCGAGCACCAGCGGGCGGTCGAACGAGGTCTGCGACCGGCGCCGGGCCGCGGTGTCGGCGGCGCGCAGCGCGTCGAGCGGTGCGGCGCCGCTCATCACTCGTCCTCCACGGCGGGCCGCTGCTCCGCCGCCCCTGCGTGCAGGCGCCAGACGCCGAGCAGCGCCGCCTCGGCGCCGGACAGGCCGTCCGCGTGGGCGTTCGCGGCGGCCCACAGCGCCAGGCGTCGGCGCGACCCGCTGTCGCCGCGCAGGCAGGCGTCGCGCACCTCGCAGCCGGCGCAGCGCCGCGGCTCGTTGCCGTCGTCCGGCTCTTCGAGACGCGGGAAGAAGGCGCCGCGGTCCCAGAGGCTCACGACGGCGCCGGCGCCCGCGCCGAATGCCGCGGCGAACTCGCCGTCGTCCCCTCTGACGGCGGCCGCCGCGACCTCGTCGTCGAGGTCAGGGCGCAGGAACAGGTAGCGCCCCTCGGCGCCGGGACCGGCGGCCAGCGCGTACGCCACCGCCTGCAGCGCCTCGCCGCGCCCGATCGCGCGCAGCAGATGGCGCCGGCGCGTCGCCTCCTGTTTCGCCGTCGAGAACGGCCTCCCCGTCTTGTAGTCGGTCAGCACGGGACCACCCGCCGCGGCGTCGACGCGGTCGACGCGGAACCCGAGCGTGCGCTCGCCGTCGTCGGTCCGCAGCGCGAGCGACCCTGTCATCTCCGCGCCGGCGACCAGCGCCGCGCCCCCGTCGGGCCAGGCGAGGCGGCGCGCGGAATCGAGCAGCGGCGCCGCCTGGCGCGCCAACACGCGGTCCAGGCCGGGGAGCGCGAGCCCGCTCTCGCGGGCGAGGCGCGCGCAGACGTCCCCGAGGATCGCGCGCAGCGCCTCGGCCTCCGGCCACTCGACCGCGACCGGCGCTGCGACGAGCGCCTCGGCGAGAGTCGCGCTGCCGCCGGGGGCGGCCTCGCGCACGATGCGCTCGAGGGCGCGGTGCACCGCGGTGCCCACCGCCGCGCGGTCCACCCCGGGCACGGCGGCGAGCGCGTCGGGCGACGGCTCGAGGTGGAGGAGACGGCGGAGGAACGCCTGCCACGGGCACGCCGCCACGTTCTCGGCGGTCGTCAGCGCGAGCTCCCGGCGGCGCGGGTCGGCCGCCTCCAGGGGCGGCCCGACGAAGCCGAAGTACGGCCCGAGCCCCAGCGCTCGCGCCCGCCCCGCCGGGGTGTCGCGTTCCGGGTCGAGCTCGTCGAGCACGGCCAGGCGCCCGGGCGCCGCGGCGGCCGCGCCGGCCTCGCCGCAAGCGATCGTGAACGCCGCGGCGAACGCCGCGCGCGACGCGTGCGCGCCCGCCAGCGCCGCGTGCTCGTGCGCCGGCCGCAGGTCGCCGGCCGGCTCATCGGCGATCGCGGGCGGGGCGAGCGCGGGCTCGTCGAGCCGGGCGACGAGGCGGAGCCTCTCCAGCAGCGGCGAGGGGGGGCGCACCCGGCCGTCGTCGTCGCAGGCCTGCCACGAGAGCGTCACCTGCTCCGCCGCGGAGATCAGCTCGGCGAAGAGGAAGCGCTCCTCGTCGAGGCCGCCGCGCTTGATTGGGATATCCGGCAGCAGCGCCGCGAGCGAGAGCCGCACCCGGTCGGGGAGGAGCGGGTCCTCGCGCACCTGGCGCGGGAACACATCGCGGTTGAGGCCCGCGACGAAGAGGTGCGCGAACGTGCGCGCCCGCGCCGCGGTCACCGAGAGCACCTGCACGCCGCCGCCGGCGCCGCCGAGCGGCGCGCCTGAGATCGCGGTCAGGGCGCGCCGCACCACGAAGAAGAACTCGTCCCGGGCGAAGCGAAAGCCGTCGGGCAGGTCGGCCGCCACCGCCGCCACCGCGCCGGCCACGGCCGCCGCGCCGGCCGCGCCCTCGCGGAGCGCGAGGTCGCCCGCGAGCAGGCGGCGCAGGCGGCGGACGTGCGCCGCGAGCGTCGCCTCCTCCGGCCAGCCGTCGAATCGCGCCGCGAGCGCCGCGGCGCGCGCCACCGCCCGGCGCAGGCGGGCGCCCGCGAGGCGGCGGTGGGGGGCGACCGCCACCTCCTCCCCCACGCCGTCGTCGGTTTCGCCGGCGAGCGTGGTCAGGCCGGTCCGCACCGGCAGCGGCAGCTCGCCGTTGCCGTCGAGCATGGCGGCCGCGTCGAGCGCCGCGACGTCGCGGACGCGGGCCGCCCCGCACGCGTGCAGCGCCAGCCGAAGGTCGTAGGCGGCGCCCTCCCCGGCCGCGGCGAGCCAGCTCTCGGCGGGGCTCGCCGCACCGTCGCGCAGCAGCTCGGCGACGGCGCGGGCGCGCCGCGCCTCCGCGTCGCTCGACCCCGGCGCGTCGAGCAGCGCGAACGGGATCCCGAGACGGCCGAAGTGGCGGTGAACCGGCCGCGCGTACGGCGCGAGGTCGCGCGCCACCACCCCGATTCGCTCCGGCGTCAGACCGGCGTCGAGCAGCGCGCGGACCCGGCGCGCCACCTCGCGCACCTCCGCCTCGGCGCCCGGCGCGGCGAAGACGTCGAGGCGCCGCGGCGCCGACGGGGGCGCGGGGGCCCGCTCCACCGGCGCCGCCCCCTGCAGCCGCTCCGCGAAGCGCCGGCCGAAGGCGACGCCGGGGTCGGGGCGCGACGGCGCGGCCGGGTCGGGGGGCTCGTCCAGGTACACCGTGGCGCCGCGGTGCCGCACGAGCGCCTCGACGAGGTCCGTTGCGACCCCGGTGGCGTCGGCGAAGCCGTGCACCAGCACCGCCCGCGCCGGCAGCGCCCGGTCGGGGTCGCCCGCGAGCAGCCGGGCGGCGCGCCGCAATACGTCACCGGCGAGGTCGAGCCCCCCCGCATCCAGCGCGAGCGCGGTGCCGGCGGCGACGCGGACGAGCGCCTCGGCGCGCGCCCGCTCCGCGGCGTCCGGGTGGCCGGCGAGCAGCTCGCCGATCGCCTCGGCGCTCTCCGCGACGAAACCGGCGTCGAGCAGGTCGCGCACCGTCGCCGCGACCGGCCGCTCGCCGTCCTCGAACCCGGCGACGAGCGGCGCCAGCGCGGTTGCGCGCCGGGCGAAGCGGCCCGCGAGCACGCCGACGAGCAGCCGCCCGGGCCGGCGGCCCCCGCCGCCGCGCGCCGCGATCCCGGCCGCGAGGCCGTGCAGCGTGAGGATCTCCAGCCCAGCGGCCGCACGCCCGCGCGCGGCGACGACCGCGGCGGCGAGGTGGAGGCGGAGCGAACGCGAGGGGACGACGACGACGACCGGCCGCGCCAGCAGGCAGGGGTCGGCCTCCGCCTCGGCGAGCCGGGCCTCGATGTCGGCCAGCAGGAGCGCCTCGACGGCGCGCGCGCCGCGCGCGACCGTGATGCGCCCGCCGGCGCGGGCGGTGCGGCCCTCCTCGCTCACCTGGCGTCCCCCGCGGCATGCGACCACGGCGACCGGCCGCCTGTCAATGGCGCCGCGGGCGCCGCGGGTCAGCCGGACGCGTGCGGCCCGGCCGCCGGCGCCAGGCTCCCCGCCGCGACCGCCGCCTCGATCAGCGCCCGCGCGTGCCGCCAGAGCTCCTCCGAGCCTTCGGCCATGCGGCTGTTGCGGCCGATCACCTGGTCGGCGGTGATGCCGTGCTCGCGCCACGACCGGCCGCCCGTGTGGACGTTGTGCAGCACGGGCATCAGCCGGTCGAGGGCGGCGGCGAAGCGCGCATCGGCGGTCGCCGCGGCCTCGAACTCCCGCCACAGCGCCCGCAGCTCGTCGCCCTGATCGGGGGGGAGCAAGCCGAACAGGCGCTCGGCGGCGCGGCGCTCGCGCTCGGCCTTTCCGGCGCCGGCGGCGGGGTCGTAGACGTAGGTGTCGCCCGCGTCCACCTCGACGATGTCGTGTACCAGCAGCATCGTGACGACGCGGCCGACGTCCACCGGGGCGCCGGCGTGCTCGGCCAGCACCAGCGCCATCACGGCCACGTGCCAGGAGTGTTCGGCCGAGTTCTCGCGCCGGTCGGCCCCCACCAGGTACGACTGGCGCACGACGCCCTTGAGCTTGTCGATCTCCATGATGAAGCGCAGCTGCCGCTGCAGGCGGTCATCGGTCATCGTTTCCCCCGGCGGCCCGCGGCGCGGGCCGGACGATCACCCAGGATAGCCTGCGCCGGCGCCGTCCCCCGACTCGCTGCCGTAACGGGCCAGGTAGCGCTTGACGCGCAGCTTGCGCGCCGTATTCGTGGACGACATGAAGCGGACGGTGCCGAACACCGGGCGCTCGGGGCCCCACGGACGGTCGTACCGGCCCAGGCACCAGAAGATCCCGGAGGTCGAGTTCGGGTCGCGCCCGTCGAGGGCCCAGCGGTCGTTGAGCTCGAGCAGCGCCGCGAGCGCCGCGACCGGCGACGGCGACCACTCGAGGACCTTCTTCCCCCACAGCATCCGCAGGTAGCCGTGGATCGTCCCCTCGCGCACGAGCTGTGTCTGGCAGGCGTTCCAGAGCGGGTCGTGAGTCTCGGCCCGCTCGAGCTGCTCGAGCGAGTAGAGGTGCGGCCGCGGGTCGGCGGCGTGTTTGGCGAGCGTCGCCAACGCCCACGGCGGCAGCGCCTCGAAGCGTTCGGCGTCGTCGCGGTGGGCGGCGAAGTTGAGCCCCAGCTCGCGCCAGGTCACGAGCTGGTCGAGGAACGCCTCTGCCCCCGCGCTCATCCCCCACCACCCGGCGCGCCGCCCGGAGGCCTTCACCGCCAGGCGCTCGGGCGTCCACCCCTCCCGCGCCGCCACCGCCGCGAACACCTCGTGGGTCGAGAGGTGCCCGAAGTGGAGGTAGGGCGAGAGCCCGCTGCCGCCGTCGTCGTCCGGGTGGTTGCGCGCCTCCGGGTAGCGGGCGAGGCCGCCGGCGAGGAAGCGCTCGAGCCGATCGCGGCCCGCTTCCCCGCCGCCGCGCGTCTGGGGCAGGGGCGCCACGGCGTGGTCCACCGGGAGCGCCGCGAGCTCCCCGGGCGCCCCCGCGAGCAATTCCGGCGTGGCGGGCGGCCAGCGTCGCGCGATGTCGTCGGGGAGCACGGTCAGCCTCGGCAGCACGACGCCCGCGAGCGGGTCGGGAGCGGGCGGCTGCTCGAGGTGCGCCGCGAGCGTGGTCTGGAGGAGGCGGCGGAAGCCGAACGCGGTCGGGAAGACCCGTTCGGTCGTGGCGAGGGGCAGCAGGCCGTTGGAGTCCACCGCCTCGAGCCGGACGGGAAGGCGCGCCGCCGCCGCGACCGCCCGCGGCAGGAAGAAAGGCGGTGCGTCGTCGCCGACCACGAGGCAGGCGCGCGCCGCCAGCGCCTCGAGCAGGCCGCGCCCGGCCCCGGGCTCGGGCTCGACGTACGGCAGGTAGGTGACGTCTGTCCCCCGCAACGCTCCCGCGTTGCCGGCCATCCCCTCGATCACGAACGCGTGCAGGCGGTCGCAGGCCCAGCGGTCGTCGCAGCGCAGCGCTTCCAGCACGACCAGCGGCCGCTCGAACGAGCGGGCGTGCTCCACCGCCCGCTGCAGCGCGAAGTTCCACCCGGTGCGGCGGAACGCGCTCATCCAGTAGAGGACGTATGCGCCGTCCGGCCGCACCGGCCGGGCGTTCGCCGCCCGTACCCGAACCTCGGGGACGCTCACGCCGCCCACCCGGCCCCGGGGGCGCGTTCCACCGCCGCAGCGAGCCCGGCCATGCGACCAGTGTACCCACCCCTCCCGCCGGGAACGCGGCGGGCGGCCGCCGCGTTGCAGGTGGGGTGCGGTGTCGCCGCGAGCGCCCACACAAGCGGTCCGAGCGGGGGCAAAGCGGCGCTAGAATCGAACCGTCCAACGAAACGGGAGCCAGAGATGAAAGCCATCGCCGTCTTCCCCGCCGAGCGCCGGGTTCGCCTGATCGATCACCCGGCGCCCGCCATCGCCTCGCCCACCGGCGTCCGGCTGCGCATGCTCGAGGTCGGCGTTTGCGGCACCGACCGCGAGATCGTGACGTTCCAGTACGGAACGCCGCCGGCGGGCTCGACCTACCTCGTGATCGGCCACGAGTCCCTCGGCGAGGTGGTCGAGGTCGGCGCCGCGGTGACGCGCGTCAAAGTCGGCGACCTCGCCGTCCCGATGGTGCGCCGGCCGTGCCAGCACCCCGAGTGCGCCGCCTGCCGCGCCGGCCGCCAGGACTTCTGTGAAACCGGCGACTTCACCGAGCGCGGCATCTCCGGCGCGCACGGCTTCATGACCGAGTTCGTGATCGACGACGAGCGTTACATGAACCGGGTCCCCGTGGGGCTGCGCGACGTCGCGGTGCTGACCGAGCCGCTCACGATCGCCGAGAAGGCGATCGCCCAGGTCTGGCAGGTGCAGCAGCGGCTGCCGTGGGTGCCGCCGCCGCGCCCCGGCGTCGCGCCGGCGCACGGCTTGCGGGCGGTCGTGCTCGGGGCGGGCCCGGTCGGCCTGCTCGGCGCGATGGTGCTCGTCGACGCCGGCTTCGCGACGACGGTGTACTCGCGCGCCTCGGGGCCGCACGACAAGACCGGCCTCGTCGCGGCGCTCGGCGCCACGTACATGGCCGCCGAAGACCACACCCTTGCCGACCTCGCTGCGGCGGTCGGCAACATCGACCTCGTCTACGAGGCGACCGGCGCGTCCCGGGTGGCGTTCGAGCTGGCGGAGGTGCTCGGCACCAACGGCATCTTCGTGTTCACCGGCGTTCCCGGGCGCAAAGGACCGGTCGAGCTCGACACCGACCTCATCATGCGCAACCTCGTGCTCAAGAACCAGGTCGTGTTCGGTACCGTCAACGCCGGCCGCGACGCGTACGAGCGCGCGATCGCCGATCTGGGCGCGTTCTCGGCGCGCTGGCCCGCCGCGGTGCGCCGTCTGATCACGGGGCGCTTCCCGATCGCCGACGCGCCCGGCGTCCTCGTCGGCGCGCCCGCCGGGATCAAGAGTGTCATCACCATCGCCTGACTCCGGCGCGGCACCGGCCGAGCGGCGGCGCCTCGCCCAGGACGCCGCGCGCGAGCGCAACTGGACGCGCTGGGGGCCGTACCTCGCCGAGCGGCAGTGGGGCACCGTGCGCGAGGACTACTCGGGGGACGGCGACAGCTGGGCCTACTTCCCCCACGACCACGCGCGCAGCCGCGCCTACCGCTGGGGCGAGGACGGGCTGCTCGGCATCTGCGACCGCGAGGCGCGCCTGTGCTTCGCGCTCGCACTGTGGAACGGCCGCGATCCGATCCTGAAGGAACGCCTGTTCGGACTCGCCAATGAAGAGGGCAACCACGGCGAGGACGTCAAGGAGGCGTACTACTTCCTCGACGGCACGCCCACCGCCTCGTACCTCAAGGCGCTGTACAAGTACCCGCAGGCCGGGTTCCCGTACGAGCGGCTGCGCCGCGAGAACCGCGCACGGACGCGCCGCGACCCGGAGTTCGAGCTGGCCGACACGGGCGTGCTCGACGACGGCCGCGTCTTCGACGTGCAGGTCGAGTACGCCAAGGCCGGGCCCGACGACATCCTCGTCCGCATCTCGGTCAGCAACCGCGGCGCGGACGCGGCGACGCTGCACCTGCTGCCGACGCTGTGGTTCCGCAACACCTGGAGCTGGGGGCGGGACGACGACGAGTATCCGGCCAGGCCGGCGATCACCGCCGCCGGGCCGGGCCGGCTCGAGGCCGTCCACGAGACGCTCGGCCGCTGCACGCTCGTCGCCGGGGCCGGGCCCGACGGCCGCCTCCCCGAGTTGCTGTTCACCGACAACGAGACCAACACCCTGCGCCTGTTCGGCCAACCCAACCGGGCGGCGTTCGTCAAGGACGCGTTCCACGACCGCGTCGTCGCCGGGCGGGAGGGCGCCGTCAACCCGGCGGCTGTCGGCACGAAGGCGGCGGCGTGGTACCGCCTCGAGCTGCCGCCCGGCGGCAGCGCCGCGGTGCGGCTGCGGCTGTCGGCCACGGAGGAGGCGCCCGCCGACCCGCTCGAGGCAGGCTTCGACGCCGTCTGCGCCGACCGCATCCGCGAGACCGACGAGTTCTACGCCGCCGTCATCCCGCCCGCGCTCGCCCCGGCCGAGCGGGCGGTGGCGCGCCAGGCGTACGCCGGCCTGGTGTGGTCGCGGCAGTTCTACAACCTGGTCGTGCGCGAGTGGCTCGACGGCGATCCCACGCAACCGCAGCCGCCTCCCGCCCGCCTGGCGGGCCGCAACGCGGACTGGCCCTACCTCCACGCCCGCGACGTGTTGTCGATGCCCGACACATGGGAATACCCGTGGTTCGCGGCGTGGGACCTGGCGTTCCACATGCTGCCGCTGGCCCGCCTCGACCCCGAGGCCGCCAAGGGCCAGCTCGTGCTCCTGCTGCGCGAGTGGTACATGCAACCGAACGGGCAGATCCCGGCGTACGAGTGGGGGTTCGACGACGTCAATCCGCCGGTCCACGCCTGGGCGGCGTGGCGCGTGTACAAGATGACCGGTCCGCGCGGCGGCCGCGACCGCCTCTTCCTCGAGCGCGTCTTCCAGAAGCTGCTGCTCAACTTCACCTGGTGGGTCAACCGCAAGGACGTGGAAGGCCGCAACCTCTTCGGCGGGGGGTTCCTCGGCCTCGACAACATCGGCGTGTTCGACCGCTCCAAGCCGCTCCCGAGCGGGGGCACGCTCGAGCAGGCGGACGGCACCTCGTGGATGGCGTTCTACTGCGGCACCATGCTCTCGATCGCCCTCGAGTTGGCGTCGGTGGACCCGGCGTACGAGGACGTCGCGTCGAAGTTCTTCGAGCACTACGTCGCGATTGCGGACGCGATCAACGGCCTCGGCGGCGTCGGCCTGTGGGACGAGCAGGACGGCTTCTACTACGACCAGGTCCACGTCGACGGCCAGAACCTGCCGATCCGCCTGCGCTCGATGGTCGGCCTCATCCCGCTGTTCGCGTGCGAGGTGCTCGACCAGGACGTGATCGACCGGCTGCCGGGCTTCTCCAAGCGCATGCGCTGGTTCCTCGAGCACCGGCCCGACCTGGCGGGCCGCATCAGCTGCATGGCGGCCGACGCCGACGGTTCGCACCGCCGCCGCCTGCTCGCGATCCCCTCGCGCGACCAGTTGCTGCGGGTGCTGCGCGTCGTCCTCGACGAGGGCGAGTTCCTCTCCCCGTTCGGCGTGCGCTCGCTGTCGCGCGTCTACGGCGAGCGGCCGTTCACCTTCACGCTCGGCGGCGAGGCCCACACCGTGGCGTACGCGCCGGGGGAATCGGACAGCGGCATGTTCGGCGGCAACTCGAACTGGCGCGGGCCGGTCTGGTTTCCGGTCAACTTCCTCCTCATCGAGGCGCTCGAGCGCTACCACCACTTCTACGGCGACGCCCTCACCGTCGAGTGCCCGACCGGATCGGGCCACATGGTCACGCTCGCCCAGGCCGCCGCGGAGATCGAGCGCCGCCTCGTGAGCCTGTTCCTGCCCGACGCGGCCGGCCGGCGCCCCTGCCACGACGGCGACCCCCGCTTCGCGACCGACCCGCACTGGCGCGACCTGGTCC
Organism: Acidobacteriota bacterium; assembly: GCA_004298115.1. Taxonomy (GTDB): domain Bacteria; phylum Acidobacteriota; class Thermoanaerobaculia; order Thermoanaerobaculales; family Thermoanaerobaculaceae; genus RBG-13-68-16. Next base: position 14,891 of record SCRJ01000068.1, read on the forward strand.
TCTTCTACGAGTACTTCCACGGCGACACCGGGCGCGGCTGCGGCGCCTCGCACCAGACCGGCTGGACCGCGCTCGTCACCCACTGCCTGGAGACGCTCGCGGCCAGACGCGACGGGGACGACCCGGACGACGGCGGCTGAGCCGTCCCCTCAGGCGCCGCCCGCGACGCGGAAGACCGACCCGGTGTCCAGTGGGAACGTCGCGTCAGCGGGAAGCCCGGCCAGAAACGCCTCGATCAGCCGGCCGACGACGGTCGCGTGCCCGGCGAGCAGGTCCGCCATCCGGGCGTCGTCGGTGTACGGCAGCCCGAGCCCGCCGACGTGGTTGACGCCGAACCCCACGAGCGCGTACGGGATCCCGAGTTCGCCGGCGAGCACCGCTTCCGGCCCGCACGTCTGGCTGACCGCCGTCGCGCCGGCGGCGCCCAGCGCACGATGCTCGGCGGCGGTGTTGAAGCGCGGCCCGTCGGCGTGCGCGTAGCAGCCGCCGGCTGCGACTCCGGTCCCGGCGCGGCGCGCCGCACCCTCGAGCATGCCGCGCAGTGCGGGCGAGAACGGCGCCTGAGGGATCCAGTGCCCGCGCCGGGGGTCGCCGGGCGTGACGAAGAACGTCGCCAGCCCGCCGTCGGCCAGACGGTTCGAGGGGAAGTACATGTCCACGAAGAGGATCGGGACTCCGAGCGGGGTGTCCGCGACGAGCAGCCCCACCGCCGTCGAGGCGACGATCGCGTCCACCCCCAACTCGTGCAACGCCCATATGTTGGCGCGGTGCGCGACGTGATTGGAGAGGCGCTCGTGCGCGGCGCCGTGGCGCGCGATGTGGGTTACGGTGTGCCCGTTCACGCGTCCCTCCGCCACGGTCACCGGCCCGAACGGCGTCGCGACCGTGCGCGGCGCCGTTGCCGCCCCGCTCTGGACGTAGAAACCCGAACCGGTGATCAAGCCGACGTGGGCCATGTCCCCTCCTCACCGCCGCGGCCGGGCCGCCGCCACGATCGCCTCGAGGCGGCGCCGCAGGTCGCCGGGCAGCGCCGGATCGGCGAGAGCCGCGTCCAGGTCGTCGCCGGTGTCGATGTCGCGGACCGCGTCCAGCTCCTCGTGGTCGACGCCGAGCCGGGCGAGGCGCGCGCGCGTCGCCGCCAGCGTGTCCGCCGACGACCACGGCACGTCGGCGAACATCGCCACGCCGGGGGAACGCTGGGCGACGAGGACGTAGCCGCCGTCCAGCGCCGGGCCGAGCACGACCGGCACGCGGCCGCACGCCGCCGCCGCGCCCCGGATCGTCGCCGCGTCGATCCGCGGCGCGTCCGAGCCGACGAGCACGACGGCCCGGGCGCCGGCGGCGAAGCGCGCCGCGAACGCCGCCGCCATCCGCGCGCCGAGGTCGCCGGCCGCCTGCACCTCGACCTCGACCCCGGGCGGCGGCGCCCACGCCGCGCCGGCGGCGGGCTCGGCGAGCGCGAGCGTCACCGGGAAACCGGACGCGGCCGCCTCGGCAAGCGCGCGCTCCAGGAGCACCCGGTACGCCGCCGCCGCCGCCCGGCCGCCGATCGCCAGGGCGAGGCGCGTCTTGACCCGTCCCACTTCCGGCACCCGCCCGAAGACGACGACCTCGGCCCTCACCGCACGTCTCCGTACCAGCGGGCGAGGCGGTGCGGGCTGACGCCGAGGCGGAACAGGAGCGGGAACGTCGCGGTGCACAGACGCGCCCGCAGCGGCCGGCGGGCGAAGCGCCGCGCCGTCGTGCGCACCGCGAGCGGCAGCCGGGCGAGGCGGCCGTGGCGCAGGCAGCGGCGGACGAACTCGACGTCCTCCATCAGCGGGATCGGGGGAAAGCCGCCCACCGCCGCGAACACCTCCCGGCGCACGAACAGCGCCTGGTCGCCGTACGGCAGGCCGAGACCGCGGCTGCGCAGGTCGAGCAGTCGCCACCACCAGCGCGCCGCCGCTCCGGCCCCCGGCCGGGCCGGCTCGGTGTGCAACCGGAAGCAACCGAGCGCCACCCCCGGGTCGGCGAGCGCACCGCGCACCGCCGCCGCCCAGCCCGCCGGCAGGCGGCAGTCGGCATGCACGAACACGTACGCGTCGGCCGCCACGGCGGCCGCGCCCCGGTTCAGCTGGGCGCCGCGGCCGGGCGGGCCCGTCACCACCCGCACGCCCGGGCGCTCGCGGCGTGCGGCTGCGACGGTGGCGTCGGCGCTTCCGCCGTCCGAGACCGCCACCTCGATCCCTTGGTCATCCCCGACCGCCGCCAGGCACGCGCCGATCGCGCGTTCCTCGTCGAGCGTCGGGACGACCACCGCGAGGGAACGGAGCCCGGGACCGCCCGGGACGGTGGCGGGAAGTCGCGCCATGCGCGCATACTACCCAATCGGGGCGGTGGCCCCCGGCAACCTTCGGCGGCCGGGGTGCGTAGTATCGTCGAGATTGCGTCGTGGCCGCTGGCCGGAAGGGTCCGGGCGGCGGGCGGAGGAGCGTGGAATGAAACGGCGGACGAAGGTCATGATCGGGGTGCTCGCGGTGGTCGTGGCGGCCGCCGTGACGGCGGGTGTGGTGGCGAGCCGCAAGGGGAAAGGGATGCTGGTCCGCACCGCCAAGGTGGGGCGGCAGAACCTCGTCCAGCTGGTGACGGCGAACGGCACCGTGCAGGCCAAGACCAAGGTCGAGCTGTCGGCGAACATCATGGGGCAGGTCACCGAGCTCAACGTCCAGGAGGGCGACCGCGTCACCAAGGGCGAGCTGCTCGCGGTGATCGACCAGGCCCGCTACGCCGCCGCGGTCAACAGCGCGAAGTACAACCTGCAGGGGCTCGAGTCCGAGCTCGTCCGCTCCCGCGAGGCGACGGCGCAAGCCAAGCGCGACCTCGACCGCGCCAACCAGCAGTTCAAGGACGGGATCCTCGCCGAGGCCGACCGCGAGCGCACGCGCAGCACGTACGAGCAGGCGGTGGCGTCGACGCAGCGCGCCCAGCGGCAGGTCGAGCAGGCCCGCGCCGACCTCGCCTCGGCCGACGACTCGCTCGCCAAGACCGAGATCCGCGCCCCGATGGACGGGATCGTCACCCGCCGCAACATCGAGAAGGGCGAGGTGATCGTCACCGGCACGATGAACAACCCGGGGACCGTGCTGATGACGATCTCCGACATGTCCACCATCGAGGCCGTCCTCGAGGTCGATCAGACCGACGTGCCGCAGCTGCGCATCGGCCAGCCCGCCGTGGTCCGCATCGACGCGTTCGCGGACGAGCGTTTCCCCGGCGAGGTCTCGGAGATCGGCTCGAGCCCGATCCAGGGCACCTCGGCGCTCGGCGGCGCGGCCACCGGCACCGACTACACCGTCAAGGTGACGCTCCTCAAGCACCCCGAACGGATCCGTCCCGGCCTCACCGTCACCGCCGACATCACCACCGCGACTCGCAACGACGCCCTCACGGTGCCGATCGGCGCGCTCGTGGAGCGGCAGCCCGAGGCGAAGGCGACGCCCACGCCGGCGCCGGACGCAGCCGGGCCGGCCGCCACCTCGGCGCACAAGGAGGCGGTCGCCTCCCGCCCCCGCGAGATCGAAGGGGTCTACGTCGTCGCCGGCCACAAGGCCGAGTTCCGCCCGGTGACCACCGGCATTCGCGGCGAGCTCGACGTCGAGGTCGCGAGCGGCCTCAAGCAGGGCGACGAGGTGATCGTCGGCCCGTTCAAGGCGCTGCGCGACCTCAAGCCGGGGGCCGAGATCATGGTGGACAAGAGCAAGGAGCCGGGGCTGGAATGACCGCTCCCGTCGCACCAGAGCAGGCGGCGCGCGCATGATCCTCGGCGACGTCGTCCGCACCGGCCTCGGCGCCCTGACCGCGCACAAGCTGCGCCTGTTCCTCAACCTGCTCGGGATCATCATCGCGGTGGGGACGATCGTGGCGGTGATCTCGGTGGTGTCCGGGCTCAACCAGTACGCCGCCAACGTGATCGCCGGCCTCGGCCCGAACACCGTGATCTTCACCAAGTTCGGCATCATCCGCAGCCGCGAGGAGTACCTGGCGGCGCTCAAGCGCAAGGACATCACCGACGCCGACCTCGAGGCGGTGCGCCGCCTGGTGCCGCAGGCGCGCCGCGTCGCCGGGCGCGTGTTCTCGACCCGCCCGGTGTACGCCGGCGGGCGCCGCCTCGCCGACACGTTCGTCCTCGGCGCCGAGTCCGAGTTCCCGTGGATGGTCGGCATCGAGCTCGCCGACGGGCGGTTCTTCACCCAGAGCGAGGCGGCCGCCGCCCGGCCGGTCGCGGTGATCGGCTGGGACGTCCGCGACCAGCTCTTTCCCCACGTCGACCCGATCGGGCACCAGATCACCGTCGAGGGGAAGCCGTTCCGCATCATCGGCACGATGGTCAAGCAGGGGAGCACGTTCGGGCAGAGCCAGGACCGCTTCGTCCTGGTGCCGCTCGCCGCCTACCAGCACGCGTTCGGGATGATCCGCAGCCTCGACATCTTCGTCGAGGCGAAGAGTGCGGCCGAGGTCCCCGCGATGGAGGACGCGGTGCGGCTCGTGCTGCGCTCGCGCCGCGGCACGCCGTTCTCCGCGCCGGACCCGTTCGGGATCGTGGACGCCGACTCGCTCTCGACGCTGTGGAAGAGCATCACGTTCTCCGCGTTCGCGCTCGTGATCTGGATCTCCTCGGTCTCCCTCGTGGTCGGCGGCGTGGCGATCGCCAACACGATGTTCGCCTCGATCGTCGAGCGCACCCGCGAGATCGGCCTGCGCAAGGCGCTCGGCGCCCGCCGCCGCGACCTCCACCGCCAGTTCCTCTTCGAGGCGGTGGCGCAGAGCTTCACCGGCGGCCTCGTCGGGGTCCTCCTGGGCTGGCTCGTGGCGCTCGCCGTCGGGCACTGGAGTCCGTTCCCGGCGCGGGTGACACCGTTCCTGGTGGCGACCGGCCTCTTCGTCGCGACGCTCGCCGGGGTGCTCGCCGGGTGGCTGCCGGCGATGCGCGCCGCGCGCCTCGACCCGATCGTCGCCCTGAGGGAGGAGTGATGTCCCCCGCTCGCGTTCTTCCGTCTCCTTCCCGGACCACGGTCCACGGACCACGGTCCACGGTCCTTCGGGCGGGGGCCTAGATGGGCCGCCTCGACAAGGTCATCGCGGCCTGGCGCGAGAACGTGCTCACTGCGCTGCGCACGATCCGCGCGCAGAAGCTGCGCTCGTTCCTCACCTGCCTCGGCATCATCATCGGCGTCGCGACGGTGATCGTGATGGTCTCGCTGGTGCAGGGGTTCAACCGGTCGTTCATCGCCCAGTTCCAGAACTTCGGCGCCACCCTGGTGCAGTTCCAGCGCCTCGACGACCGCTTCGGCGGCGGCGGCCCGCTCCCCGAGGACCAGCGCCTGCGCCCGGTGCTGACGCTCGATGACGCGGAGGCGATCAGGGAGTACGCGCCGGCGATCGCCTACGTCTCGCCGGAGCGCTGGGTCAGCGCCAACGTCGAGGTGCGCTACCGCGGCAACCGCACCAACAACGCCACGATCGGCGGCGTCACCCACTACTACCCCGAGGCGAACAACCACTTCGTCGCCCACGGCCGCTTCTTCAGCGCCGGCGAGGAGCTGCACTCGGCGCCGGTGGCGGTGATCGGCACCGGGATCGTCGAGGCGCTGTTCCCCCACCTCGACCCGCTCGGGCGCGAGATCGAGATCAACGGCCGCCCGTTCCGCGTCATCGGCGTGATGGAGAAGAAGGGCGGCCTGTTCGACACCAGCGCCGACCAGCAGATCGAGATCCCGGTGGGGATCTTCGACCGCATCTGGCCCGACGTGAAGCGCACCTACGGCTGCGTCATCGCCACCGTGCCGAAGAAGCCGGAGTGGGTCAACCTCGCGATCGAGGAGGGGACGCAGGTCCTGCGCGAGCGCCGCGGCCTGAGCTTCAACCAGCCCAACAACTTCGGCGTGCGCACGCCGGAGCGCACGATCCGCACGTTCCGCCAGATCACCGGCGGGGTCTCCGCCGCGATGCTGGTGATCGCCGGGATCTCGCTGATCATCGGCGGCGTCGGCGTGATGAACATCATGCTGATGAACGTCACCCAGCGCACCCGCGAGATCGGCGTCCGCCGGGCGCTCGGCGCGCGCCGCGCCGACATCCGGCAGCAGTTCGTCACCGAGGCGATCACCCTCGCCCTGGTCGGCGGCGCGACCGGCGTCGTGGTCGGCATCGGTCTGTCGCACCTGGTCGGCGCGGTGAGCCCGTTTGCGACCAGCATCTCGGTCTGGGCGATCGCCGCGGGGTTCGGCGTCTCCGGCCTCGTCGGCTTCTTCTTCGGCACCTACCCGGCGTACAAGGCGGCCAGGCTCGACCCGATCGAAGCGCTCCGCTACGAGTAACGACGGGCGCCCTCAGTCCTGGTCCGGGCGGTCCTTGCTCCGCTGCTCGGCCCAGATCACCTTGAGCCGGTCGAGCTTGTTGTCGCGGGCCTCCTGGAAGCAGAGGTTCCACTTCGAGGGGCCGAAACGCGCCGCCCACGGCATGCACTCCGGCTCGCAGCCGCAGTCGTAGGTGAACATCGCGAGATCGTCCGGCTCCATCCACCCGATGAACGGCTTGGCGGAGTCGGGGTTGGGGAAGATGACCCGCACCCGCCCGTTCTCTTCGACGAACTCGTACTGCGTCAACAGCACGGCCTCGCGGTGACAGCCGGCCACCGACGCGCCGCGTTTGAGCGTCTTCCAGACCTCGGCCGAGTCCTTGTCCTTGTAGACGGGAGCGGCGTCGCGCAGCACGATCGCCCCCTGCGCCTTCTTGCCGTGCCCCGACTGCTCGCCGAACGGAAGCTGGGCCGATGCGATCCCGCCGGCGCACGCAACCGCGCACGCGGCGCCCACCACCGATGACAGCCTCATGCCGACCTCCTCCCGCCGGCGGCCGCGCGGACCGCCGGAAGCGAAACCGTGCCGCCCGCGAAACTCATCTAGATGATCTGCAACACGGCGTCGTCGCATTGTCGCCCAGGCGGCCGGCGCCCGTCTACCACCCCCCGCGGCGCTCCCGGCCCGCCGCACCCGCCCCTGCGGGATAATGATCGTATGGACGCCAGCCGCGGCCGCCCGGTGTACTCGACCCAGGCCGGGAGGCTCTGCCCGACGTGCGGGTGGCCCGCCGACCGGTGTCAGTGCTCGAGCCGGCGCGAGGAAGCGGTGCCGGCGAAGGTCACGGCGCGACTCCGCCTGGAGAGCAAGGGGCGCGGCGGCAAAAGCGTCACGGTGGTCGACGGCCTGCCGCGCAACCCGGCGTTCGTCGAGGAGCTGCTGCGCGCGCTCAAGCGCGCGCTCGGCACCGGCGGCACCGTGCGCGAGGGGGCGCTCGAGCTGCAGGGCGACCGTCGCGAGGCGCTGCGCCTTCTGCTCGCGGCGCGCGGGCTCGCGGTCAAGGGGTGAGGCCGGCCCGACACTCGGTCTCCTCGAAGCGGATCTCGCCGTAGCGCGCCGCCGCCGAGCTGCGCGTGTCGTCGGCGTCGGTCATCACCCCGAGATGGGAGATCGGTGGCGGTGGGGCGCCGAACGCCGCGACCGCGTCGGCGAGCACGTCGCGCTCCTCCTCGACCCACGTCCCCAGCCGATCGGAGCCGGAGCGGACCACGACGAGCAGTAGGCGCGGGTAGTCGGGGTGGAGCAGGCGCGTGCCGACCGGGGTCGACGCCGCCCAGACGTAGGCGATCCCCGAGTACGGCGGGTACTCGCCCTGCTTCATCCGCGCCAGCCAGTAGGCGAGGCGCTGGCCGAACGGCACCAGCGCCGGGCGGTAGCGGAAGCCGACGTAGACGCGCGCGCCGGCGTCGTCGGCCGCCCGCCGGCGCACGTCGCCGCCGGCCGGTAGCCGGTCGACGCGCCAGTGCCAGCGCAGCACCGGGGTCGCCTCGAGGCTGCCGGCGACACGCGCGTAGAGCAGGCTGGCCGAGCCCTCGGCGGCGGCGAGCAGAACCGTGCGGCCGTCCTCCGCGACGTTCCGGTAGCTCGTCGCCGGCACCCCGGCGAAACGAAGCTCGCGCCAGCCTTCGCCCGGCCGCGGCGCCTCGCCGCCGCCGCCGCCGGATACGCCGGCGGCCGCCGCCAGCACCAGGGCAGCCGCCGCCGGCAGCGGACGCGGTCGTCGCGACACCGGGGGATCCTAGCAAGGAACGGCTTGGTCCTGCGCCGCGTTTGTCCGATCATGGTCGGACGGAGCCGGCCGGGCGCCGTGTGCAGCCGACGCCAGCGCGCCCCGGCGGGCCGGAGGAGGTCAGGATGAGGATCGCGTTCGCCGGGCTGGGACGGATGGGGGCGCCGATGGCGGCGAACCTGCTGCGCGCCGGGCACGCCGTGGCCGTGTACAACCGCACCGCCGGACGGACCGCCGAGCTGGAGGCGCTCGGCGCGACGGTTGCTGCCACCCCCGCCGCCGCGGCGGCGGGGGCCGAGCTCGCGGTCACGATGCT
>SCRJ01000069.1 GCA_004298115.1 Acidobacteriota bacterium
GGCTGCGCGAGAACCGCCGGCGCGAAGCGCCGCTGCCGGCCCTGCGCGTCATCTACGACGCGTCGATCGAGGTGCGCAGCGCCGTGGTCTACGCCACCTTCGCGGTGGTGCTGGTGTTCGTCCCCATCCTCACGATGTCGGGGGTCGCGGGGCGGCTGTTCGCGCCGCTCGGCATGGCGTACATCCTCGCGATCCTGGCCTCGCTCGTGGTGGCGCTGACGGTGACGCCGGCGCTGTGCTCGTTGCTCCTGCGCGAGGACCGGCTGCCCGAGGGCGAGCCGCCCGTGGTGGTGTGGTTGCGGGCGCGCTACGTGCCGCTGCTGGTGCGGGTGGAGCGCCACCCGCGGGTGGTCATCACGGCCGTCGCGGTGCTCACGGTCGGCGGACTCGCGCTGCTGCCGTTCTTCGGCGGCGGCTTCGTGCCGCAGCTCAAGGAAGGCCACTTCGTCGTTCACATGACCGCGGTGCCGGGCACCTCCCTGGCGGAATCGTTGCGCATGGGCGGCCAGCTCTCCAAGCTGCTGCTCGCGCTGCCCGAGGTGCGGGCGGTGGGGCAGCGGGTGGGGCGCGCGGACGCAGGCGACGACATCATGGGCACGCACTCGAGCGAGATCGAGGTGGACCTCAAACCGCTCGGAGGCGCTGCGAGCCGGCGGGTCGAGGCGAAGATCCGCGACATCCTGCACGGTTTTCCGGGCGCCAACTTCGCGGTCAACACGTTCCTCTCGGAGAGGGTGGAGGAAACGCTCTCCGGCTACACCGCGCCCGTGGCCGTGAACATCTTCGGGCCCGACCTCGACGTCCTCGACGCCAAGGCCGCCGCGGTGGCCGCGGTTCTCTCCAAGGTGCCGGGCGCGGCGGACGTGCTGGTGCAGTCGCCGCCCGGCAGCCCGCAGCTCGTCGTCCGGTTGCGGCGCGCCGAGCTGGCCCGCTGGGGCCTCGACCCGGTGACGGCGCTCGACGCGGTGCGCACCGCCTACCAGGGCCAGGTCGTCGGCCAGGTGTACGACGCCGGCCAGATCTTCGCCGCCGCCGTCATCCTCGACCCGGCGCTGCGCGCCGACCCCGGCTCGGTCGGGGCGCTGCCGCTGCGCAACGCCGATGGAACGTTCGTGCCCCTCGGCCGCGTGGCCGATGTCTTCGAGACGACGGGGCGGTACTCGGTGTTGCACGAGGGCGCACGCCGCGTGCAGGCCGTGACCTGCAGCGTGGTGGGGCGCAACGTCGCCTCGTTCGTGGCGGACGCGAAGCGGCGGCTCGCCGCGGCGGTGCCGCTGCCGGCCGGCGTCTACCTGGACTTCGCCGGGTCGGCGGCCGAGCAGGCCCGCTCCACCCGCGACCTGCTCGTGCACTCGGCGCTCGCCGGCGTCGGCATCCTCATCTTGCTTTCGATGGTCATGGGCTCGGCGCGCAACTTCCTCCTCGTCCTGGCCAACCTGCCGTTCGCCCTGGTCGGCGGGATCCTGGTCGTGCTGGCGAGCGGCGGCGACCTCTCGCTCGGCTCCATGGTCGGGTTCGTGACCGTGTTCGGCATCACGCTGCGCAACTCGATCATGCTGATCTCGCACTATGAGCACCTGGTGGGCGTCGAGGGCGAGAGCTGGGGGCCGGAGACCGCGCTGCGCGGCGCCGAGGAGAGGCTGGCGCCGATCCTGATGACGGCGCTGGTGACCGGGCTCGGCCTGCTGCCGCTCGCGCTCGGGAGCGGCGCGCCGGGGCGGGAGATCGAGGGCCCGATGGCGCTCGTGATCCTGGGCGGCCTGGCGACCTCCACGGCGCTGAACCTGCTCGTCCTTCCCACCCTGGCCCTGCGCTTCGGCCGCTTCGAACCCCCTGCGGTACCAGGTACCTGAAAGTTACACTTTTGAAGGGGCCACGGCGTGGGCGGCTGGCTTGAAGTACACGGCGGGGCTCAGGCGGCTATGGCCGAGCGTGCTCACGATCGGCGGCGGCCTGGTGAGCTTCTTCCTGCCGGCGCGGGCCGCGAAGACGGTGCCGGTCGGCGAGGCGTTCGCGGCGTGAACCGGCATCGGCGCGGTCGGGTCCGCGGTGCCGGGGATGATCCCGTGCGACGAGCCGCGCGACTGGGCGCGCCTCGCCCGCATCGGCCTCGTGGTCGCCGGCAGCGTCGGCCTCAAGCTCGCCACGGCGCGCCGACCGGGATTCCGCGGGTGCGACGATCGGAAAACGACGCCGCTCGCAGCGGACGCCGTCCGGGCGGTCCGGGCTAGAATCGGCGCGGCGCGATGCGGGAAAGCCTCCGAATGAGGATGGTGCAGACGCCGGTGATCCCGGTGGTCGGGCGCCTGATCCGGGACAACCCCGGGACGATCTCGCTCGGGCAGGGCGTGGTCTCCTACCCGCCGCCGCCGGAAGCGCTCGAGGCGGTCGCGCGCTTCGCCGCCGATCCCGCCAACCACACGTACGGCCCGGTGGAGGGGATCCCCCCGCTGCTCGAGGCGATCAGGGGCAAGCTCGCCGTCGACAACGGCGTCACCGTCACCGACGAGTCGCGGATCGTTGTGACCGCGGGCGGCAACATGGCGTTCGCCAACGCCGTGCTCGCCGTCACCGACCCCGGCGACGAGGTGATCCTGCTCGAGCCGTACTACTTCAACCACCGCATGGCGGTGACGATCGCCGGCTGCCGGCCGGTGGTGGTCCCGACGGATGCGGCCTACCAACCGGTGGTCTCGCGCATCGAGGCCGCGATCACCTCGCGCACCCGCGCCGTCGTCACGGTCTCGCCCAACAACCCGAGCGGGGCGGTCTACCCCGAGGCGACGCTGCGCGCGGTCAACGCGCTGTGCCGCGAACGGGGCGTCTACCACGTGCACGACGAGGCATACGAGTACTTCGTCTACGACGGCGCGCGCAGCTTCTCACCGGCGTCGGCGCCGGGGACCGCCGGGCACACGATCTCGCTGTTCTCGCTCTCCAAGTCGTACGGGTTCGCGAGCTGGCGGATCGGGTACATGGTGATCCCCGAGCACCTGTTCGACGCCGTCTGCAAGATCCAGGACACGATCCTCATCTGCCCGCCGGTGGTCTCACAGTTCGCGGCGGTGGGGGCCATGGGCGTCGGGAAGGCGTACTGCGACCGGCATCTCATCGAGCTCGCCCGCGTGCGCGTGCTCGTGCTCGACGCCCTCGCCGGGATCTCCGATCTGGGCGAGGCGCCGCGCGCCGAGGGCGCGTTCTACGTCCTGCTGCGCGTCCGGACGAACCTCGATCCGACCGCGCTCGTGGAACGGCTGGTGCGGGAGCACCGGGTGGCGGCCATACCGGGTACGACGTTCGGGGTCGAGTCCGGATGCACGGTGCGAATCGCCTACGGCGCGCTCACGCGCCAGACCGTCGCCGAAGGGCTCGGCCGCCTCGTGCGCGGCCTCCGGGCCGTGGTCGGAGGGTAAGTGGCGCTGCGCGTGGTCGTTTGCCAGCTCGACATCGCCTGGGAGGAGCCCGAGGCCAACTGTCGGGCGGTGGCGGCGCTGCTCGCGGCGGCGACCCCGCCGAAGGGCTCGCTCGTCCTCCTGCCGGAGATGTTCGCGACGGGGTTCTCGATGAACCTCGCCGCGACCGCTCAAGCGCCGGATCGGCCGGTGGAACGCTTCCTGGCGGGGACCGCGGCGCGGCTCGGCCTCTGCGTCGTGGGTGGGGTCGTGCGCCGCGACCCGCCCAGCACGCTGGGCCTCAACCAGGCCGTCGCCTTCGGCCCCGACGGCGGCGAGCTCGCGCGCTACAGCAAGATCCACCCGTTCTCGTTCGCCGGCGAGGACCGCCGGTTCGCCCGCGGCCGCGAGGTCGTGACGTTCGCCTGGGGCGGCTTCGCCGTCGCCCCGTTCGTCTGCTACGACCTGCGCTTTCCCGAGGTGTTCCGTGTCGCGACCAGGGCGGGTGCGAACCTCCTCGTCGTGATCGCGAACTGGCCCGCCGCGCGCGAGGCGCACTGGCTCACCCTGCTGGCGGCGCGCGCGATCGAGAACCAGGCGTACGTGATCGGCGTCAACCGGTGCGGGCGCGATCCCAACGCCGCGTACGCGGGGCAGAGCCGGATCCTCGATCCCCGCGGGCAGGTGCTCGCCGCGGGCGGCGACGCGGTGGGCGTCGTCGAAGCCGACCTCGACCTCGAGGCACTGCTGGCGTACCGGCGGGAGTTCCCGGTGCTGGCGGACCTCGACGCGCGCTTCCTGCCCGACGTCTGACCGGGCTCCCGAGACCGTCCCGCCGGACGATGGGCCGATCCGGTCCATGGCAGGCGGCGCGAAAGGCGAGCCGTCCGGCCCGTTGCGGACCCACCGGACGCGGTTGCTGCGGCTCACCAACCTTGATCCGCCGCGGCTCGGGGCGGGGATCAGGATCAGGCGAACCGGCGCCAGCCGCCGCGCCTAGACAGGCGTGGTCGGCGACCCGCCGGCGGCCGCCGGCGGCCGCCGCCGCAGCAGGCCGATGACGCTTCCGAGGGGGAGGAAGTAGACGACGAGGAGGGCGTACAGGCCCCAGGCCTCGATGCGGCCGCGGCCGAGGAACGCGAACACGAAGATCATCGCGTGCATGCGGACGACGTTGAGGTAGGGGGCGAAGAGCATGCCGCCGTCGGTGATGGCGAACGCCCGGGCGTAGGCGGGCAGGCGCGAGAGGGCGCTCGCCGCGACGAACGGCCAGTACCGCCGCATCGCCTCGCCCGCACACGACGCGACGAGCCCGAACACCTGCTCCGGGTTCTTGCCGAACGGGGTGTCCCGTACCAGCGGGAAGAAGCCGTTGAGGAACAACCCGTGCACGAGGTGGAACCCGACGAAGTGAACGGTGAAGAACCCGACCATGAACAGGACCCCGGGGAGCATCACGACGACGCGGGCGACGCCGTGGTCGGGGTCGGGGAACGCCGCGAACCCGGGCCGCGACCGCAACATCCCGCCGACGGCGATGAGCGTGCTCACGCCGGCCAGGAGGAGGACGGCGGCCGTCACGCGGTTGAGGCCGAGCACGGCCACGCAAACCATCGCGACGAACGCGTTGAGCGGCAGCGCGGCGCACCCGGCCGGCGGCTGGAACCCGGCGGCTCGCGGCGGCGGCGCGCCGGGACGCGTCCGTCGCGGCATCAGTGAGGCCGGCGTGCCGTTGACGAGGGTCCCGACGATCGAAGCGAGGATCAACGAGTACCCGACCGCGAGGCTGGAGACCCAGAGGCTCCACACCAGGTCGGTCGTCGCCCAGCTCTCCCGCACCGCCATGACGACGGTCACCGCGAAGAGCACGAGCGAGATCGCGACGTCGCGCACCCGGCTGTCCATGCGATGAAATCCCGGCGCCATCGTAGCGTTTCGCGGCGTTCGTCTCAATGCGGCGCCGCCGGGTGGCGCGGCTACTCGGGCACTCCGGCGGGGCCGCCGTGGTCGGGGACCGGCGCGGCGTCCAGCTCCTCGATGCGCGCGTCGGAGGCGGGGCGCTCCTTCTGCAACCGGGCGGCCACGAGCTCGGCCTCGCGCATCACGCGCAGGATGTTGCCGCCCGCGACCTTCGCGACGTCGGCGTCGGTCCAGCCCCGGCGTAGCAGCTCGGCGAGCAACGCCGGGTACTTGGAGACGTCCTCGAGACCGACCGGGGTGCGGCCGATGCCGTCGAAGTCGGAGCCGATGCCGACGTGGTCGACCCCGGCCACGTCGCGGATGTGCTCGATGTGGTCGGCGACCTGGGCCAGGGTGGCGTCGGGGGTTGGGTGCTGCGCGGCGAACGCGTGAAGCTCGGAGTCGACGCGCTCCGGATCGTTGGGGTAGAGCGCGCCGAGGCGCGCCCACTCCGCCTCCACCGGCTGGGAGGCGATGCGCGCCGCCTCGGAGACGAACCCCGGCGCGACGTTGACCATGACGATGCCGCGGTTGCCGGCGACGCGGCGCAGGATGTCGTCGGGGACGTTGCGCGGGTGGCGGCAGAGCGCCCGCGCCGACGAGTGCGAGAAGATCACCGGCGCCTGGCTGGTGGCCAGCGCGTCGAGCATCACCTGGTCGGAGACGTGGGAGAGGTCCACCAGCATCCCGGTGCGGTTCATCTCGCGCACGACCTCCCGCCCGAAGCGGGTGAGGCCGCCGTGTCGGGGCGCGTCGGTGGCGGCATCGGCCCAGTCGATCGACTTCCAGTGGGTGAGGGTCATGTAGCGCGCGCCGCACGCGTACGTCTGGCGGAGGACGGCGAGCGAGTCGGCGATCGCGTAGCCGCCCTCCATGCCGATCAGGCAGGCGATCCGGCCCGAGCGGCGGATGCGCTCGACGTCCGCGGCGGTGGCCGCGAACGCGAACGTCTCGGGATAGCGGGCGATCATGCGGTGGACGAGGTCGATCTGCTCGAGAACGGCGACGGCGGCCGGCGGGCCCGCGAGGGTCGTGGGGACGAACACCGACCAGAACTGGCCGCCGACGCCCCCGCGACGCAGGCGGGGGATGTCGGTGTGCAGGGGCTCGGCGAGCGTGCTCGTGTCGCCGGCGAGGTCGATCCGGTCGAGGTGGTCGTCGACGCGTTCCTTGTAGTTCTCGGGGAGGTCGTTGTGGCCGTCGACGAGCGGCGTCGCGGCGAGGATCCGCGCCACCCTGGCCCGCAACGCCGGCTCGGCCGCGGCGGGGGCGGTCTGCGCGCTTGCGGGGGCGGCGGCGAACAGCAGCAGGGCCGTGAGGGCGGCCGCCGAGAGGGCGGCCGGGGTCGAACGGCCGAGGGCCGGGGACGAGGGGGGGGTGTGGACCACGGTGAACCTCCGGGCGCCATCTTGCACGCCCGCGCGGCCGGCGGCAACCGCCGGGCCGGGGCCGGCTTGAGGCGCGGCGCCGGCTGGAGGAGAATCCGGGGGTGGACGGGGGCGGCGGCCGCGACCGGGACCGGGGCTTCTTCGACCCGACCCGGCGGTTCAGGGGGCGGGCGGAGCTGTACGCGCGGCACCGGCCCGGGTACCCGGACGAGGTCGTGACCCTCCTCGAGGACGAGTGCGGTCTGAGGGCCGGATCGGTCGTCGCCGACCTCGGCTCCGGGACGGGGATCCTCGCCGCGATGCTTCTGGCGCGCGGCTGCCGGGTGTTCGGCGTCGAGCCCAACGCGGACATGCGCGCCGAGGGGGCGCGGGCGCTCGCCGCCCAGGAAGGCTTCGTCAGCGTGGACGGGCGCGCCGAGGCGACGACGCTTCCCGACGCCGGCGTGGACCTCGTCACGGCGGCGCAGGCGTTCCACTGGTTCGACCGGCCGCGCGCGCGCGCCGAGTTTGCCCGCATCCTCAAGCCCGGCGGGTGGGTCGCCCTGCTCTGGAACCTCCGCCGCAAGGACGCCGACGCGTTCGCCGTGGCGTACGAGCGGCTGCTGCTCGAGTACGCGACGGACTACGAGCGGGTGGACCACGCCAACGTCACCGACCCGGTGATCGCGGCGTTCTTCCATCCCGGCGCGTTCCGGCTGCGGGTGTTTTCCAACCGGCAGGTGTTCGACTACGACGCGCTCGAGGGCCGCCTGCTGTCGTCGTCCTACGCGCCGGCGGCCGGGCACCCGAACCACGCCCCGATGCTCGCGGCGCTGCGCGCGGTGTTCGACCGCTACAGCGAGGGCGGCACGGTCGCGTTCGCGTACGACACGCTGGTCTACTTCGGCCGGCTCTGAGCCGGGGCCTCGGAAGGAGCCGGCGCCAGGGAGCGGCCGGTGGCGGCCGGCAGCGAGACCGCCAGCAGCGACGCCAGGGTCGGCGCGAGATCGTACGGCGTCGTGTCCGCATCGAGGCGCCCGGGTGCGAACGGGCCGCCGAGGAAGATCAGCGGCACGTGCGTGTCGGGCTCGTACGGCGAGCCGTGACCGGTGCCCCGACCCGGGTCCCAGTGCATGAGGACCCCGGGCTTCGGAATCAGGGTGGCGTCGCCCGAGCGCGCCGGATCGAAATCGTTGCGCACGAACTCGGTCATCGGGTCGGCCGCGGGCCACGTGGCGGCCTGGGATGCGAGGTCGACGCCGGCGAGCTCCTCCGCGAACAGGGTGGCGAGAGCCTCGGGCAACGCCTCGTCCACGTCGCGAGCGCCGACGACCCGGCTCGCCGGCCCGCGCGGCCCGGCCACGGCGCGCACGGCGAGCGGCCGGGTGTAGTAGAGCGCCCACCCCTCGACGCCCGCGACCGGGCGGCTGGCCGGGTCGAGGCCGAGCCTCTGGTCGAGCAGGCGATTGACGCGCTGGACGAACCCGACCGCCACGCGAGCTCCGTCGACGAGACGGCCGCCGCCCGAGGCGCGATCGCTTTGCTTCTGGAACTCCGGGATCGGCGAGAAGCCGTGGTCGGCCGAGAACGCCACCACGTACCGCCCCTTCCCGACGCGCCGGTCGAGGGTGTCGAGCATGCGGCCGAGGAGGAGATCGAGGCGGCGCAGGACGTCGAGGTTCTCCTCGGACTCCGGGCCGTAGTTGTGCGACACGAGGTCCTGGGCGGAGAACGAGACGGCGAGCAGGTCGGGCGATGAGCGCCGTCCGAGCCCGAGGGCGGGGTCGTTCACGAAGGCGATCGCCAGGTCCGCGGTGAGCTCATCGACCAGAGGGCTGGTGTAGACGCCGTAGAAGTACCCCTTGCGGTTCGCGGCCAGGTCGTGGGGGAAGAGGAGCCCGTGGACCGGGATCTGGTAGTCGGCGAGCCGCTCGGCGGGGACCGCCCAGGGCCCGGCGGGGGTGGCGACCGGAGCGAGCACACGGCTCCACACGGTCCCGAGACGGCCGGCGAGCGCCGTGCCGCCCGACGCCTCGTTGAACGCCTCGAGCACCGCCCGGCCGCAGGTTTGCGCCGGGCCGGTCGCGTCGTACGCGGGCGAGGTCGCGAAGCGGCCGGTGTCGGCGTCGAACCAGGCCGCGGTGTGGCGCGGGTCGTGGCCGGCGAGGAAGATCGCCGCCCGGTCCTTGCCCGAGACCGTGACGACCCGGGCGTCCGGCCAGGAGATCGGAAGAGC
>SCRJ01000070.1 GCA_004298115.1 Acidobacteriota bacterium
CGTCGCGCTCGACGAGCTCGTTCCCGCCGACCCCAACAAGCCGTACGACATCAAGGAGCTGATCCGCGTCGTCGCGGACGAGGGCGATTTCTTCGAGGTCCACGCCCACTTCGCCCGCAACATCGTCGTCGGCTTCGCGCGCCTGGCCGGCCGCCCCGTGGGGATCGTGGCGAACCAGCCCGCGCACCTCGCCGGCGTGCTCGACATCAACGCCTCGGTCAAGGGGGCCCGTTTCGTCCGCTTCTGCGACGCGTTCAACGTGCCGCTGCTGATCCTCGAGGACGTGCCCGGTTTCCTCCCCGGCGTCGAGCAGGAGCACGGCGGCATCATCCGGCACGGCGCCAAGCTGCTGTTCGCCCTCGCCGAGGCGACCGTCCCCAAGGTCACCGTGATCACGCGCAAGGCGTACGGCGGCGCCTACTGCGTGATGGGCTCCAAGCACATCCGCACCGACTTCAACTTCGCATTCCCGACCGCGGAGATCGCCGTGATGGGCCCGCAGGGCGCGGTGAACATCCTGTACAAGCGCGAGATCGAGAGCGCCGCCGACCCCGAGGCGCGGCGCGCCGAGCTGGTGCGCGAGTACGTCGCGAAGTTCGCGAACCCGCTGGTCGCGGCCGAGCGCGGCTACGTCGACGCGGTGATCGCCCCGCGCACGACGCGCCGCCGCGTCATCGCCGCGCTGGCGCTCGCCGCCAACAAGCGCGACTGGATGCCCGCCAAGAAGCACGGGAACATCCCGCTGTGAGGCCGTGGTCCGTGATCCGTGGTCCGTGGTCCGAGGAAGCCCCGGTCTCTCCGTGCCGCGACCCGCGGCTGGCAATCCCGGCAGAGTGCTCGAAACTCGCTGTTCGGTCCACGGTCCACGGTCCACGGACCACCGGGCGGGTGGGGGCGGCGTGAGGATCCTCATCGCGAACCGGGGGGAGATCGCGGTGCGGCTGATCCGCGCCTGCCGCGAGCTCGGGCACGAGAGCGTCGCGGTCTACTCCGACGCCGACCGCGTCCAGCCGCACGTCCTCGCCGCCGACCGCGCGGTGCGGATCGGGCCGGCGCCGGCGCGCGCCTCCTACCTCGATCAGGAGGCGGTGCTCGGCGCGGCGCGCGAGGCCGGCGCGGGTGCGGTCCACCCCGGGTACGGCTTCTTCGCGGAGAACCCGGGGTTCGCCCGCGCGGTCGAGGCGGCGGGGATGGCGTGGATCGGCCCGCCGCCGGCGGTGATCGAGCTGCTCGGCGCCAAGACCGCGGCGCGCGAGGTTGCCCGCCGGGTCGGCGTGCCGGTCGTGCCGGGGAGCGAGCCGCTGGCGAACGCGGCGGCCGCCCGCGCGTTCGCGGCCGAGGTCGGCTATCCGATCCTGCTCAAGGCGGTCGGCGGCGGCGGCGGCAAGGGGATGCGCGCCGTCCGCACCGACGCCGAGGTCGCCGAGGCGCTGGCGCGCGCGACGTCGGAGGGCAAGGCGTTCTTCGCCGACGACCGCGTCTACGCCGAGAAGCTCATCCTCCGCCCGCGCCACGTCGAGATCCAGATCCTCGGCGACCGCGAAGGGAACCTGGTCCACCTCGGCGAGCGCGAGTGCTCGCTGCAGCGCCGCCACCAGAAGGTGTTCGAAGAGTGCCCGTCGCCGGCGGTGGACGCCGCCCTGCGGGCGCGCATGGGCGAGGCGGCCCTCGCCGTCGCCCGCGCGGCCGGCTACCGTTCCGCCGGCACCGTCGAGTTCCTGCTCGCGCCGACCGGCGAGTTCTACTTCCTCGAGGTCAACACGCGGCTGCAGGTCGAGCACCCGGTCACCGAGGCCGTGTACGGAGTCGACCTCGCCCAGCTCATGATCCGCGAGGCGCTCGGCGAGCGCCTGGCGCTGCGCCAGGCGGACCTCGTCGCCCGCGGCCACGCCCTCGAGTGCCGCATCTACGCCGAGGACCCGCTGCGCGCCTTCGCGCCGTCGCCCGGCACGATCCACCACCTCGAGCGCCCCGACGGCCCCGGCGTCCGCATCGACAGCGGCGTGCGCGAGGGCTCGGTCGTGCCGCTCGACTACGACCCCATCCTGGCGAAGCTCGTGGTCTGGGCCGAGGACCGGCCGCGCGCCCTCGCCCGGCTGCGCCGCGCGCTCACCGAGTACCGCATCTCGGGGATCGCGACCACGCTGCCGCTCTTCCGCCTCCTCCTCGACGTCCCCGAGTTCGCCGCCGGCGCGCTGCACACCGGCCTGCTCGACGAGCTGCTCGCGCGCGGCCCGGTGCAGGCGCAGGAGGCGGCCGTCGAGCCCGAGCTCGAGCGCGCGGCGATCGTGGCGGCGGCGGTGCTCGCCGCGCGCGAGGCGGAGCGCGCGCCGGGCGACCTGTTCGAGCGCGCCGAACGCGACGGCCGCGCCTGGCGCCTGGCCGGCCGCCGGCAGCTGCACGGCAAGGTGCCGCGATGACCCGCACGGCGTCGTTTGTGTGCATTCGTCGTTTCGGACCACGGACCACGGGCCACGGACCACGTCTCTCGTCCTTCGGACCACGGACCACGGACCACGGACCACGTCTCTCGTCCTTCGGACCACGGACCACGGGCCACGGACCACGTCTCTCGTCCTTCGGACCACGGACCACGGGCCACGGACCACGTCTCTCGTCCTTCGGACCACGGACCACGGACCACGGACCACGTCTTTGGAGTTGCCCATGAAATGGTGGCTCGAGCGCGACGGGCGCCGGCTCGAGGTCGCGGCGCGGCGGCTCGACGGGACGTGGGAGGTCACGGTGGACGGGACCCCCTACCGGGTCGACATGCTGCCGCTCCACCCCGGCCTCGACGCGCTCTTCTGCCCGGACGGGCGCGCCCTCGGCGTCGCCAGTCAGCGCCTGGGTCGCGACCACTTCCGCGTCGCCGTCGCGCAGCGGCAGTTCGAGGTGCGGCTGCGCGACCCGCTCGACCGTGAGACGAACGGCGCGGCGGTCCACACCGGGCCGCACGAGCTGCGCGCCCCGATCCCCGGCCGCGTCGTCAGCGTGGCGGTGGCCGAGGGGGAGGAGGTGACGGCGGGCCAGCCGCTCGTCATCCTCGAGGCGATGAAGATGGAGAACCAGATCTGCGCCGAAGGCCCGGGCCGCGTCGAGCGCGTCCTCGTCGCCCCGGGCGTCACCGTCGAGGGCGGCCAGATCCTGGTGGTGGTCGCGTAGCCATCCGCGAGGCGGAGGACCGGGGCCCGGGCACGGAAGAGACGTGGTCCGTGATCCGTGATCAATGGTCCGAAAACGACGACGGCAGCGCGCCGTTGCGGCCAACCCCCCTGTGCCGGCCTGCCGTCCTTCGTGAGGAAATCGTGGTGGGTCAGAACCTGCCCGCCAGCGAGGACGCGTAGCCGGTGAACTCGGCGTAGCCGTCGCCGGTGACGGAGCCGGTGACCGCGACCGGGCCCTCCCAGTAGATCGTGCCGGTCGAGCGGCGGGCGTCGAGCTCGGCGTCGGCGACCTCGGGCCGTACCTCGACGTCGAGGCCGGCGGCGGGTACCGTGACGCGGACGCGCGCCGGGTAGCGCGCGCCGGTGCGCGGGCTCGCCCACCAGGTGAGGGGCGCGAACGTGAAGTCGCCGGCCGCCAGGCGGCGCGTGGAGCCGTCGCGCGCGACGAGCGTGCCGGCCGACTCCGGCGCGGCGCGGCCGTCGGCCCGCCGCAGGCGGTAGAGCATGAGGGCGCGGCCGTCGGCCAGGCGGAGGCCGAGCCAGTCCCAGCCGACGACGCCGGGGCCGAGCTGGCTCGTCCCCCACTCGTGGTCGAACCACGCCTCGCCGTTCACCTTGACGCTGTCGCCGCCGATCTCGATCGTACCGCGGGCGGCCATCCGCGGATCGCTCACGTAGACCGACGCGTTCCCGGCTCCCGGCCCCTTGCGCGAGAGGCCGGCGTCCCCCTCGAGGACGAGCCGCCGCGACCCAGCGAGCTCGAGGTGCAGGCCGATGGCGGCGTCGCGGTCGGCGGCGGCGAGGGTCACCGTGCCGTCCGGCGAGCGCCGCATCCCCCAGTCGTCGAGGACGACGTCGAGGTCGCCCTCCGCCGCGGCGGCGAGTCCGCTTCCGATGCGGCGGACGCGCTCGGCGAAGCGCGTCCGGCCGGCGGCGATGTCGGCCACGGCGAGGTTCGCGGCGAGCACCTGCCGGGCGCGCAGCGCCGACCCCCCCGGCCGTGACGGGCCGGGCTCGAGGCCCTGGCGGAAGAACGTGAGCTGAAAGCCGTAGTGCCGGCCGCTCGCGTCCGCGAGCTCGCCGGTGACGTACCACCACTCGGTCTGGAACGCCGGGTGGGCGCCGTGGTCGCGGGGGAACTGCAACGCGGGCGGCGTATTCACCGTTTGCCAGACCGCCGCGGCGAGCGCCGGCGCGGCGAGGAGCAGGGCGAGCGTGCGCCCCACGCTACCCCTCTTCCCGCAGCGCGTCGCCCGGGTGCATGCGGGCGGCGGCGAGCGCGGGGGCGAGCCCCGCGAGCAGGCACGCCGCCGTCACCAGCGTCGCGGTGACGGCCATCGCGCCCCAGT
Source organism: Acidobacteriota bacterium (assembly GCA_004298115.1). GTDB lineage: Bacteria > Acidobacteriota > Thermoanaerobaculia > Thermoanaerobaculales > Thermoanaerobaculaceae > RBG-13-68-16. The sequence goes on from SCRJ01000070.1 coordinate 4,517, forward strand.
CCGGCAGGAAGCGCAACGTCCATCCGAACGACTGGACGTTGACCACCTTGACGAGCACGAGTCCGATCCCGAGCCCGGTCGCGACGCCGCCGACGGCCCCGGCGAGGCCGAGCAGCGCCGCCTGCCCCGCGACCACGCCGGCGACCTGGCCGCGCGTGCCTCCGAGCGAGCGCAGGAGCGCGAGGTCGCGGCGGCGCTCGCCGAGCAGGGCGAACAGCACGGTGAGCACCGCCAGCACCGCCACCGCGACGGCCACGATCTGCAGCGCGCGGGTGATCGCGAAGGTGCGGTCGAAGATCGCCACGACCTCGGCGCGCAGCTCGCGGTTGAGCAGCGCCTCGACGAGGAAGCGGCCGCCGAGGGCGGCCAGCAGCCGGTCGCGGGCGGCGCGCGCGTCGCTCCCCGGCGGCAGGAACACCGCCACGTCCTGCGGCCCGTCGTCGGGGTAGACGGCGAGGAAGTCGGCGTTGTCGATCACGACCATCCCCTGGGGATGGGAGTAGTCGTAGAAGACGCCCTCGATGCGGCGGGTGAGCGTTCCTCCCGGGACGTCGAGGGTGATCGTGTCGCCCTCCCCGACGTGAAACCGCGTCGCGAACGGCTCGCCGACCACCGCGGCGTGCCGTGCGAGGGCCGCGGCGAACACCGCGCGCGAGTCGCGGCCGTCGCGGAAGGTGACGCCGCCGCGCCGGGCCACGACCGGGAACGCGCCGCCGGAGAGCGCCACCTGCTGTCGGCCGACGGTCGCGGCCGCGGTGTGGAACGGGTCCACGGCGTCCTTGCCGAAGAGCCGCTCGGCCACCCGCACCACCTCGGGGTCGAGCCGTCCGACCTGGACGCCGGTGTCGGCGGCGAGAGGCCGCACCCAGATGTCGGCGCGCATCCCCTGGTCCGCCCAGTCGATCACGGTGGCGCGGAACGAGTGCACCATCGTGCCGATCGCCACGGCGAGCGCGACCGCGACGCCGACGGCGCCGGCCGCCCAGCTCGCCCTGCGGCGGCCGGCGGCGAGCGCCGCGATCGCGAGGCGCACCGGCGTCCGCTCCGCCGCGCGGGCGAGCGGCGCTGCGGCGCGGCGTGCCAACAGGTCGAGCAGCGGCGAGGCGCTCACGAGCAGCACGCCGAGCAGCGCCAGGGCGGCAAGGAGCGCCGCCACCGGCAGGTCGTGCCACGCGGGAGCGCGGGCGAGCGCCGCCGCGACCGCGGCGAAGGCCAGCGCCAGGGCCGCCGCGCGCCGGCGCGAGGGGCGGCGCATGAACTCCGGCCGCTCCGCGGCGAGGCCCTGCAGCGGCGGCGTGCGGACCGCTTCGACCAGCGGCAGCGCGGCGGCGAGCAGCGACGCACCCAGGCCGACGGTGACGCCCGCCGCGGCGAGCCACAGCGGCAGCCGGATCTCGGTGGCGGGAACGCCGCGCACCACCGCGGCGACCGTGGAGCGCACGCTCGCCAGCGCCGCGCGGGCGCCGAGGACGCCGCCGGCGACCCCGAGCGCGCCGCCGAGAACCCCGATCGCGGCCGCCTCGACCAGCACCGCGCGCGCGAGCTGGCCGCGGGAGGCGCCGAGCGAGCGCGCCAGCGCGAGGATGCCGCGCCGCTGCACGACCGAGGTGGCGAGGGTGGTGGCGACGAGCACCGCGCCGACGAACAGCGAAACCCCGGAGAGCGCGGCGAGGTTGAACTCGAGGGCGCGCACCATGCGCGAGGTCGCGGCGGCGCGCGACCGCGGCTCCTCGACGGTCACGCCTGCGGGGAGCAGGCGCCGCGCCTCGCCGGCGAGCGCGCGCTCGTTCACGCCGCGACGGGGGACGAGCTCGATGCGGTCGAGCCGGCCGACGCGGCCGAACAGCTCCTGGGCGAGCGCGACGTCCATGACGACGACGCGGTCCCAGGCGGAGCCGAACCGGCGCGGGGCGAACGTGCCCGCCACGGTCACGCGCTCGCGCCGCGCCCGCACCGAGAGGTCGAACCCGTCGCCGGTCGCCAGGTGGAGGCGCGCGGCCAGAGGCGCCGGCACCAGCACGCCGCGGCCGGTCAGCAGGGTCGTGGCTTCGCGCGCCGACGGGAGGGAGGTCACCGCCGGTTCGAGGGCGCGGACCTGCTCGTCGAGCAGGAGGTCGACGCCGAGCACGCGCACCGCGTCCCCGAGTGCCGGCAGCAGCGCGATCTCCTCGATCACGGGCGCCACCACCGCGTCGCCGGTGAGCGGCCGCAGCCGGCCGAGCAGCGCCTCCGGCACGCCGTCGGGGCCGGTCACCTCGAGGCGGGCGCGCCCGGCGATCTCCTCGACCCCCTGCTCGAGCGCGGCCACCGCGGCGCGGCTCGCGGCGACGGTGGCGACGAGCGCCGCGATCCCGGCGGCCACACCGACCACCGTCGTGAGCAGGCGGAGAGGCCGGCGCGTCGCGGGCCGCACGACGAGGGTGCGCCAGAGCACGGTCAGAGCGCCTCGATCGCGCCGTCGCGCATCCGGATCAGGCGGTCGGCCGCGGCGGCGATCGCCTCGTCGTGGGTGGCGAGCAGGAGCGCGCTCCCTTCCTCGCGGCGCAGGTCGTCCATCAGCCGCAACACCGCCGCCCCCGACGCCGAGTCGAGCGCCCCGGTGGGCTCGTCGGCAAGCACCACCGCGGGGCGGTGCACGAGCGCCCTGGCGACCGCGGTGCGCTGCTGCTCGCCTCCCGACAGCTGCGCCGGAAAGTGGTCGCGGCGGTGCTCCAGGCCGACGCGGCGGATGAGGTCGAGCACGCGCGCGGCGTCCCTGCCGCCGTCGAGCGCGAGCGGGAGTGCGATGTTCTCCTCGACGGTGAGGTGCGGCATCAGGTGGAACGACTGGAACACGATCCCGATCGAGTGCCGCCGCGCCCGCACGAGGACGGCCTCGCCCGCCGTCGCGAGGTCGGCGCCGGCCACGACCACGGCCCCCGAATCCGGGCGGTCCACCCCGGCGACGAGGTTGAGCGTCGTCGACTTGCCGCAGCCCGAAGGGCCGACGAGCGCGACCATCTCGCCGCCGGCGAGGGTGAAGGTGACGCCGCGCAGGGCGTGGACGAGCTCGTCGCCGCGGCGGTAGCTCTTGCTGACCTCGATCAGCTCGACGACGGCGGCCATGGCGGCAGTCTAGAACGTCGCCGGGTGCGCGTCGCCCCCGGCGGCGCGGCGCAGCGCGTCGTCGAGGTCGTCCAGGGTTGCCAGGAGCGTGATCTCCGGCCGCAACCCGGCGAGGAGCGGCGCGCCGGCGCCGCCGATCCAGAGCCCGGCGCCCTCCGGCAGCGACGCGCGCAGGCGGTTGAGCTGCCTGGCGGTGGCGGGAAGCGCGGTGTGCAGCGTGACCGAGACCCCGACCGCGAGAGGGTCGAGACGCGCCGCGGCGCCCGCGATCTCCTCGACCGGCGTCTGCGCCCCGAGGATGCACACGCGGCGCCCGGCGAGCGCGGTCACGAGCGCCGCGACCTGCAGCCCAAGCGTGTGGCGCTCGGCGGGAAGGGTCGCGAGGAGGACGGGCCGCCCCTGAGCGCCGTGCTCGAGGGGGACTCGCATGGCCCGCAGCGTGTCCTCGACGATCTCCGAGAGGAAGTGCTCGTGCCTGATGTCGAGCCGGCCGTCCGCCCACGCCCTGCCGGCGGCGGCGGTCAGGGTCGCGATCCTCTCGCGCAGGAACGCGCGCGCCCCCATGCCCGCGGCGGCCCGGGCGAGAGCGCTCCCGATCCCCTCGCGGTCGAACCCGAGGGTCTGCTCGAGGACGGCGGCCGCCCACCCCGCGGCGCCGTCGGTCTCGTGCCGCCACGGCCCGAGGAGAAGCTGCAAGCGCTCGTGCGGCAGCGGCACGACGTCGCCCGCGCGGTGGCCGAGGCCGATCGCCCGCGCGATCAGGCGCAGGCGGGCGACCTGCTCCTCGGTGAAGCGGCGGTGGCCGGACGGGAGCCGCAGCGGCTGCGGGAAGCCGAAGCGGCGCTCCCAGGCGCGCAGGGTGTGCGGCCCGATCCCGGTGCGGCGCGTGACCGCGGCCATCGGCCACAGCGGCGGCTGCCCGGTCGCGGCGGCGGCGCGCGCCTTCATCGGGCGGGCCTCCCGCTCGGCGGGTCGGACGCGCCTGCGACGGCGGCACGCAACGCCGCCGCCGCTTCCTCGCCGTACCCGCCGGTGTGGAACCAGAGGACCGTACCGGCGCCGTCGAGGAGCACCACGTGCGACGTCAGGCCGCCCGCGTCGCCGAGAAAGTCGCGCACCGCGCCGGCGTCCTCGTAGAGCGTGACCACACTCGCCCACATCGGTTGCGGCACGCCGCGGCGCATCCCGCCGTCGATCCAGCCGGCGAGCGGCCGCCAGACGACATTGGCGATCGCCGGCAGCTCGAGGGCGCGCAGCGACGGCAGGTCGCGGCGCAGCATCCCGATCCAGAGGTCGACGTCGGCCTGCGTGCCGCGCCGGTACGCCACCAGCAGCACCGCGGGCGCCCCCGCAACCGCCTGCGGTAGGCGCACCGGCTCGCCGGCCAGCGAGCGGCCGACGACGCTCGGGAAGGCGCGCCCGACGGGGGCGGGCGCAGGCGCGGGGATGGGAAGTGCTCTCGTCACGGTGGCGACAACGGCGGCGGCCGCCGTTTTCATCCCCGCCGGTCCGCGGCACGTGTAAACTCCTTGGCAGGCAACGCATGGGCGCCGTTCCTCTGCTCCTTCTCGGGTGGGTCGCGATGACCGCGATGATGGCGGTGCTCTGGCTCGTGCAGCGCGCGCGCCGGGACGCCGGCGTCGTGGACGTCGGCTGGACCGCCGGGATCGGTCTGCTGGCGGTCTGGTACGCGCTCGCGGGCGCCGGCGACCCGCTGCGGCGGGGGTTGGTGGCGGTCATGGCGGGCACGTGGTCGCTGCGCCTCGCGTGGCACCTCTTCGCCGACCGCATCGTCGGTCAGCCCGAGGACGGGCGCTATCAGACGCTGCGGGCGCGCTGGGGCGACCGGGCACAGCCGCGTTTCTTCGTCTTCTTCCAGCTGCAGGCGCTGGCCGACGTCGTTCTTTCCGTCCCGCTCCTGGTGGCGATGCGCGGCGATCGCGCGCTCGGCGCGGCCGGGCTCGCCGGCGTCGCGGTCTGGGTCGTCGCGGTGCTCGGCGAGGCGCTCGCCGACGCTCAGCTCGCGCGCTTCCGCTCCGACCCCGCCAACCGCGGCCGGACCTGCCGCGTCGGCCTCTGGCGCGTCTCCCGCCACCCGAACTACTTCTTCGAGTGGCTGTACTGGTGGGCGTACGTGCTGCTGGCGATCGGCTCGCCGGCGTGGTGGCTGGCGCTCGTCGGACCGGTGTTCATGCTGTACGTCCTGCTCGAGGTCACGGGGATCCCGGCCACCGAGGCGCACGCCGTGCTCTCCCGCCTCGACTACGCCGAGTACCAGCGCACGACGAGCGCGTTCGTGCCGTGGTTTCCGAAACGACAGGGGTCCGGGGGCCGGGGCCCAGAGGCAGGAGACTGAAGAGACGTGGTCCGTGGCCCGGGGTCCGTGGTCAGAGAGAGACACGACGCCCGGCGGAACGGCCCGGGCCGGAATCAAACGCCAGGCTGCAGCGTCACCGGCTGAGCCAGGGTGAAGCGCAGCACCTCCCCGGCGCCGAACGCCACGTCGAGACGCCCGGTGGCCGCGGCCGCGCCGGTGCCGACCGCCGCCCCCACCGCCGCGCCGTTGATCGTCGAGTGCGTGTGTCCGCCGATGAGCTGGCCGGCGAGGGCGCCGAGCAGCGCGCCGGCGCCGATGTAGCGCTCGTTCCGCTTCGTGTGCGTGCTGCCGTTGCGCGCCAGCGGGTCGGTGACGACCGGGACCGAACCGCCGCCCACCCGGATCGCGGTGAGCACGAGCGACAGCCGGGCCGGGCGGGCCAGGCGGCCCGATGCGACGACCGACTCGACGCGAACCTCGACCGGGGTCCCGATCCCCGCCACGGTGCGGCCGGCCGCCGTCAGCGGCGCCGCCAGCTCGCCGCGGAGGACCTCACCCTGGGCCGCCGTCGCGCTGGAGACGCCGGCGTCCAGCCGCACCGCGATCGCGGTCCCGGCCGGCACGCTCACCGGCGGCACGGGCGTCGGCGGCGCGGCCGCCTGGCCGGCAGCGGGCCACGCGTCCGCGACAGGGCGGCGCGCGCGTGCCGTGCGGTTGGGCGCCGCCGGCCGCGCGTTGCCCTCCGTACCCCGTCCGCTGTCCGCTGCAACCGGGGCGGCGCTCGCCGCGGGCGCCGCCGCGGCGTCGGTGCGGCCTTGCGGCGCCGGCGCCGAGCGCGAACAGCTTGCGAGACCGATTACCGCGGCCGGCGCCAGGAGAAGCGAAGCGAGGAGTGGTGTGCGCATGGGTCACCTCCGGGGAGCGGCGCTCCCGCAAGGAACAGCGCCCGGGTCGCCGCGCGTATTCCGGGTCGCACGGCGGGCGCCGCCCAGGCGGTGACCGAGATCACCGCGCCATGAGCGCAGCGCGTGTGGGGGCGTCAGTCCCAGGACTTCAGGCGCGGCCAGATCGTTGCGAGCATCCACCCTTTGGGCTTGCGGCACACGAAGAGCGTGAAGTGCTCCTGGGCCATGGCGTACCTCTGGCCGATCTCGGCGACGGCCTGCACGTCCTCGAACTCCCGTTCCAGCACCTCGCGGCGGTCGCCGAGGACCAGCATGACGGCGCCGGTGTACCCGCGCGGGCCCCAGTACCAGTACGTGAGGTGGCCGCTGATCGCCTTGGGAAGCCCGAGCGCGGGACCGTAGAAGTCGATCGCGCCGGCCTCCCCGTAGTCGTTGCCGAAGATCGCGCAGCGCGCCCGCTCGTCCGGCGGGAGGGCGAAGTACGCCTTGGCCACGGCCTGCGCCATCTCCGGCCAGCCGAAGCGGTCGGCGAACAGCTGCGGCAGTGCGCTCGCCTGGCGGTGCTCGATCTGCGGCGGGCTCAAGTGGAGCGCCCGCGTGTAGCGGAGGTAGGCCTCGGGCGGCAGGAGCGGCATCGCGACCGGCGCCAGCGCCGCGGCGGCGAGCGCCACGGCGCCCGTGTACGCCGGCTTCGCCCAGCCCCACCCGGGGCGGGCGAGCCAGGTTTCGAGCGCCACCGCCCCGGCGGCGAACAGGAGCGCATAGGCCGGGAGCGGGTAGTAGACGCGGCCGTGGACCGCCAGCAGCACCCCGATCGTGACGACGTAGGCGAGGCCCAGCGCGCGGTACGGCCGCGCCCCGCGTCCGGCGAGCAGCCGCCACAACCCCGCCAGCCAGATCGGGGCGGCGAGCGGGCCGGTGAAGACGAGCTGCTGCGCCATGAACTGCAGCGGCGAGAGCGCGACGTTGCGACCGCTGCGGCGGATGTTCGCGAGCATCTCGAGGTGGGGGAAGTGGTGCCCGATCATCCACCCCAGGTTGGGCAGGAAGATCAGGAACGCGACCGCGCCGCCCGCCACGAACCAGCGGTTGGCCATCAGCCGGCGCTCGGGGGTGAGCAGCAGGCCGGCGACGAGGGCGAAGCCGAACAGCAGCATCGTGTCCTTGTTCTCGAGCCCGATCCCGGCGAGCAGGCCGAAGACGAGCCAGAGCCTCGTGTTCCCGGTGCGGATGATGCGAATCAGGACGAGGGCGCACCCCATCCAGAGCAGCGGCTCGATCGAGTTCATCGACAGATAGCTCGCGGCGAGGAGGTCGCCGGGCGCGGTCGCGACCGCGAACGCGGCGAGCCCCTGCGCGAACCGGCGGCCGCCGAGCGCCCGCGCGAGCGCGCCGGCGAGCAGCACCAGGCCGGCGCCGGCGAGCGCCGGGAAGAGCCGGATCGCCAGCATCGAGTCGCCGAAGGCGGCGCGCGCCAGCCACGCCTGCGCCGCCGTCAGCGGCGGCATATCCACGTACCCCCAGGCGAGGTGCTGGCCGCAGGCGAGGAAGTAGAGCTCGTCGATGAACAGGCCGTAGAGGCCGGCGGTCGCGAGGTGGAGCGCGAGCGTGCCGGCGGCGATCAGGCCGACGACCGCCGAGCCGCTCGCCCAGACGCCACCGACACGGCCGTCGCGTTCAGCCACCGCCCGCTCCGCCTGTCCGCTCGCCGCCTCGACCATGCCCCTCCGGTGACCGCGCTGCCGCTCAGGCGCCCGATCCTACACCCCGGTACGATCCGCCGGCGGCGGGAGTTTCCCCGCTCGCTCCCCGGTTGTCGGCGAACGCAGGAGGTTCTGGTGAACGGTTCGACTCGCTTCGTCACCCCCACATACACCCTCTTTCGCCTCGTGGCCGGGCTGATGTTCACCTGCCACGGGGCCCAGAAGCTGTTCGGCTTGTTCGGCGTCCCCCGGATGACCGCACCGTTGATGCTCGCGGCCGGCGTCATCGAGCTGGTCGGTGGGATCCTCATCGCGGCCGGCCTGTTCGCCTCGTTCGCGGCGTTCCTGGCCAGCGGCGAGATGGCGGTCGGGTACTTCATGGCGCACGCGCCGCACGCGTTCCTGCCGATCGTCAACCACGGGGAGCTGGCGGTGCTGAACTGCTTCGCGTTCCTGTTCATCGCCGCGTCCGGTTCCGGCGCCTGGAGCCTCGACGCGCTGGTCTGGAGGCGCGACGCGGCGTGAGCGTCCCCGCCAGCGCCGGCCGCTAGCCGGCGACGAACAGCTCGTGGTACTGGCGCAGCTCCGCGGCGACGTGGCCGGGGGCGAGCACGAGGTGGTTGCCGAGCGGGCGGGTGAGCAGCTCGCCGAGGTCGGCGTCGAGCCGCAGGAGGACCTGCGTGCGGCACCGTGCGGGGTCGTCGCCGCTCGCCGTGACCTCGCCGTCGGCGGCGAACAACCCGCGCAGGTCGGCGCCGCCGATGCGGGCCACGGTGACCGGTCCCGGCGGGATCTCCCCCGCGATCGCAACGCCCTGCGACGACTCGAAGTGCGAGCGCAGCGCGTAGCGCGCCACCAGCCGGCGCGGGACGGTGCAGTGCGCCAGCCACACCGTACCGGCCGTCGCGTCGATCGCCTGCGGGTTCGCCATGAACCCCGGTCCGCCGGTCGTCAGCCGCAGCCAGAGCAGCGTCAGCGTCGCCGGCACATCGCCCTCGCACCCGGCCACGATCCCCTCGTCCTGCAGCCGCGAGAGCGCAAGACACCCGGTCGTACCGGCCGCGGTGACGAGGTCGAAGCAGCGCACGGTGCACGCGTCGAGGCGGTGGGCGCGGACGACGGCGTCGAGCGCGACGGTGACGCGCGCGGCGGCCTCGAGATCGGACGGCGACGGCTCGAGTGTCGCCTCGGCGCCGGCGACGGCATTCGCCCGGACGCGCTCCGCCGCGGCGGGGTCGGCGTTCGCCATCGCGGCGAACACCTCCGCGATCGGGACGTCCACCACCTCGGGACCCCAGGCTGAGCGCACGAGCTGGGCAGGCGGGGTGCTCGCCACGAGCCAGTCGGACGGAGCGCCGATGCGGCCGAGGCGCACGGATTGCAGTCGCCGGCGCGTCTCGAGGTGGCGAGCGAGGTGCGACAGTGATGGGTCGTGGCCGTCGTCGAGCAGGAAGATGCGACCGCTTCGCCCGTGCTGGCGCAGGCAGGCGAGGATCTCGAGCGCGGCCGGAAGCGAGTTCAGGCCGGCGTGCGCGAGCAGGAACACCGGTCCCGGCAGCTGCTCGGCCGCCGCCAACGCGAGGTGCTCGCTCCCGCCGGTGACGATGAGCAGGGCGTCCGCTGCGTCGCCCTGGGCGGTCACGAAGCGGTGCGCGACCCCGCGCCGTTGCAGGCGCTCGGTGGCGCGATCCACGGCGGCGGCGACCTGGGCCGGGGGGTTGAGCGCGGCGGCGAGCGGGCGGATCGCCAGCATGCGGGGACGAGGATAGACCCTCTGGCGAACCGACGGGCCGTTCCAACCTCCACCTCAAGACCGCGACTCGTTGCCGGGGGTCGGGTCAGGCGCGCTGGAGGGCGTTCACTTCCGCTCCTCCCGAGGCGACTCCCTGCCGTCCGTTGCGATGTCCTGCACCACCTCGTTCACCAGAATTGCGGGCAACAGGCCAGGGCGAAGCGAGGGCGCCAGGCGGTGGGCAAGCCGCAGCGCCTCATCGCGACGGCCGGCAGCCAGGAGCGCCTTGGCCCGGCACGCATGCGCGAGCTGATCGACCTGTTCCCAGAGGAAGTCCCATTCGTTGCGACCGCGGAGCGAAAGCGCCGTTTCCGCGCGCTCCAGCTCGCCGACGGCCTCGGTCGCCTTGCCGCTCGCCACCAAGGCCATGGCTCGCGCCACCAGGAGCTCGGCCTCGGCGTCCGGGTTCCTCTTGATTGCGCCCTGCATGAGATCGGCGTCTTCGGGCCGGCTGCGCCCGAGGCGCCAGCGCGCGAGACACCCGACGGCCTCGCCGTCGGGGACGAGGTCGAAGGAGCGGACGCGGCAGTCGCCGTCGTCCAGGTGATCCCACCAGAGGTGGGCTCTGGCCTCCACGGCGTCGATCACCGAGGCCCCCTGCCCGCGCATGGCCAGCGGCAGCGTTCGGCGGAAGAGCGCAGGGTCGCGGCGCTCGATCGCGAGGCGAAGCAGGAGCTGAGGCGCCCGAAAGAAGCCGGATGGGCTGTTCGCGTTGGCCATGGTCGTCTCGGCGGTCGCCACCGCGCCGTCGAGGTCACCCGCCAGCGCTTGCGCGTGGGCCAGCCAGAGCCCGAGCCCGTCGTAGCGCAGCTCGCTCCAGTCGTTGCGGAGAAGGCCGACCGACTCCTTGACGCCGCCGGCACGGGCGAGGACTCGCGACAGCTCGAGATCGAGAATCGATCGATAGGCCGTCTCCCGCATCAGCGGCGCGAACTTGACCGCCAGTCGTGCCCTCTCCTGGAGGATTTGCGGGATGCCGACATAGCTCCGCGAGCCCTGGTCCAGCTCCCCGATCGTCTGGATGTACTCGAGTCGAGCGAGCCTGAGGTCCTGGCCCGCGTTGGGGCCCGGCACCGGGTTGCCGAAGCGGTCGATCGTGTACCGCACCCCGCGAAGGGAGAACGTGGAGGCGCCCTGCCCATCGACCGCGAAGCCGGGCTGGTCATCGGCGGGCAACATCGCGACCCTCTGATCGAGGGGCGTGTACGCAGCGAGTGAAGCGCCGCCAAACGCCGCCAGCAGACTGTTGACCCCGCTCATCGGCCCGGCGCCGGGCTCACCGACGATGAGCTCACCGGCCACGACGTGGGAGCCGATGAGGCTGTTGAACGCGAGGAAGCGCAACCGTAGGGGCCGTGAGTGCGGAACAGCCGCGAGGTGGTAGATCCACCCGCCCGGGTGGTAGAGCAGGATTTGCGCCTTTCGGGTGCGCCCCCAGTACCCGAACAGGGCGGCAATCCCGAGGGAGCGATGCTGGCAATTGACCACGACGTCGGGGTGGCCGTCCCCGTCGAGATCGATCAAAGAGAGGCGAGGTACGAGAAGCGCCGGGGCGAGCGGTTGGGGCACGTACCGGTCCAGGATCTCGTCCGGAAAGATGCGGTCGCGCAGGTGGCCCGTGCCGTCGAGGATCAAGACCTCGCTCGGGCGCTGATCGCCTGTCCTCTCACCGATCTCCGACGTCGGGACGACCGCCACGACGGTCTCTGACTCGCCGTCCCCGTCGAGGTCGGCCCGTTCGACCTGGCGGACCGCGGCACCGCAGTCGTATGCCCAGACCGGCTGACCACTTGCCGCGATCCCACGCACGACCCCGCCCTCCGCCTGCACCGTGACCACGCGCCGCCGCGCGCTGCTGCTCAGCCAGAGCACCGCGACGGAGGCACCGACGATGGCGGCGAGGCCGGCCGCGGCGGCGAGCCGGTTGCGCCATACGCGGCGAGAGGCCGCCCAGCGACGACGACGGAAGGCCGCCAGCGCCACGCCGGCGTCGGGGAAACGGTCGTCCGGCCGCTTGCCGAGCAGGCGCATGACGAATCGCGCGAGCCAGCGCGGACAGTCGTGACGCAACTTCCGCGGGTCCGGAATCGGCGCCTCCTGATGCGCTCGGGCGACCTCGAAGCTCGTCTCGGCCCGGAACGGCAGGTTGCCGGTCAGCAGGTGGAACAGCGTGGCGCCGAGCGAGTAGAGGTCCGACGCCGGTGTCAGCGCCTCGCCACGCAGTTGCTCCGGGCTCATGTAGGCGGGCGAGCCGACGGCCATCGCGGTCGCGGTCAGGGATTCCTCCGCCTCCAGCGACTTTGCCAGGCCGAGGTCCGCCAGCCTCACATGGCTATCGCGGTCAAGCAGAAGGTTCGAAGGCTTGACGTCGCGGTGGAGGACGGAGTTTTCGTGAAGGTAGGCGAGGGCCAGGAGCGCCCGCTCGGCTACGGTCACGACCTCGTCGACCGGGAACGGAGCGGTCCCCGAAAGCCGGTGCGCCAGGCTATCGCCGGGCATCCACTCCATCACGAGCGCGGGACGTCCTCCCGCATCGATCAGCTCGTGCACTCGAACGAGGCAAGGATGCTGGAGCGAGTGCTCGAGCCGCACCTCCCGGCGTAGGCGTCCCAGGCGCTCTGGGGTGAGCGCAGGGTAGAACACCTTCACTGCGACGATTTCATCCACCTCACGGTCGTAGGCACGCCAGACCTCCGCCTGACCACCGGCGCCGAGGAACCCCTCGAGCCGCCACCGCCCGGGGAGTTCGAAGCTCCACCCGCTCGGATGAGCCGTGGCAGCCGTGTGCGTCAGAAAGGGATGGGCCTGGTCGGATCCGTCATCGAGCATCGGGTATCTCGGAGAGTCTAGCAGGATGGTGCCCCGCCGGGCCTCGAGTTCCGCGCCGTTACGGATATGGGACGGCGCGCCGGCGTTCGCGATGATCCTGCAGGGTTGGATCCGCGGGAACCCACGCCGACGCTCAGGAAGGCTCTCCCGACGCGGAGGCGTCGGCAGGCTCTCCGGACGCGGCCTCGCTACCAGGAACTCGCGAGAGGTCCGATCTCACCCTCCACCGCGGCGAGGACGTCGCAGCGCTCCACGCACGCCATCATCGCGTTGTGGTCGGCGAAGAGGGGACGGTCGACGTCGAGGTGGTCCACGACCTTGCGTACGGCGGCCTTGGCGGCACGGGTGCCGGCGCCGGGGGTGAACTCGCGGAAGTCGAGCGCCTGCGCCGCCGCGATCATCTCGATCCCGAGCACGCCGAACGCGTTGGTCAGGATCTGCTTGGTCTTGAGCGCCGCGTTCATCCCCATGCTGACGAAGTCCTCCTGGTCGGCGGCGGCCGGGATCGACTGGACGAACGACGGCGCCGAGAGGATGCGCTGCTCGACGATCAGCATGTCGGCGGTGTACTGCGACAGCATGTGCCCGGAGAACATCCCGGCGCCCTTGGTGAGGAACGCCGGCAGCCCGACCGAGAGGGCGGGGTTGAGCAGGCGGTTGAGGCGGCGCTCGGAGAGCACCGAGACCATGGTGACGCCGGCGCCCACGGTGTCGAGCGGCAGCGACACCGGCGTGCCCTGGAAGTTGGCGCCGGTCAGCACCCGGTTCTCCTCGGCGACGAAGATCGGGTTGTCGGCGACCCCGTTCAGCTCGATCTCGAACTGCTTTCTCGCGTACGCCATCATGTCGCGAAGGGCGCCGATGACCTGCGGCGTCGCGCGCATCGAGTAGGCGTCCTGCACCTTGACCTTGAGCTTGCCGGTGACCAGGTCGGAGCCGTCCATGACCTTGCGCAGGTTGGCGGCGCAGGTGACGGCGCCGGAGAAGCCGCGCAGCTCGTGCAGCATCGCCTGGTACGGCTTCATGTTGGCGAGCAGCGCCTCGAGCGACATCGCGGCCGCGATCTCGGCCTGCTTGATCCAGCGCTCGATGTCGTGCAGCAGCAGGCAGCCCATCCCGGTGATCAGGTTGGAGCCGTTGATCGCCGCGAGGCCGTCGCGCGCCTGCAACCCCGGCACCGGGACGCCGGCCAGCTCCATCGCCTTCGCGGTCGGCATGCGCTCGCCCTTGTAGAACGCCTCCCCCTCCCCCATGAGCGAGAGCGCGAGCTGGCTCATCGGCGCGAGGTCGCCGCAGGCGCCGACGCTACCCTTCTCGCAGACCACCGGCGTGACGCCGGCGTTGAGCATCGCCACGTACGTGAGCGGGATCTCGGGGCGGCAGCCGGAGTAGCCGCGGGCGTGCACGTTGACGCGCGAGACCATCGCCGCGCGCACGTGCTCGATCGGGGCGGGCGCGCCGATCCCGGCGGCGTGGTTGTAGATCAGGTAGCGCTGGAACTGCTTGACCTGCTCGTCGGAAAGCACCACCTCGGAGAACTCGCCGATGCCGGTGTTGACGCCGTACATGATCTCGTGGGCGGCGATCTTCTTCTCGAGCATGGCGCGGCACGTCTTGATGCGCTCGATCGCGGCGGGGGAAAGGTCGACCTTTTCGCGGTGTCGCGCGATGTCGACGACGTCTTCGATCCTCAGGCGCTGTCCGTCCAGGGTCACAGGCATGGGTGGATCCTTCCCGGCCGGGCCGCCGGCCCCGCCGAATCCGGCGCCGCCATGATACGACGTTTCACAAGCAGCGCGGGCCGCTCACTCCGGCAGGCCGGCGTCCGCAGCGGCGAGGCGGGCGATCCCCGACCAGTCGATCCGGCCGAAACCGTGTCCCACGGCCGCGAGGAAGCGGTCGTGCAGGCAGCTCGCGAACGGCATCGGCGCCGAGCGCGCGTCGGCGGCGGCGAGCGCGAGGCGCACGTCCTTGAGGCCGAGAGCCAGGGCGAAACCGGCGGGCTCGAAGCGGCGCGCGGCGATCGCGCCGCCGTAGCTCTCGACGATCGGCGAGCGGAACAGCGCGTTCATCACGGTCATGAACGCGCCGGGGTCCACCCCCCAGGCGCGCACGAGATCGGAAGAGC
>SCRJ01000071.1 GCA_004298115.1 Acidobacteriota bacterium
TTACGGGATCAGCCGGTCGAAGCTCTCTTTCGTGATCTCCGTCTTGACGTCGCCGGTGTGGGCGATGCCGGCCGGCTCGAGCAGCACGAGCTTGACCTTCCCGACCGGCACGACCCGGTGCTCCACCCCGCACCCGACGATGCAGAACTCGCCCGCGTGCAGCGTGGTCACGGCGCCCCGTTCGTGCACTTCGAGCGTCCCGTCCAGCACCCAGAACAGCTCGTCCTCGGCCCGGTGGGAATGCCACGGGACCTTGTCGCCCTCGAGACGAACGAGCTTGACGTGCTGGCCGTTGAGCTCGCCGACGATCTTCGGCGAGAACGTGTCGTCGAACATCGCGAAGTACTTCTCGATATTCACCGCACGCAGCATGGAGACCTCCCTCTTGATGATCGGGGTTGAGGATTGACGGGACGAGCGGAGCGAGACCCGCCGTTCTCTCTCGCCGGTCCGCTCGGGGTGCTACTCCTTCTTCACCAGCCCCGGGGTGCCGGGGTGGGCGGCGTCGTAGGCCGCGACGTCGGCGTCGTTGAGGTGCTCCGCCTTCCACACCATCGACCGGTGGATGCGGTTCCACCCGCTCGGGTGGTCGTAGAAGACGAACTCCTCGACCGGCCCGGGCTTCATCTTGCGGTACTCCGACAGGTGCAGCGCGGCCTGGGCGAACCCGTCGGGCTGGCGGGCGACGTTGACGCCGTAGTTGTCGGCCTCGGTCTCCATGGTGCGCGTGATCGTGTTGTTGACCGGCGTCAGCACGAACATGACCGCCGAGAACAGGAACAGCAGGAGCGGCAGCCCGGCGACGTCGCCGACGCCGCGGATCCCCCAGCGCGCGCCGTAGCGCGCCTGCAACGCCTCGAACGCCCAGCGCAGCGCCGCGAAGGCGGCGACGATGATCACGCCGATGAACAGCATCCCCTTGGTGACGTGGTTGAGCACGTAGTGGCCCATCTCGTGGGCCAGCACCGCCTCGATCTCCTCGTTCGAGCCGCGGTTCATCAGGTTGTCGTTCATGGAGATCCGCGTCGTGCCGAAAAGCCCGCTGACGTGCGCGCTCATCCGCTTCGTCTGCTTCGAGGCGTCGAACTCGTAGACGTCGGTCGCCGGGATGCCGTTCGCGCGCGCCATCGAGAGGATCTCGTGCTTGAGCGGCGACTCGGGGAGCGGCGTGAACTTGTTGAACACCGGCTCGAGGTAGACCGGTGCGATCGCCGCGCCGAACATCGCGAACGCGATCAGCACCAGCGAGCCCCACAGCCACCACGTGCGCGGCGCCCGGCGCAGGACGGCGTAGAGCGCGGTGATCGCGAGGGTGCCGAGGACGAGCCCGATCGCCAGGCCCTTCGCCTGGTCGCCGAGCCAGGCGCCCAGCGTCTGGTTCGACATTCCGTACTGGTGCTCGCGGAAGTAGCCCTCGTAGGCGCTCCACGGCAGCATCACCACGCCGGCGATGACGATGTACTGCAGCGAGTAGAGGGCGGTCTGCAGCCAGCGGAAGCGGGTGACCCGCTCGACCCAGTCGCGCATCCGCGCCGACAGCCCGGTGCCGAGGAACACCCAGGCGACGACCAGGCCGGCGAGGAGGTCCCACAGGATCAGCCAGTAGCCGCCCTCGAAGTAGGCGTCGGACTTCGCTCGCGCCTCCGGCGACATCGTTGCCAGGTAGGCCGCCGTGGCCGCGTCCGGGTCGAAGTGCGTCGCCGCCGACGGCGGCGCGGCGGTTTCCGGGCTCGGAGTCCCGGCCGCCGTGGCGGCGCCGCAGACCAACATCGCGACGAGCATTACGAGCAGTGCCGTCCTCACACGCTTCATGGCTGTCCCTCCCGCGCAGACGTCTCTCTAGCACCAGGATACGCATTCCTGCGCGGAGGGTTCTCGCCGCACCCTGCCCCTGCGGGCGCCGCCAATCGGCGGCAGGCATCACCACTTCACCCTCTTCACCACGCGGCCGAGATGCCGCGCCCGAACCGGATGGCGGCCACCAGGAGGCCGGCTATCAGCTGTGAAGGACAGGACTCGCTACGCTTCGCCGACGGCGCCGAAACCGCGCGCGGCGGCGGAGGCGTGCAGACGCTCGACATACGCGCGCTTCGCCGCCGGCGGCAGGAACGCGTGTTCGAACGACGCCTCGAGGAGCCGCAGGACCCCGCCGGGCCGCAGCCCGAGCGGCGACGCGCAGGCGGCGTACTCGGAGACGAGGTCGGTGTGGAACATCGCCGGGTCGTCGCTCGCGAGCGTGACCGGGATCCCGGCGGCGAGCAGCCGGGGGAGGGGGTGGTCCGCCAGCGTCGCGTCCCTCTTGCCGAGCTGGCGGGCGAGCGCGCCGGTGCACACGTTGCTCGTCGGACAGACCTCGATCGGGATGCCGCGCTCGGCGAGAAGAGCGGCAACCGCCGGGTCGTGGATGGCCGCGATGCCGTGGCCCACCCGCTCGGCCCCGAGGATCTCGACGGCGTCGCGGATCTTCGTCGGCGGCCCGACCTCGCCGGCGTGGGCGGTTCGGCGCAGCCCGTGCTCGGCCGCCAGGTCGAACGCCGGGCGGAACTCCCGGTAGTCGAACATCATCTCGTCGCCGCCCATCCCGAAGCCGATCACCCCGAGGCCGGTCCAGCGCACGACGCGCCGGGCCACCTCGAGCGCGGCGCCGGCGCCGAACTGCCAGGCCGCGTCCGGCAACCAGCGGATCGTGAGCCCTCGCGGCTCGTACTCGCGCGCCGCCTCGGCCATCGCGACGAGGTTCGCCTCGGCGTCCTGGCGTTGCCACAGCATCACGCCGACGGCGGTGATGACCTCGGCGTAGACCACGCCCTCGGCGAGCAGCTCCTCGGCCAGCCGGCGCGTGATGAGCGCGTAGTCGGCGGGCTCGCGCAGGAACGAGACCACCCAGGCGAACGCCGAGAGGAAGCCGTCGAAGTCGGAGTAGCGGTAGCGCCGCCGCGCCTCCTCCTCGATGAGCGCGACGCCGTGCCGCGCCGCCAACTCCACCGCCGTGGACGGCCGGATGGAACCCTCGACGTGGAGGTGCAGCTCGGCCTTGGGCAGCGACCGCATCCCCGCTCGGACGTCGTCCGGACCCCATCCCTCCGATGTCATGGCCGGCCTCCTCCAAGCGACGCTACTACGCTCCGGCCGGCACGCCAAACCGCTTGCGGCCAAGCGGCCTCCGATCGCACGTTTCCAATCCGCCGCGCCGTTCTTCTGCGCACCGGCCGATGGTGCGATGGCGGCGCCTCGGACCCGAGCATCCGGATCGTGTCGTCGCCACACCGTTCGACAACAATGTCGATATGCGTGGACGTGGTACCTGACAGGTACCCGTTTCGGATCTCGCGGCGATCGCGTCGGCGAGCGCTACGGTTCTTGGACGGCGTGCAGGTCCCAAGTCCAGGTGAGCGCGGGCCCCGGGCTGAAGGTGCCCGTCATGTGTTTGCCGTCGGCGCTCACGAGAACGAACGGGATCCCCGGCGGGCTCCCGGAGAGGACGTTGAACCAGATGCCGGCCTCCGCGTACCCCGGCACTCCCTGGCATGTGATCGGCAGCATCGTCGTTGCCTCGAGTCCCTGGCCCTGGTAGGCCCGCAGGGCTCCCGCCGCCGCGGGGAGGTAGTTCCACGTCATGAGGAAGTCGTTGACCGGGTCCGCCAGGGGCACCGTTCCGCCCCCCGAACAGCCGTTGCTCACCGCCACCGTCACATCGCCGGTCGCCGCGTAGCGGACCGTTGGAGGCTGCGTCGGTCCGGGGACCCTCGTCCAGACGAGGTTGTTGGTCGTGTCGGTCTGCGTGTAGTCGCCGCCAACAAGAGTGTAGGTCGCCTTTCCCTGCCACTGGTAGCACCCGAAGCCGGAGAGCCACACCACCGGGGTCATCCCCGGCGGTTGGAAGCTGCCACCCGAATCGTCGAGCCTGGAGTTGCTCACGATGATCACCAGCTCCTCGAGGCGCTCGGCCTTGAGGTCGCGGCAGAACGCGACGTAGGGCTTGCCGGTCCAGTCGTCCTGCGTCCACGTCCCGTTGATCTTCATCAGCGCTTGGACCTTGATCCCCTTGACGGCGTCGGGGCTCGCGTTCTGCGGGTCCCAGAACGGCCCGAAGGTCGGCACGGCCTTCGTCTCCAGGTCGTAGGTGACGCCGTTCCAGAACGCCACGCTGCTGATCGACGTGTCGGGGAAGACGAAGTGCTTGTAGGTGGCGCTCAGGTGTTGCAGCCCGACCTTGAGTGTGACCTCCCTGTCGGGGAGGGCCGAGGCATCGGCGGTGAGGCCCGGGACGGCCGTGTACGCGCTGGTCTTCAGGGAATCCCACTTCGTGTAGTCGTCGACGGGGTCGTGGTTCCAGTTGTGGAGGGCGAACTTGGGCCAGATGTCGTCGAACCCTCCCGGGAGGGCCGCATCGAGCGCCTTGACGGCGGACTGCGTCGCGCACCCCTCCCAGGACGTGCGGATGAAGTCGGCGCTGCCGGTGCTGCGGTAGACGTAGAAGGCCAGCAGGTACGCGCCGTACCAGTGCGGTTCGCTGTTGAGGTCGAGGGGCAGGTCGGGGTGGAAGAGCAGGGAGCTCGCGTCGCTCTGCTCGGACTGATCGTACGGGTAGATGTAGTCCTGCGCCCACTGCGCGCTCGCCTCCGACCACCAGTGGTATTCCGCGGACGCCAGACACCCGGCGAGGGGCAGCGAAAACTGGAACGCGTGGAACATCTCGTGGGCGAGCAGCGCCACGGCGGTGTCGCGCCGCAGCCGGATGAAGACCGGGCTGTCGCTGCAGCCGCTGTACGGGACCGTCAGCGACCGGGGCTGGTCGCAGAGGTAGACGTCGAGCTGGTCGCTGCCGCCGTTGCAGCTCAGACCGCCGTCCGAGAGGAGCGGATGTCCGGTCATCAACGCTTCGAGCTTGGGCAGGATCGTGTTCTCGGCCTGAGCGAGAAACAGCCGGGCAAACGCCTCGTCGTGGTTGTTGACGTCGAACCAGACTCGCACCTTCCCTTTGGCGGTCTCCACGTAGCTCCAATCGGCGGAGATGTTGCAGCCAACCGACGACGCATGCCCTGAGGCCATGACCGACGCATCCCCGTACCCCTGCTGGTAGGAGGGCGGAATGAGGAACGGCTGGAGGGCCGCCTGAGTGGCGGCCGAGTAGGTGCTCAATTCGCCGAGGACGGTCGCGAGATACAGAGAGTCGGTGACCGACGAGTCGTCGCCACGGTAGGCGCCCGGCAGGCGGGCGTCGCCGAAGATCGCGTAGACGTGGTAGAGGACGGCCGTCTCGTGGTCGAGCGCGCCGCTCGCTTCCGCCTGATCGATGAGCGCCTCGCTCGTCGGCAGCACGGCCCGCTGGAGGTGGCGGCGAGGGGGGCGCGTCGCCGCGACGGCGCCGAGTTCGGCCGGGGTCAGCCACGCCGCGTCGATCTCGGCTCGACCCGTCCCGCCCAGCGTTTCGACGAGGAGCCGCCGACCGATCAGGTCTTCGGCAGGGAGCGTCTCGGACAGGCGCACGGAGCGCGTCTCGTCGGCACGCAGGATCACGACGCGGCCGCCGTCCACGGGAGTGCCCCGCTCGTCCACCGGCGTCACCCGAACCGTGATCCCCGAGCCGGCGACCTCGCGGAGGCGGATGACGTCCTGCTCGAGGTCGACGATCCCGGGGAGCCGCAACGGTGTGAGCTCGACGCCGACGGACAGGGCGCGATCCGAGCCCGCTCCCGCCGCCGGCTCCACCGCCCCCGGTCCGGCCTGGCGCCCGCGCGGCGCGAGGCGGCCGGCCGCGGCGAACGCGGCGCTTGCAGTGAGGCCGCACCAAATGGCGACTCCCCACCTGGACATGTGGCGCCTCCTTTGGTGACGGGTTGATAACCGTGACCGGGTGGCGCCGTATTCCAAACCGTGCGTTTGACGGGGAGGCCGCCTGCCTCCGAATGCTGCTGGATAGGATAGGTGCCAAGTACGCAAAGTTCCGTTCGACAACAATGTCGATATGCGTGGACGTGGTACCTGGCGGGCTCGTGCGGCCAACGACGCGGCGGCGGGTTCTGCGTCCCCGCCGCCGCGCTCGAAACCGTCCGTGGCCGGCGCGCCCCGCCGGGCGGGGCGCCCGCCGATGTCAGTCGCCCGCGTCGTGGTCGAAGCCGAGCGGCGGCGTCAGGCCCGTGAAGTCGCCGATCACCTTCGCGTCGTACGGCGCGAACAGGCCCTGGCCCGTGTTCGCGGTGCCGTACCCCGAGACGTTGAGGTTGCCGAACGTCGCGACGACGTGGCTCTTGCGATTGATCACGATCACGCGGTGGTTCCACTGATCGGAGATGATCGTGAAGCCGTTCTCCAGGCGGATCGCCCGGCTCGGCTGCGGCGCCGCATTGCTCCCGGTCTCGGTGTTGGTGAAGTACTGCCACACCACCGTGTCGCTCGCGTCCACCTCGACAATGCGGCTGTTCCCGGCGTCGGTGAGCAACGTGTGGCCGTTGGGCAGCCGGCTGGCGAAGGCGAGCGTGTTGACCGTTCCGCCTGCGGTGAACGTGGCGAGGATGGTGCCCGTTCGATCCACCTCGATCGCCCGGTTGTTGTTCTCGTCCGCGATGAGGATGTGCCCGTTCTCCAGGAGCTCGGCGCTGTTCGGGCTGTTGAGCTGGTTGGCGCCGCTGCCGCTCACCCCGGTCGTGCCGTACTGCCACACGATGTTCTTCCCGGCGTCGACCTCGATGACGCGCTGGTTGCCCTGGTCGGTGATCAGGATGTCCCCGCTCGGCAGGAACGTCGCCTGCGTCGGGGTGTTGAGCTGATCCGGCCCGGAGCCGGGCGACGCGAACGTGCCGTACTGCCACACGATGTCACCTTTGCGGTCGACGAGGATCACGCGGCTGTCCGGGCAGCCGCCGGACGCCGTGCACGTCGGCACGGTGGCTGGCGGGGTGCCCGTCCCGGCCATCAGGGTGTACGGCCCGACGCGCTGCGCGTCGTTGACGCCGATGATCGAGGCCGCCGAGAAGTCAGTCGGGCCGAGGCCGAACTGCCACACGATGTCGCCCTTCCAGTCGACCTCGATCACGCGGTTGTTGAACTGGTCGGAGATGAGCACGTTGCCGGGCATGTTGAAGTGCCCCATCTCCCGGTCGCCGCCGCTCCCGTCCTCGGCTCGCGCCGCGGCCGCGCCGGCGAGGAGCGCCGCCGCACAGACGCCGGCCACGAGCGAGGACATCCCGGAAAACCAACGCGGCGCGGCGCGCCGAAAGCCACCAATGATCGATCCAGACGCCATTCGACACCTCCATGTGTCACGGGTTCACTTCGCGTTGCCGTGGTTCGACGTTCCCGGTCGGACGAGCGACGCGGTTCGTCGCGCCTCGCTTCCGCCTCGGGCCGAGCCTCCCACGGATTCAGAAAGCGAGAGCAGGTCGTTTGCTCTGGGCACGCACGGGACAACGCCCGCGGTTTCGGACCGGATTCCTGAAACCGCGCCTCGGCAGCGCGTCGTGTGAGTCGGATCACACCTGCCGGTCCGCGCCGCCCGGTCGCCGCACCCATCGGTACCCGGTGTCTCTATCCCACCTTGTCGTGCGGCTTCGCGCACCGGTCCTCGGCCTGGCCAGGCGTTGTCAATGCCGGGCGGCCGACCTGTTCGTCGTCGCTCGGGAGCCGAGGCGACGACGGGATGCGGGTCGCGAGGCGCCGCCGGAGCGGGGCCGTGAAATGGGTATCAGGTACGCAGAATCGGGACCGGGTATCGGCATCTCACCTTCGTGGTCGAATCAGCGGCCTCGATCTCCGCCAGGTGTTCCTCGAGGGCGAACCGGCGCCGGTGAAGTCCCCGCTCCTCGCGCTCCGGCGCGATAGTTTGCGCCGGCGTCACCAGCTAGACATCGACCTCGCCCTCCCGGCGGGTCTAGCGTCGCGACGGATCCGGTTGCACCGGGAGCGCCGGGGCGCCCGCCTTCCTGCGCTGGAACTCGACGATACCGAGCCGGCGCACCAGCCAGTCGCCGAGCGCGGGGGAGAGCGCGGCGAGCGCGAGCAGGGGCCGCAGCGCCTGCGAGCTGACGATCACCTCGACCTTGCGCCGCTCGATCGCGTCGACCACGGCGCGCGCCACCTGCTGCGGCGTGCACGAGCCGGCCAGCCACGGCGCCTTCACTCCGAACCGCGCGAACATCCCCGCCTCGGTAACGTAGCTCGGGAAGATCGTCGAGAAGCACACGCCGGTGCCGGCCAGCTCCTGGCGCAGGCCGTGCGTCCACTCGGCCAACCCCGCCTTGGTGCCGCAATAGACCGCGTCGTAGGCGGTGCCGCTCTTGCCGCCGACGGATGAGAGGTTGACGACGTGGGCGCTCCGGCGCTCGAGCATTTGCGGCAGCAAGAGGTGGGTCAGCTCCATGGGCGCGGCGAGGTTCACCTCGATCGTTTCGCGAACTCGGTCCCAGGCGGTCGCGGCGAACGCCCCCTCGGTCTCGAGGCCGGCGTTGTTGACCAGCACGTCGATGGCGCCGAACGCGTCCAGCGCCGCCCGCACCAGCATCGCGCGCTGCGCCGGCTGCGCGACGTCGGCGGGAATCACGACGGTTCTGACGCCGAGCGGCTTAAGTGCCTCCGCGACCGCGCGCAGACCGGTTTCCGAGCGCGCCGACAACGCCAGGTTCGCGCCCCGCCGCGCCAGCGCCTCCGCGATGAAGGGGCCGATTCCGCGCGACCCGCCCGTCAGGAGAACGTGCTTGCCGCGAAGCCAGCTCATGTGCGACTCCTCGTGCGCCGCATTGTAGGCGCCCGCGTCGGGCGTATCAAACCATCGGCAGCACCATCGCGCCTTCTCGCCCGCCGCGCGAACGAATCCGCCTCGGCGGGCGGTCCCGCTTCCTCGACGCCGCCTGGTGTGGACCGTGCATCGTCCCTGGGACGCCGAGGCCGGAGTTCAACGTCGCCGGACATGGTCTATGGCCTGCTCCTTGCCATGACCGTTGCAGCGGAGCGAAACGTCCGGGCAAGTGCGGCCTTAACGCTTGACGATCATACCGTGACGCGTTATCATCGGTGGCGATGATCCGGAGCTTCCGCGATCGGGCGACGGAGGCGGTTTTCGCGCGACTCGGGTCGCGGCGGTTGCCCTCCGATCTCCAGAGGGTCGCCCTGCGCAAGTTGGTCATGCTCGACGCTGCGGAGGCGCTCGCGGACCTGAGGGTGCCGCCGGCCAACCGCCTCGAGAAGCTGTCGGGCGCTCGTGAGGGTCAGCACAGCATCCGGATCAACGAGCGGTGGAGAATCTGTTTTGTTTGGGAAGAAGGTGACGCCTATGAGGTCGAAATCGTCGACTATCACTAGGAACCGCCGGGTACATGGGGCAGCGAAACTGGCGCCGGTGCACCCCGGCGAGGTGCTGCTCGAGGAGTTCCTCAAGCCGTTGGCGCTCTCGCAGTACCGCGTCGCGAAGGAGACGAGTGTGCCGCCGCGCAGGATCAACGAGATCGTCCACGGGAACCGGTCGGTCACGGCCGACACCGCCCTGCGTCTCGCACGGTACTTCGGCACCTCGGAGCGGTTCTGGCTCAACCTCCAGTCCCGCTACGACCTCGAGCTGGAGAAGGGCCGCCTCGGCGGCCGCCTCGCCAGGGAGGTCACTGTGCTCGCCAAGGCGGGCTGACCGCCAAAGACATGGGTGCCATGTGCGCACGTCGCTGAGGGAAAGGGGCGGGCCGATCGCCGCTCGGCCTGCCCGCCCGGCGTTCGGGCCACACGATCGGCACCAGCGATCCCGTTCAATCCGTTGCGCGGCACGTCTCCCGTGAGCGCGATGCGTCGATGCGTGCCAGGTACGCAAGTAGCCGAAGTACGCGCCTGCCGGCCCGTCGATCGGGGGTCGGTGATCCGGTGCGGTTCGGTCGCCGCATGGATGGGCGAGCCGGCGACGTCGTCCCGGAACACGCGGCCGCAGCCCGGCGCCGGCCGGCGCGACGCCGGGAGCGCCGCCGCGCCCTACGCGTTCTTGCGCAGGAACACATGGGCGGCACGGTCACCGGCGATGTGCTTCGTGCACGCGTAGCCCAAGGCCCGCAGGTCGAGGCCGGCGAACAGCGCCTCGCCCTGTCCGAGCACGACCGGAGAAACGGCGAGATGGATCTCGTCAATGAGGCGAGCGCGCAGGTACTGCCGGATCGTCGCAACGCCGCCGCCGAGCCGTACGTCCTTCTCCCCCGCGGCCTCTTTGGCCTGCGCGAGGGCGGCTTCGATCCCCTGGGTGACGAAGCGGAACTCCGTTCCGCCCTTCATCGGGATCGGCGCCCGCGAATGGTGGGTGAGCACGAAGACCGGGGCGTGGTACGGCGGCTCCTCGCCCCACCAGCCGCGCCAGCTCTCGTCGGGCCAGGGTCCGCGCACCGGGCCGAACATGTTGCGGCCGAGGATCCAGGCTCCGACGTTCTCGAAGCCCTGCACGGCGAGCTGATCGTCCACGCCGGTCTCACCCTCGCCGGTTCCGTGCATCTTTTGAAAGGTCCGCGTGTGGAAGAACCAATCGAACAGCTCGGGGCCGCCCACGCCGAGCGGATGCTGCAGGTCCTGGTTCGGGCCTGCGCCGAAGCCGTCGATCGAAACCGAAAAGGTGTGAACGCGAAGTCGCGCCAAGGCGCACCCCCCCGCGCGTTCGGATGCGTGGAACGCGCGCCCGGAGCCAACAAGCAGGGAGGGATGAGAATTTCCCTTCTCGCCTTGGAGCATGGTCGCCCGTGGAGGTACTTGTCCCTATCGTGCGGCGCCGGTCGCTTCCGCGGTACGGCGGCTGCCCCGATGCTACTGCGCCTTCGCAGTCTCGATCAGCAGCCGCAGGGCGGCCGGGCTGATGTTCGCGCAGATGTCGTACACCGACTTCGTCAGCGCCGCGTCGTGGCTGATCAGCGCGTGCTTGACCATCAACGGCCGGTAGTCGAGGTCGTCGGCGCCGTAGTAGGTCGCCATGACGCACCCGACCGCGCTCAGCCCGACCAGGAACACGGTGTTGACCCCCTTCTCCTTCAGCACCTTGTCGAGGTCGGTCTTCTTGAACGCGCTCGAGTAGTTCTTCACGACCATCGCGTCGGCGTCGGTGACCGCCACGTTCTTCGGGAACGCGAACCCCTCGCTCCCCGGCAAGGGGCCTTCCTTGGGATCGGTGTGGTACACGCGGATCACCGGGAACCCGTTGTCGCGGAAGAGCTTGATCGCCCAGTTGATGTGTTCGATCGCGACCTTCACGTCCTTCGGGTCCATGGCCGGCAGCCAGGCGTTCTGCACGTCGACGACCACGAGCGCCGGCCTCATCTTGGGCGGCGCGGGCTTCTCCGCGCCGGCGACCGCCGGTACCGACGCGACCGCGAGCGCCACCAGTGCGAGCACCACCATCGTCCGTCGCATCTTCATCTCTATCTCTCCCTTCCCCGCGGGACCGCCCCGCGGCCGTCCACGACCACCACCGGCGCGGAGGCCCCGGGTCCCGGGGCCTCGCCGCTGCCGGCAGAGCATCTCTCGAACGCGCATCGATCGCTCGATCCTCATACGGGCGCGGCGGGCGTGCGGTTGCGGCGGTCGCGTCGGTCGCGCGGCGCGGGTCGCGTCCTGCCAAGCGGTGGACGAGGGCCACCGCGGGTCATGGGTCAGGCGACGTGGCAGACTCGGTCACCTCCCGGGGGAGCAAGGGTGGTTCGGGCCGACGCCGGGGGACCGCACGGGTTCCACCCGGCGGCATCAGACGAACTGGGCCATCCATCTCGCCGAGAAGGGGACCGACGTCACGCACCGGACGGGCGACCCGCCACGCGCGACGAACGGCCGGCGATGAGCCTGTCGGCCGGCGCGAACGACGCTGGTGGCGCTCGCGCGCCGGGGCAGGGAGCGTACGATGCCGCCGTGCCAACGGACCGCCAGTCGCCCGCGGCCCCGACCTACGACCTGCGCGAGCTCGGGCAGGGGCTGGCGATCTACGAGCGCCTCGACCGGCTGGCCGACCGCTTCCTCGAGCTGGCCGACCGCGAGGTGGGACCCGCGTTCGCGCGGGTGCCGGCGTTCCTCGCGCGGACCCGCGCGGAGGCGGGCCGCGCCGGCGAGTACTACCGCCGCACCACCCGCGAGCGCTACCTGGTGGAGCTGCTCGCCTGCGTCGTGATGAGCCGCCAGTTCTGGCCCGAGTTCGCGCGGCGGCGCGACACGGTGCTCATCCTCCCCGACTGCCTCTGCCGCCAGGGCAGCGCCTGCAAGCGGAAGCGCACGCGCTACGGGACGCGGTGCACCGCGTGCGACCCCGAGTGTGCGATCGGCCGCATGACCGTGGCGGCCGCGCGCCACGGCGCCGCCGCGTACTTCTCGGACCTCGGGCACGAGAAGCAGTTCCGCGCGCTGATGCGGGGGCGCTACCCCGATCTCGCCGTCCTGGGCGTGGCGTGCATCTGGATGCTCGCGAGCGGCATGCGGGCGGCCGAGCAGGCCGGCGTGCCGAGCCAGGGGGTGCTGCTCAACTACTGCGGCTGCGAGCACTGGCGCGACGATCCGGTCGTCACCGACGCGGTCGTCGAGCGCGTCGAGGCGATCCTGGCCGCCAAGGCGGCCGCCTCGGCGCCGCCGGCGTGACCGCGTCGCGTGGGCCCTTCCGCACCGGGTGTCGCCGGCTCGTCTCGTCGTGCCGCCTCGCGCATCGCGCCTCGGCGCGCCCGGGCTTCGCCAACGCCGGCCGGCGAGGACCGTTGTCCGTCACTCCGCGGCCGACGCCGCGGCCGTGTGAGCCGCGCGTCGTCGTCGCCGTGCGCCGATGACGGCGGCCGGTGACGGCCCGTCACAGAAAGATCGTGAGCCGGCGATCGCCGGCACCGATCGGCCCTTGGCGAGCCCGCCGGAGGCCGTCATACTTGCGGGAACGGAGCGTCGAGCCTGCGGGTTTCGGGCAAGAGGAGAGCGAGGGCCATGGCGACGATCGGGTTCGAACGGGACGGAGCGTGCGGGGTCATCCGCATGGACGACGGCAAGGCCAACGCCATGGACGCGGCCTTCTTCGCGGGGCTCGACCGGGCGATGGACGAGGCCGAGGCCTCGGGGTGCCGGGGGTTGGTCTTCGCCGGCCGCCCGGGGTTCTTCTCCGGAGGGCTCAACGTGAAGACCCTCCCGACGCTGGATCCCGGGCAGCTCAAGGTGCTCCACCGCTGCTTCGCGCACACCATGGCGCGCGCCGCCCTCCTGCCCGTCCCCACCGCGGCCGCGTGCGCGGGCCACGCCGTTGCGGGGGGGCTGATCCTCGCCCTCGCCTGCGACCTCAGGCTCGTCGAGGAGGGGCCGTTCCGCCTCCAGTTGAACGAGGTCCTCATCGGCATCGCGCTGCCCTCGTGGGTGCTGGCCATCGCCCAGCCCGTGGTCCCGCCGCAGCGGCAGACGGAGGTCCTCCTCCACGGCCGGGCCTACGCCCCCAAGGAGGCCGTCTCCGCCGGGTTCTTCGACGAGCTGGTCACGCCCGGGACCGACCTCGTGGCGCGCGCCAAGGAACGGCTCGCGCCCCTCGCCGCCCTCGACCCCCAGGCCTACGCCCTCTCCAAGCGGAGGATGCGCGGGCCCGCCATCGAGCGCGCGCTGGCGCTGCTGCCGCAGGAGCGCCTGCCCGGCGAGGCGGAGTAGGGAACGAGGGTCGGAGCGGCCCCGAGAACAGAGCACCGGCAGCAGGTTTCACCATCTCGCATTGTCCGGCCGCGCCACGCATTGCGTCCAAGTGCGCCCGGCCGCTTCGACGCGGGCCGGCCCGGGCTGCGCCTCGCTTCCCAGCCGCCGAGGCCACCACGGGGTGAGGCCGCGAGGCGCCGCTGGAGCGGGCCTGTGATCGGGCCTGGTGAAGGCTAATCAGAGCAAGATGGTGAGATAACGAATCTGCAGGCGCCTGTCGGGCAGCGCAGGTCAGACGGTGATCTCGCAGAAGAGGCTCGAGCCGTCCACCTCGGCGAGACGTGGTATGACGCCAAGACGGGAGCAAAGAGCGCGAAAGCCGTCAGCGGCCATGGTGCCGACCGAGAACCCGTCCCGACAGACGATGGTCCCGCGACGGGTCGCACGCTCATCGATGGCGCCGACGAGGCCCTCAGCCGCCTGGCGGCGGAACCAGTCGAGCCGGTCGGGCCAGAAGTCGTCGGAGTAGGTCGAGACCAGGACGCGACCGGGAGTGCGGACGACCCGGAGCGCCTCTCCGAGCACGGCTGCCTGATCGCCATGGAAGGCGCAGATGCCGTTCTGAACGCAGACCACGGCGTCGAACGATGCGGGGCGAAAGGCCAGCCGGGCGGCGTCGGCTGCGGCAAGGTGGCAGGAGGGCCGAACGCCCGTCAGCGCTCGAGCGAGCGCCAAGCTCGTCAAGGAGATATCGATGCCGACGACGAACCTGGGGGACTCGGCGAGCTGCCACATGACGCGGCCGTAGCCGCAGCCGAGTTCGAGCACGGCGTCCGACCGGTCGAGGCGTTCGCATACGAACCGCGCCTCCTCGCGCAGGTACCGCTGCACCCGAGGAGGTGCCAGCTCGTAGCACCTGCGGAGGCGTTCGCCGGCCAGCGTCGTTGCGTAGTAGCTAACCATGCGGAACCAACGGAACGCTACGTGACGCCGTGCTTCAGCAGCACACCGGCCAATCCACAGGACTTCAACATGGCACGATGATGAACTGCGCGAACGCGATGGGCAAGCAGTCAATCGATACCGGGTATCACCATCTCACCTTCTCGGACGCCGCGGGAAAGACCAGGCCGCGGCGGATCGGCACCCGAACTGGGGTCAGGCTTGCGTTGTTCTGGCGCCGGCGAGGGCCGATCGGTGCCTCGCCACCTGCCTTCTTGCGCCCCCAGGCGCCGTGCGGCGCACCATTGTTCGATCGAGCGGTGGGCAGAAGCCCTCGAGTGCCGGCGCCTCCAGCGCCCTTCTGTGCACGCTTCCTCGGGGTCGTCGGTCATCTTGGCCGGAGCCTGTTGACGCTTGACCGCCGCGCGGCGGCGTGGAGTTGGAGGCCAGACAGGATCGGCCGTTCGGGGCGCAACGGAAGGTTCGGGCCAGGCGTTTGGAGCTCGATAACGCAACAACGCAGGCCTGACCCCGCTGCCAAGCCTCATCGGATTTGGTACGTCACGTTCAGCACCGGGCTGGGCGCCGGCGCCGCGCTCGTCTCGACGACCTGGACCGGCACCGTGAGCCGCGCCTGCTTGATCATGCACACGCTCGCTTGCTCTTCCCTGCAGTACACGAGCGCCACGTCGAGGGTCACCTCCGCGGTCCCGGCCTTGAAGACCGCCGGGAACGTCATCGGGAAGCGCGGCCCGGCGCCGGCGAACGTCGTCGCTCCGGCGAGCGAGACCGCGTCGCCTTGACTCACCGCGACGGACACCTCGGAGGGCGCCTGCGGGTTGGGGGCGAACCCCTCCGGCAGCTCCACGGTGAAGCGCACCGAGCCGGGGCCCGCGCCGACCGTCTGCGGCGGGAGACGCACCGCCGCCTCGCCGTAGACGTGGTCGGACGCGAGCATCGATGCGCCCTTCAGGACGAGCGTGGAGGCCGCGCCGGTCGCGACGTCGACCGTCCTGATCGAGCTGTTGTTGGTGTCGGCGACGTATAGGACACCGTTCGCGGCGTCGATGCCACCGGGCTCGTAGAAGAGCGGGTCCTTGCCGTCGCGCCAGCCGGGCGCGCCGCCGGCCAGCGTGCGCACCGCGCCGGTGCGCGGGTCGACGACTCGGATCCTGTTGTCGTACGTGTCGGCGACGTACAGCAAGCCCTTGGAGGCGACGACGCCGAGGGGATGCTGGAAGAGGGCGCGGCGTCCCTTGCCGTCGCGGTCGCCGAAGTTGAACAGGCTGTTCCCGGCGCCGGCGAGCGTCGCGACCACCCTTCGCCGCGGGTCGACGACGCGGATGCTGCTTCCCTCCGC
Organism: Acidobacteriota bacterium; assembly: GCA_004298115.1. GTDB lineage: Bacteria > Acidobacteriota > Thermoanaerobaculia > Thermoanaerobaculales > Thermoanaerobaculaceae > RBG-13-68-16. Next base: position 15,887 of record SCRJ01000071.1, read on the forward strand.
GTCGGCAACGTAGATGCGCCCGTCGCCCCCGATCGTCAGGCCGCTCGGCTGAGCGAGCGTCGCCTCGTCGAGCGATCCGTCGGTGTAGCCCTCCGCGCCCGTTCCCGCGAACGGCCCGATGCGCTTGGTGGCCAGGTCCATCTTCCAGATCTGGTGACACCCGGCCATGGCGATGACGAGGTCGTTGCCGTCGCTCACCAGGTCCCAAGGTGAGCTGAGCGCCACGCCGGGCGCCGTGCCGGCGCGGGGCGGGTAGGCCGTGGCCTGGGCGCCGGTCCCGTCGAGCGTGGTCACCGTCCTCCCGGCGAGGTCCGCGGCCCGCAGCGCGTGGTTGTTCGTGTCGGCGACGTACAACGTGTGCCCGTCCGCGGAGAGCGCCAGGCCTTGCGGGTGGTTGAACTCCGCGGTGGCGAAGTCGCCGTCCCGGAACCCCTGCCTCCCGCTGCCGATGACCGCGAGCACCTTCCCGGAAGCGAGGGCGGCGACCACGATCCGGTTGTGGTCGGTGTCGGAGATGAAGAGGCGACCACCCTTCGGGTCGACCCGCACCTTGCCGGGGAACGAAAGCACCGTTTGCGGCAGCCCCTGCTTCTCGAGCTTCAGCTTCAGGGGCCGGCGATCCAGCCGCCCCTCGGCCCCGAACTTCTCGACCAGCGACGAGATGATCGCCTTGAACTCCGGGTAGAACCCCTCGCCGGCGCGTTCGGTCACGACGTTGCCCGCGGGATCGACGATCGCCAGCGTCGGCCACGCGTTGACCCCCCACTCCTTCCAGACCTGGAAGCGGCTGTCGTTGACCACCGGGTAGTCGATCCCGTAGCGCAGGACGATCTCGCGGATGTTGCGCGTGTTCCCTTCCTCGGTGAACTTCGCGGAGTGCACGCCGATGACCACCAACGTGTCGGGGAAGTCCTTCTCGAGCCGCTCGATCCACGGGAAGTCGTGCATGCAGTTGATGCAGCCGTAGGTCCAGAAGTCGAGGACCACGACCTTGCCTCGGAGCGCCTTCAGGGTGAGCGGCGTCGCCGTGTTGAGCCAGGTCAGCCCGGAGGGGAACTCCGGGGCGGGCGTCGGCCCGGCCGACAGTCCGCCGTCCCCCGACTCCGCGGTCCGCACGCAGCCGACGAGGAAGAGCGAGGCGGCGCCGGCGATGAGCGCAACGGCGGCGAGTGGCGCGAGTGCTGGTCGGCGCATGACGGGTCCTGAGCCCTTCTCTGGTAGTGCGATCGGCCCCCAGCCCATTCCTGATGACGCGGCCCGCGGGTGGCGGAGCACGGCCTTGATACCCGATCGGTACGGGCGATCGTCATCTCACCTTGTCGCGGCGCCTCGCGTGTCACCCCTCCGCGCGCCGAGGCGTCACGAACCCAGGCCGCCCTGCACTGCTCCCCATCGCTCGGACACCGAGGCCAGGGCGGAGCACCGCATAGGTACCGCCTCCACGCTTGGTGACATTCCGTCGCCGCACCGCTGGCCGCCAATCATGTCGATACGCGTGGACGTGGTACCTACCTGGTACCTATGAGCAACCCGTGCGTACTCAGGCTGATGCTTCGGGCCAGCCGCTGGAGCGATCAGCCTACATTTTTGCGGCGGCGGCGGCGAGCAGGGCGCCCATGACGTCGTTCGTCGCGTTTCCCGAGGCGAGGTACATGATCTGCACGGCCTTGCCGTCCTTGACCACGCCGCCGTGGCCTATCGCGCCGCCGAGGCAGACAACGGACGCCGCGTTGAGACCGCTCACGTCCTGGAGCGGACCGCAGCCCGCTTCGGTGGGGACCTGCGCAAGGATCCCCTGCACGTAGTCGTGGACGCTGACGTTCGTCAGGGCGCCGCCGCTCGGCAGCCGCACGATCACGCCCGCCCCTCTCTGCGGCTCGGGCACGCCGTTCGGCGCGCCGTTGAGCCGGAGCGGGCTCTCGCCGCTGAACGCCTTGCTGAGCGCCTGGCCGAACGTCTGCACCATCGGGCTCAGCGGCGCCGTCGGGTCGACGTAAATGCACGCGTCGCCGTTGTCCGTCGTCTTCGTGATGTGCAGCCCCGTGATCGTGCTGATCGTCGCGGCGTCGAGATAGGAGCACGCGCTGCCCGGGTTGTCGGTGGCCGGCGCACCGCTCGCCATCATGGGGATGCTCGCACACAGAAGGAAAAGAAGGACCATTTTCACGGTGTTCTCCTCCTTGCTGCTCGACCCAAACCGTTCTCGCTGCGCGCCGGTTCGCGAACTGCATTCCACGACCGACGGGACTCGAACCCGAGTGACCACCAGAGGTAGGAGACCTTTTGGGTGAACCATTGAGGGGGGACCGCTATTTCGCGAACGCGCCCAGCACGCTGGGTCGCCGAGGCGGAGGTGGTGAAACGCCGCGAAAACGCAAAGGCACCGGCATTCCACGCTCGGCGTCTCGAAGAGGCGGCCCAGCGGCGATCCCGCACCGTCCCGGCGACGGCTCAGGCTCGTTTCAGGACGCGCAGGAGTACGATCAGCACGATCGCGCCGACCAAAGCCATGACCAGGCGGCCGAGCAACCCGTACGCCGCGATCCCCAGCAAGCCGAAGAGAAAGCCCCCGAGCAGCGCGCCGATCACGCCGATGATCAGGTCGCCGAGGAGACCGTACCCGCCGCCCTTCATGATCATGCCGGCCAGCCAGCCGGCGAAGAGCCCGATCAGCAGAAACCAGAGAAGCGCCATCGTCCCTCCTCCAGAGGTACCACCTCCACGCTTATTGACAATATTCTGGCCGGCCATGTTCCCGAACCGGTCGCAGGGATCGCTCTACTCGACACCAGCTGCGCCGACGTGCTCGCGGAGGCGGGTGATGTCCTTCGCGGGCGGAGCGTCGAAATGCCGGCCGTACTCGCGGCTGAACTGGGAAGCGCTGGCGTCACCCACGCTGCGGCTCGCGATGCCCGCGTCCATCGTCTTCGACACCATCAGGCGCCGGGCCTCCTGGAGACGCGGGGTCTTCTGATAGGCGTCAGGTCCGGTGAAGGTGACACGGTGAAAAGCGGTGGGTACGTGGCGTGGCGCGGCGTGAAGACCGGCGAGTTCAGGCGCGGCCGGCTCGACTCCAAACCCTGGTCACGGCAGAGGTTCGAGTTGACCGCCGCGTCAGGACGGTGGTAGCGTTTTCACAATGCAAGCGATCGTGTACCGCACGTACGGCTCACCCGACGTGCTGCGCTGCGAGGAGATCGAACGGCCGGTCCCCGCCAGTGACGAAGTCCTGATCAGAGTTCACGCGGCTTCGGTGAACCCCTTCGACTGGCATTTCATGCGCGGCGAGCCGTATCTGTTTCGCCTGATGACCGGGCTCGGCAAGCCCAAGAACCCGCGACTCGGTGCGGACGTCGCCGGTACGGTCGAAGCGGTCGGCAAGGACGTCACGCGGTTGAGGGCGGGCGACGAGGTGTTCGGCGCCGGCCGGGGTTCGTTCGCCGAGTATGTGTGCGCCCCGGTGTCGCGGTTGGCCGTCAAGCCGGAGCGCGTGAGCTTCGAGCAGGCGGCAGCGGTGCCGATCGCGGCGCTGACGGCGTTGCAGGCGCTTCGCGACAAGGGACACGTCAGATCCGGCCACGCCGTCCTGGTCAACGGCGCGGCCGGGGGCGTGGGCACGTTCGCGGTGCAGATCGCGAAGGCGTTCGGCGCGCGAGTCACGGGCGTGTGCAGCACGAGGAACCTCGAGCTCGTTCGCGGCATCGGCGCGGACGACGTCATCGACTACGCCCGGGAGGACCTCACCACACGCGCCGAGCGGTACGACATCGTCCTCGATCTCGTGGGGAACCGTTCGTTGCGCGCCTGGCGGCGCGTCCTCAAACCGAACGGGACCTATGTCGGGGCCGCGGGGACGACCGACCCCTGGATGATCGGTCCTTTGGTTCAGATGATGGCCGCGCCGGTGCTCTCCCTGTTCGGCTCGCGGAAGCTCGTCTCGTTGCTGGCGAGCATCAACACCGACGATCTGGCGCTGGTGGTTGACCTCGTGGCGTCCGGGAAGGTGACGCCGGTGATCGACCGCCGCTACCCCCTGCGTGAGGTGCCGGAGGCGATCCGGTACCTGGAAGCAGGACACGCGAGGGGGAAAGTGATCATCGTTCGCGGATAGCCTCGCGCCGCTTGGAGAGATCGCTGGTAGCACTGAGGGGTATCGGGTACCGATTCTGTCGCAAGCAAGGTGCCGCCGGTTTGACTTCCCCGGAAGCTGGCCATACCATTAACGGCTAGAGGGTTCAGCTGGGTGCGCGGGCGCTCGAGGTTTCTCCAGCCCACTTTCTTCCGGCCAAACCCCAGGTTTGGAGGTTCATGCATGCCTGATATTCGGTCGTTCTACAACGTGACTCTGTCGCTATCCCGCGACGATAGTTCGGAAGGC